>CAZJOH010000001.1:0-48098 GCA_964547575.1 uncultured Clostridium sp.
CAGAACGTCGTGAGACAGTTCGGTCCCTATCTGTCGTGGGCGCAGGATATTTGAGGAGAGCTGTCCTTAGTACGAGAGGACCGGGATGGACGCACCGCTGGTGCACCGGTTGTTACGCCAGTAGCACAGCCGGGCAGCTAAGTGCGGAACGGATAAACGCTGAAAGCATCTAAGCGTGAAGCCGCCTCCAAGATAAGATATCCCATGGCGTAAGCCAGTAAGACCCCTCATGGACTATGAGGTTGATAGGTTGCATGTGTAAGCGTGGTGACACGTTCAGCTTGGCAATACTAATAGGTCGAGGGCTTGACCATATTAATCTAGTTCACTTTACTTTCCTTTATCCCATCTTTGTTCAGTTTTCAGGGTGTATTATCAAGTTTGCTACCGTCTCATTGAGACGGTTTTTTTGTTTATGTTTCCTAAAATAATTCCTCGAATTTTGTTGAAAAAGGAGAAAGTTAATCTTTTATTGTAACATTCTTCTTTTTGTGTCATTAATATATGCAGGATAAAATAACCATTGCGTAAAATGAGGTGTATTTATGAAACATGTTTTTTCGTTAATTATTTTAGTCTTTTTTATTAATGCTTTGACTTTTTCTGCTTTTTCTTTTAAAATTGACGGTATAGATACCGGCGTTGAATGGGATGGTGCAACTGTTTATAGACTTGTTGACGGAGAAAGTAATTGCGGAGTCGATTTTGGCGTTGTAAAATTTAAATTTGATTATGAAAATGATGCTCTTTTTATGTGCTATCTTTTTAATGATCCTGATCTTACGGTTGAAAATACCGAAGCCGGAATTTGTCTTAATATTGAAGGTTCATCAACTTTTGAAGTTACTGCTGCAGACGGCTTTTTTACGGAAAATATTAACCCTTACAGCTTTGACGGTTCTGTTTTTATTGATAAGAATCAAGGTGCTACATGTGAGATAAGAGTGGGCTTCAAGTCCGGTTTACCTGAATTCATTGATTGCGATGTTCGTTTTATAGATTCACAAGGCTTTTATTCAAATCATTATCAGTTTGTAGTTGTTAACGAGAAATATGAGCCTGCTGAAAAACATATTATTAGTCCAACCGTTGACAATTCTGATCCTGCATATAATCCTGATGCCAACAAAGATTCTTACACAAATAAAGCAACGACTCAAAAAAAGACTACAAAGGCAAAGACAACAAAGAAAAGTACAACTAAACAATCAACAACGGGTTATGTAACAACAACTTTGCCAACTTACAGTTATTCAAGTCGCACATCAATTAAAGAAGCAACAGAGAACAGTACAACCGAAAAAACAACTAAAGTTGAAAAAACGCAGAAAGAAACGGTAAAAGTTATTTATTATGAAAAAGATATCTATATTTCGGAAGTCTATATTTCTGTTTCTGTGACGGATGAAACAGTGGGTTCCGAATCGGTTGTTCAGCCTTCGACGGATGAGGAAAGTGCGGTCTTATCTGAGACAAATATATCAGATAACTATGTAAGCTTATATGATGGAACAAGGTATAAGAAAATTATTACAGTGATAGGACTTGTTACATTTATTGGCATTGCGTGTTTCGGATCGTATTCCGCAAAAAAGAGTTCAAACAAATCAACTGAAGACTAATTATATTTTCTTTTCGGAGGATTGATAATATGAGTGACATATTTAATATTAATGCAGGTTGGAAATTTCATCTTGGTGATTCCGTTGGTGCTGACTATATGGGATATGACGACGGTGCATGGAAAAATATTAATCTCCCTCACGATTGGTCTGTTGAACATATTTTTGATAAATCAAATGCAAGCGGCACGGGATATCTTCCCGGCGGCACTGCATGGTACCGCAAGCATTTTAAGCTTCCCGGGGATATTGTCGGTAAAAGAGTAAGAATAACCTTTGGCGGTGTATATAAACATTCCCGTGTTTGGATAAACAGCAATTATCTCGGCAGTCGGGCTTACGGATATTCAACCTTTAGTTTTGATATAAGTGAATTTGTCCGAGCCGGCGAAAATGTAATCAGTGTTCGTGTTGAACATGACGAGGTTGCGGATTCACGCTGGTTTACGGGCAGCGGTATTTACAGAAATGTTACTCTTGAGATATCGGATATGTGCTGTTTCGAGAAAAACGGTGTTTTTGTTTCAACCTCTGAAATTTCGGAATATAAAGCTCTTATCAATATTGAATATAAAACTTTAAATTGTGACGGTGCAAGGTTTATTATCGAAGATAAACAAGGAAATAAGGTTGCAGAGTGCATTGCGGAGGGCGAGAACGGCGAAATCTGTGTGGAAATATCCGATGCAGAACTGTGGTCTTCCGATAATCCCGTTATATATAATCTGCGATGTTTTTCGCTTAAAAATACTGAAATAACGGATGAAATATGTATACCTTTCGGAATAAGAACTGCGGTTTTTGATGCCGACAAAGGTTTTTTCCTTAACGGAGTTAACATGAAGCTTAAGGGCGTTTGTGTTCATCACGATGCGGGAGCGTTGGGTGCGGCTGTTCCTGCGTGTGTATGGGAGAGAAGGCTGAAAAAGTTTAAGGAAGCCGGTTGCAATGCCTTGAGAACAGCTCATAATCCGCCTTCATCCGATTTGCTTGATTTATGTGACAGAATCGGTTTGCTTGTTATGGATGAAGCCTTTGATGAATGGGAGGGAGCCAAAAACAAATGGTGGCAGGGACACAATGTATATCCGCCGAAACGTTTCGGATATGCAGAGGATTTCCCGATGTGGCATAAGGCAGATCTTGAGGCGATGGTGCTTCGTGACAGAAACCATCCGAGTATTATTTTGTGGTCAATCGGCAACGAGATAGATTACCCGAACGACCCTTATGTTACTCCTCTTTTTGACGAGGTTTTGGGCAATAACGATGCCGATAAGCCTGCACAAGAGAGAAAATATGACGATAAAAAGCCCGATGCAAGGCGATTGACAACGGTTGCAAAAAGGCTTGTTGATATAGTTCATGCAATTGACAAAACAAGACCCGTGCTTTCTGCACTTTCTTTCCCCGAACTTTCAACAAAGACAGGCTTTTTTGATGTTCTTGATGTTGCCGGATATAATTACCGTGAGCATTTTTATGAGCAAGACCATAAGCTTTTCCCCGATAAGGTGATTTTCGGCAGCGAAAACGGACACTCGCCAAGTGCATGGTATGCAGTAAGGGATAACGAATATATTTGCGGTCAGTTTTTATGGACGGGAATTGACTTTCTCGGTGAATGCAGAGGCTGGCCGGTAAGAATTTCGCAGGCAGGAATGCTTGATTTATGCGGCAATGAAAAACCGCTTTATTATCAGAGAAAGGCTCTGTGGACAGATGAAAAGTTCGTTAAAATTGCTGTGTCGAGAGGAGCGAAAGATAAAACGAATGTATGGTCAGATAATTTTGTTTATCACGCAAATGAGGGCGAAACCGTATCGGTAAGCTGTTATACCAACGCTGCAACGGCAGAGCTTTTTATAAACGATAAATCACTCGGCGAAAAGACCCTGACGGATGAAGACGGCTGCAGAGTCACATGGGAATTTCCGTATGAAGCGGGTGTTCTGACTGCAAGGGCAGATAATGCCGTGGATATGCTCCAAACGCCGGAAGAAACAGAAATAATCAGCTTAAATAAATATGAAGTTTCCGACGAGCATATTCAGATTGAGGTTGAACTTAAGGATAAAAACGGCAATATTGCCTCGGCTGACGATAAGGTAATTTATTATCAGCTTATCGGCGACGGTGAAATACTCGGCATTGAAAACGGCAAGCCCGATGATTTAACCTGCTATGCCGAAAAATTTCGCTCAACCTTCAACGGAAAAGCTATTGTTTATTTGAGAAAGGCAGGAGAGAAACTGCTTCTTCACGCTTTTACCAAAGACGGCTTACAGGCTGATATTAAATTATAAAAAATTAACGGTGCAGATTTTTTTCTGCACCGTTTTTATTTAGATTTTGATTTTAAAAACAGCCTTCTTGATAGTGCCGCTGTCCATTTTTATGCAGGGCTTGTGAGTATCCTCGGGAGCAAGGAAAACGAAGGTGCCTTCGGCAAGAGCTATTCTTGCGGCCTCTGCGGTCTGTGACTTAAAGAATTCGATATCGGGCTTGTAACCGGTTGAGTCTTTGGCAAATTCAAGAGGTAAAACATCAATAAATTCTCCGCCTGATATTGCATATTGCAAATCGTGATATTCTCTGTGTGCTTCATAATCGCCGCCGTTTTCGGGTGCATATTCCGAAATGCCTACCCTGATGCCTTCGGCAACATCGTAGCCGCCGCATTCAAGAGCCTTCATATCGTTTTCTTCAACGAACTTTGCAATCGCATCAAACGCAGGATTGAGTGCTGAATAATTTTTAAGGTTTTTAACGGTATCGTAAATCATTGCTTATTCTCCTTTTTACGGAAAAGATATGACCCGGCAACGGGTATTGTAACCATTATAATCAATACAGCCAAAAAAATCCATACTAAATTTGAAAAAGACGTTGCTATTAATACAAGACCGCCGATTACCCATGTTTTACCTGCAAGGCGGTGAGTATAATTCCAGTTTTCTGAACTTTCCAATGTCCACGGAATTTTAATGCCTATTGAATAATTCTGTTTGCATTTTGGAATATAGTTTCCGATAACAATAAAAAAGAAGCCAAAGAAAATCATAAACGCAGCGCTCAGATTAAAATCGGCACCAAGAGAATAGGCGTAAATTACAGAACTTACAAAAATAGAAAGAGCAGGGATAATCCAAAGCACTAACGATAGATTTTTGTTGGTGATATTCTTGCTTTTAGGGTCAAGAGTTGTAACGAATGTACAGAACCAATGAACGGCAAGCAAGAAAAGCGGCAGACCGAAAACGGCAAAGCTTTTTCCGCCAAAGCCGTCGGCAACTCCCTCGGAATTGAAATGAACGGGGATTTCATCGGGAAGCTTATCCCAGAGAATAAGTCCTGCCGTAATCGGCAAAAGAGTAATTATTGATGTGATTAATAACATCTTCCAATTCTTTTTAATCATTTTCGGTTTCTCCTTTCAAATCGGTTATCCAGAGCATGATTTCTTCAAGAACAGAGGCGTTGAGTTCATAATAAATATATTTCCCGTCACGCTCGTCACGAATCAGGTCGGCTTCTTTTAATACCGAAAGATGCCTTGAAATTGCGGCAAAGCTAACGGAAAAATGCTCCGATATTTCTCCGGCAGACATTGCCCCTTTTTTCAGCATATCTAGAATTTCACGTCTTGTAGGATCCGCAAGGGCTTTCAATGTGCTTTGTATTCCCATTTGTTCACCTCGTTCATTTAACATTTAACTTAATTGTTAAATGAATTGTAACACAGTTTTTTTTACTTGTCAATACCGTCAGATAAAAATAATGCTTGAATATATTTCCGATATACATTAAAATATAGAAGAAACGGAGTGATAAAATGATAACAAAATTTCTTTGCATAATTTTGGCTGCATTGCAGGCGTTTACTTTTACTGTTTTTACAAACAAAATAACTCAGACCATCGGCGTAAATCAGTACGAGACATATCAGACTTTTGAAACCTTCGGCACAAGCTCTGCATGGTGGTCGCAGACCATAGACGATGAAGAAACTGCAGATGAAATTGCAAGGCTCCTTTATGATGATAAAACAGGTCTCGGTCTTGATATTTATCGCTATAATATCGGAGGCGGTGAAGCAGATAATCCTGATTGCCGTATATGGGATACAGCAAGGCGCACCGAAAGCTTTTATGTTCTGAATGAAGAAACGGGGGAATATGAGTATGATTTCACCCGTGATGCAAACGCAAGAAGAATGCTCGATAAGGCTGTTGAATACGGTGCAGAGGAAGTAATTCTTTTCTGCAACAGCCCTCATTTTTCTATGACGGCAAGCGGACATGCTTCGGGCGGTCTTGAGCCGTATGCATCGAATCTTCCCAAAGAAAACTATGATGAATTTGTTGATTATGTGCTTACAATTGCCGACTGGTTTGTTGCGCAGGGTTATCCCGTAACGGCTATATCGCCAATAAATGAACCTCAGTGGTCATGGGGCGGAGAATGGGTCGGTCAGGAAGGCTGTCATTATTCGGCTGATGAAGCTGTTGAATTGCTTGAGCTTTTTGCCGTTACAATGAAAGAAAGAAAGTCGCCCTATAAGCTCAGCGGACCCGAAAGCGGTGAGCTTTCTCCTGCTTATTATGAGTACATAGAAAAATTCTTTGCAAGCGATATCCTTAATGATTTCTGCGATACCTATTCAGGTCACAGCTATTGGCTTGATAATAATCTTGAGCTTAAAACTATGGCAGGCGATAAATTCAGAAACGATTATCCCGACAAAAAGCTTGAAATGAGCGAATGGTGCGAACTGCCCATGACAATTGATTCCACCACCATTGACAGCGGTGTTTATATGGCAAATATTATTATTCAGGATCTGAATTTGCTTGGTGCCGTTTCATGGCAGAGCTGGACCGCCGTTAACGGCGACGGGGTTATGGAGCTTAAAGACGGAGAGCTTGTTCTTTATAACAGATACTATGCCTATAAGCATTTCACGCAGTTTATAAAAGAGGGCATGACAAGACTTGAGGTTATGGACAGCCTCGAAGGTGCAAGTCAGGTTGCTTCAACTGCTTTTAAGGGGGACGGCGAAACCGTTCTCATTCTTGTCAACAATGCAGAAGAGGCAAAGAATATCAAGCTTTTCGGCGTTTATCAGTCAATGGATATTTACCGCACGGATGCTGTAACAAACTGTGAGCAGATTTATTCGGACAGATACACAAGAAGTGTTAATCTGCCTGCAAAGAGCATAACAACCGTTGTTCTTAATGATCTTATATAAGGTGATAATATGAGTGAAATTATAAAATTCTTATCCTATATTCTTTCCGTTATAATTGCACTTCCCGGAATAATTTTTTCAAGCGGAAACACAATAAACGATTATGAATTCAATATTGATGTTTCGCAGCAGGGGGAGATTCTTCCCAATGCGGTGAGTAACATCAACATATGGAATGCTTATGACAGCACGGAGTTTTCTAACCCTCAAATCAATGAGGAACATAATATTACCGATTTTGTTGAATATGTTCAGCTTATGCAATGCACGGGCGGCAACGCTTCAAGGGATTTATTTGTTGACCCTTATAACTTTGATATACTTGACGACTATGATTTTTCAAAGCTTATTGCTAACTGTAAAGGCATCGTTTCAATGGGAATGAAGCCTCATCTCAAGCTCGGCAGCGTTCCTCTTAAATACTCCGCAAAAGCAAGTGAGGATGAATATTTCGGAACGAATATCTATCCGCCCGATGATTATGATGTTTATTATAACTATATTGCGGCAATGGCGCAAGCGCTTGTTGATGAATTCGGTGCAGAGGAAGTTCTTACATGGCGTTTCGGAATCATGACAGAATATGAAAATGCCGATTGGTTTATGGCGGTTGACAAATCTCCCGAAAATTCTGCTGCCGCTTACTGCAAGCTTTATGACTACAGCGTTGACGCTTTGCAGAAGATAATCGGTGAAAATGTTTTTGTAGGCGCTCATTCAATGACAGTTACTGAGGGTTTATGGGATGAAAAGATTTTCATCGAACATTGTGCAAAAGGCATGAATTATAAAACAGGAAAAACAGGAACAAGGATTTGTTTCCTTTCCGCTTCTTTCTATGATTCCGCTCCCGGTGACTTTACAGACGGAAAAACACTTCCCGAAACCATAACATATCTCAAAAAATGTGCAGAGAACGCAGGTCTTAAAAATCTTATTTTCGGAATTGATGAGGGCAGAATTCTAAGCGGCAATACCTCGGGCGCAAACGATATTCAGCTTCTTTCAAGAACAGTAGGATATACCTATCAGGCAGCATATGATGCAAGGCTTTATAAACAGCTTTTTGATGCATCGGGCGATTATTTTTCTTCATGGAGCTACCTTTCGGGTGGTCTTTTCAAGGGTAATCCTACGGTAAGCTGGCATGTTGCAAAGAACATTGCATTATTCAAGGGAATGAACAGAATTTCTGCAGAAAACACAAAAAAGGGCGTTCTTTATGATGTAGAAGTTGATGCCGTTGCAGCGTATGACGAAGCAACCGAAACCTTGCGTATAATGGCTTATAATTTCAAAAATGATGTTGAATATGATAAATCGGCAGACCTGAAGTTTAATATCAATGCACCTGAATTCAACGGTAAAACCGTAAAGGTAACGGCATATGTTATTGATGATAACTGCAATTACTTCGATGAATGGGTTGAGGACAGAAAAACCTACGGTATCGGCGATGACTGCTTTAATTGGTCGCCCGATGACCCTCAGATTGAGTCGTATGTAACGCTTGAAAATGAAGAGGCAAGAAATATTTATTTTACAAAGCTTCGTGATAAGTATGCGGAATGCTCACGTCTTGAGCCTGTAACGCAAACACTCACCGTCAAGGATTCAACCCTGACTCTTGAAACGGAGCTTGCGGCAAACGGCGTGGTATTTTACGAAATAACTCTTTGTGAATAAAAAATACGGCCTGCACAAGTCTTGTGCAAGCCGTATTTTGTTGCAGCTTATACTTCAACAAGAAGCGAAATATCGTTTGTGTAAAGAATATCCATTGTTTTGAGTATCTGGTTATAAACAATGAAAACGCCGTAAGTGGTTTCGCCGACTTCTTTTATAAGGTCATATGAAATAACGGTGCATCCGTCTGTTACGCTCGTTGCACTTGTGCCTGAGAAACCTGCATTTACAAGTTCGTTTTCATAAGCCGAAAGGTCATCTTCCGTAACACCGACAAAGGCGTTTTCAAAGCCGAAGTCCCATGACCAGGATTTGGCGTTGAGCGAGCCTATAAATTCATTGCCGGTTCTGTTTTTGTTTTCATCATATTCGTTATAAATGCCGGCATTCTTTGTGAAACCGTTGAATTTAGGGAATATGCTTGTGAGAACATCGGGGAAGTTATCCTTACACTCGGTTATGTCAATAAGAAGTGTAATCTCGCCGTTTTCGCTGTATTCGCTTGCGGCAACTCGGATATAGTTTTTGCCGTTCTGCCAATATCCGTTAAAGCCGGCAAGAAAATAAGTTGAGGGCGATTCGATTTTTTTTGCACCGCCCGTATAACCGGCTTTAATAAAATCGTTGGTAAATTTGTATATTTCATTTTCGGGGCAGGTGAACTGAAGTCTTACCCAGTCCGAGGTATAGGTTTTGTTTGCCTGACCGTGATCGATTTCAACATTATATGTATTGGCAGGCGGTGCGGGAAAATCCTCGGGAAGAAGATCAAAGCCCCATTCGGTAACATATTCAACATCGGAATTTGTTGTGGCAGCTGCTGAGGTGGTTTCTGCCGTGTTTACTGTTGGTGACTGCTCTGCCGAAGCTGTAGTAGTGTTGTTATTTTCGTTTTCTCCCTTATCGGAGCATGCGCAGAGAAACAGCATGGAAAAAGCAAGTATAAATGCAATTGTTTTTTTCATCTGAAACACTCCTTATCAAAGACATCTTAACATAATAATGCTCCTTTGTAAAGAGAAAAAGGGCTCAGCAATCAGCTGAGCCCGTGATAATTTAATCAGATATAATAATCAGCAAAAAATGATATGGAACAGAAAATTTCTGATATGCAGTATGCTGCATATTCGAAGTACCAGAGAGCTTCATAAATAACATCTTCAAAATCCGATGAATCATAGAATCTCAGGAGCTCGCTGAACGCAAGTCTTGTGTAATACATTGAATCCTTAATGCTTGTGCTGATATCATTGAAAAGATATTTGGTATTTTCGGCAAGCGTTGTTTTGGTAACATTGCATTTGTAGGTTTTAAGAGCAATCCCTTCTACCGCAATCATAATATCTACATCATCGGAGCTGTTGTATTCATAGGTAACATAGAAATAATACTCTCTGCCGTTGAGTTCAATAATTTCGGTTTCGTTGGAATCAGCTTCAATTTTTGTTCCGTCAGCAAGAGTGAAAACAAGCTCTGCACCGTAAATATGCTCATACCAAGGGTCGTTATAGCTTGTCTGAACATTCTTATATTCATCAAGATTTACAAATTCAACATCGGTAATAACATTTGTCAGCTCGCAAGCGGTAACAATAACATTCTTTTCAAATTCCATATAGGAGATAACAGCTTCGTTTTCGCCCTTGCTCCAATCGTAGCCAATCTGCCAGATTTCAACTGCTTCATCGGGGAAAACTACCGATTTTTCTTCTGAAAAAACAACTTCAACATCGCTGAAGATGTATGAATAGTCATGGTCATAAACGTCAATATCAATAATGAGATTATCAAGTGCACCTTCGTCAACAATGATATCTGTTATTGTATTTCCGAGATATTCAATCTTGAATGAATAGTAATCGGTGATTTCGGCATACCATGAGTAATCTATACCGAGAACGGTTTCGCCTGCATCAAGCTTATAAACAGCTTTCTTTTCAATATCAGAGCCCGAAACAAACCAACCTTCAGCTTCAAAGTAAGCTTTGCCGTTTTGAATTTCTTCGGGGAAGGCAAACCACTCGATTTCCTCATCGTTACATTCAACATAGTAATAGCCGCTGTTTTCGGCGTTGAATGTGTAATAATCGCAGTAATCGTCTTCGGTGTAGACTAATGTGTTTTCTCCGAGTGTAACCTCACCCTTGTAATTGTAAACCCAGGGTTCACAATAATCGGGGTCGTCGCAGAAATACCAGTCAAGAGTTTGCACAGCCTCTGTTGCAAAGCTGCAGAGCGGGCACGTAAGAATAAGTGCCGCAAGAATGATAGACAATAATTTTTTCATGCAGATACACTCCCATCTTAATTTTTGTCAGGTTTGTCCCTCCTGTAACTTAATAATAGCAGGAAAATCTTGGATTGTAAAGAAGAAAACCGAATTGAAATTAATCTGTAATTTTTTAGTAATCGAAATTACAATTTGTAATTTTCCTGTGCTGTACATTTTTAGAAAAGCATGATATAATATGCCGAAGAAAGGAGGGAGAGAATGCCCAGAAACATAGATTATACAGTAATACCGGAGTATGACGGAAGCAAGGTTATCCATTTCCTGCGGGGATATTGCGGCTTTTCTTCCCGACTTATGAGAAAGGTTAAATATGCCCTTAAATGTAACGGAGAAACAGCCCGTACAATCGACAGAATAAAGAGCGGCGATATAATAAGTGTTTGTATTCCCGATGATGATGCCCTGCCCGAAATAACCGAGGCGGAGATTGATATTGTTTATGAGGATGAGGATATCCTTGTTATAAACAAATCACCGTTTATGGCTATGCACCCGACACATAACCATCAGGGCGATACTCTTGCAAATGCCGTTACCGCTTATCTTACTCAAAAAGGAAAAAGCGTTGCTTTCAGAGCAGTCGGCAGGCTCGATAAAGGCACCTCGGGTCTTGTTGTCTGTGCGATAAATCCGCTTTCGGCATGCAAGCTTTCGGGAAAAATCGAAAAAGAATATGCGGCGCTCGTTTACGGCGAGCTTAAGGGAGGGGGGAGAGTTGATGTGCCCATCTACCGCCCCGACCCCATGAAAACCCTGCGTGCCTGCTCATATGAGCTTGGAGGTGAGGAGGCGGCAACAAATTGGTACGCCGAAAAGAATTTTGAAGGTGCAACCCTTCTTCGTTTAAGGCTCGAAACCGGAAGAACTCACCAGATAAGGGTGCATATGGCTTTTACGGGTCATCCGCTTGCAGGTGATACCATGTACGGCGATTTTATGCCTGAAATCGGTCATCAGCTTCTTCATTGCCGCAGATGCTTTTTTGAGCATCCTGTGACGGGCGATAAAATGGAGTTTGAAGCGGAGTTTCCTGCCGATTTCAGAAATGTATTAAATAATCTCGCCGATATTGAATAAATATTCGTTTTGGGTGTTTAACACAATACTTTATTATTATAAAAATACAAAATTGCTTTACTTTTTATATTATTAATGCTATAATAACAGCATCCTGAAATATAACGGAGGTAAGATAATGAAAAAGTTTATTAAAATTCTTGCAATCGTAATGGTTGTAGCTCTTTCGGCAACAATGCTTTATGCATGTAACAAGGATGATTCAAAAACTCCCGCAGATGACACACAGGCAGTAAAGGTTATTGATATTGACCTTACCGAAGAAGAATATGCTTTCGGTGTTGACAAAACTCAGCCTGAACTTCTCACAGCCGTAAATGCGTTTATAGCAGAAATAAAGGCTGACGGAACATTTGATGAAATCTGCAACAAGTATTTCGGCGACGGAACACCTACAGCGGTTAAATCTGCAGCTCTTGATACCAACAAGGATCAGCTTGTTGTTGCAACAAATGCAGCTTTTGAGCCTTTTGAATACACAATCGGCGAAGATTACTACGGAATCGATATGGAAATTGCAGCTCTTCTTGCAGAATCACTCGGTAAAGAGCTTGTAATCAGCAACATGGATTTTGACTCTGTTTGTCTTTCCGTAGGTCAGCAGAAGTGTGACATTGCTATGGCAGGTCTTACTATTAAGCCTGACAGAGAAGAATATGTTAACTTCTCAGATTCCTATTATTCGGCATCACAGAGAATTATCGTTAAGGGTGACGATACAACATTTGATGCTTGCACAGACGCAGCATCCGTTGAAGCAATCCTTAACACATTTGATTCTTCAACAAAAATAGGTGTTCAGAACGGAACAACAGGTCAGTTCTATGTTGAAGGCGATGAAAGCTGGGGCTTCACAGGCTTTGAGGTAACCTGCACAGGCTATAAGAATGGTTCGCTTGCAGTTCAGGACCTTATCAACGGCGGTATCAACTATGTTATCATCGACTCTGCACCTGCTGCATGCATTACAGAATCAATTAATGAGCTTAATTGATTAACCGTAAATATAACATAATTTTATAACAACCGAATAACCTCACCAATTTCGGTGAGGTTATTCGTATCAAAAGGAAAAATAATATGAATTTTGAAGCTAAGCTAAATAAGTTTTTAGAAATCCTTATTGATTACAAAGGATACGTCAAGGTTCTTGAAGGCCTTGAAAATACGCTGAAAATTGCTGTTATAGGTCTTCTTATCGGTATTGTAATCGGTACTGTTATTGCCACCGTAAGAGTTATCCCTAAATACAAACTTCTTCCCAGAATACTTAACGGAATCTGTACCTTTTATGTAGGTCTTTTCAGAGGAACACCTATGGTTGTTCAGCTTCTTGTTTTCTACTATGTTGCGCTTCCGCTTATGGGAATCAATCTGCCGTCGGTAAGTGTTGCAATTGCCGTTTTCGGTCTTAACAGCGGTGCTTATATATCGGAGATAATGCGAAGCGGTATCCAGTCTGTGGATTACGGACAGACAGAGGGCGGACGCTCGGTAGGTCTGAGCTTCTCGACCACCATGATAAAAATTGTTATTCCTCAGGCTGTTAAAAATATTCTTCCAACTCTCGGCAATGAGTTTATCGCACTTATAAAAGAAACATCTGTTGTTTCCTTTGTCGGTGCGGCAGACCTTTATGTTGCTTTCAACTATATCGGTTCAAACAGCTATGAATTCATGGTGCCCTATCTTGTAATGGCGATGATTTATATCGTGATTGTCTGCATAATTACATTGCTTATCAAACTTATGGAAAGGAGCCTGAACAAGAGTGATAGACGTAGTTAATCTGAAAAAAAGCTTTGGTAAAAATGAAGTTCTTAAGGGTATTGATATTAAGATTAACAAGGGCGAGGTTGTTGTTGTTATAGGTCCTTCGGGTTCAGGTAAATCAACCTTTCTTCGCTGCCTTAACTGCATGGAAGACCCTACAAGCGGAAAAATAATTTTCAACGGAACGGATATTGCTGACCCCAAGGTTAATATCAATATTCATCGCCGCCGTATCGGAATGGTTTTTCAGCATTTCAATCTTTTTAACAACAAAACCGTTATTCAGAACATAATGCTTTCACCTGTTCTTTGCGCCAAGTCAGACAGAAGAAAGGCTATTATTCATAATCTTTTCTCAAAAGAAAAGCTTCCCGTGAAGTCTTTGGATGAAATAAAAAAGACTGAAAAAGAGAACGCAATGAAGCTTCTTGCAAGAATCGGTCTTGAAGAAAAAGCGGATGTTTATCCCTCAACTCTTTCAGGCGGACAGAAGCAGAGAGTTGCGATTGTCCGTTCTCTTGCGATGAATCCCGATGTTATTCTTTTTGACGAGCCTACATCTGCTCTTGACCCCGAGATGGTCGGCGAAGTTCTCGATGTTATGAAGGAGCTTGCTCAGGCAGGAATGACAATGGTTATTGTTACCCATGAGATGGGCTTTGCAAAAGAAGTCGGCACAAGAGTTGTTTTTATTGATGAGGGCATTATCAAGGAAGAAAACACTCCCGAGGAATTCTTTGCAAATCCTCAAAACCCCAGACTCAAGGATTTCCTTTCAAAAGTTCTTATCTGATTTAGTTTCTATAAAAGGCGGTGGCATTATGGCAGAAAAACTGAAAAGCTTTGTTTCCCGTTGGAAATATGAAGCGGTTATTTTTTTGATGACCATGATACCCGTTCTTATGAATTTTAAGGAACTTTCAGAAGTTCACCGTATGTATATATCTTATTATCTTTATGATTATTCCATGGGAATCAATTCGAGAATGCTTATCGGGTCTTTCGTAAGGCTTCTCAATGCTCATCCCACGGAAGAATGGATTACGGGCTTTGCAACGGTGATTCTTGTTTTCGGCATGGTGCTTACTGCAATTGCTTTAGGCAGTGTTGTAAAGAACGCAAAAAGCGAAAACAGATTTTCGGTTTTTATCTTTATAATCTTTTTTGTTTCGGGCGCATACACAATATCGATATTCTCCAGATTTTTCGGTATGCTTGATATACATATGTATATCCTCGCAATGACAGCGGTTGCTTTTGCAAACAATAAATGCCTGCGCTGGCTTGTACCTTTTTTATGCATTGCAGGCGTGCTTGTGAACTATGTGTTCATAATGTCCTATTTTCCGTTTGTTTTGCTTGCAATGCTTTATTACGCAGATAAAAACGAAAAGAAGCTTGGCAGCATAGTACTTTTTGTTATAACCGTTATTTCGGTTCTCGCTCTTACTCATTACTGCGTCTTTTTAGCGAAAGACCATATGTTTATGACTTTTGATGAAGCACTGAGAATAATGGAAGAAAAAATCGGACATACTTTCACCGCTGAACAAAATGAGTATGCCGAATTATATCTTTTCGGTTTTCATACAGAATCCGAAGAAATGTACGGAGTTAAGATTGCAGAGGTTTCACATCTCGAATATCTCTACTATTTCATAAAATTCCTTTATGAAAACCGGATAGGTGTGCACGGAATAATAACTCTCTTGATTATTACTGTTCCCGTTGTTGCAGTGTTCTGGACAATATGGATTATGTGCATTAAGAATACGGATAAAAAAAGCACTAAGTTTGTATTCCTTTGCTGCATTCTTTCCGTTATATGCATTCCTGTTTGTTGTGTACTTTCAACGGATTTTATACGCTGGATCGGCTCGGGCGTTATGTGCCAGTTTGCGATGTGCTTCCTAATGTTTTATACCGGAGACGAAGCATTTGACAAAACGATTAAGAAATTGAGAGAGGTTTTCTCGAAAAACAAGATTGTTCTCATAATCATTTATGCGGTTTATGTTTCAAGCGCATATTTGCAATTAGGAACTTAAAATAAGAGCTTGTATAGGTTTTATTGCCCATACAAGCTCTTTTTTGTTGTTATAATTTTGTAACCTCAACGTCATCTTTGTATGATTTACTGCCCATTTTGCCGTACCATACAACTCTTTTGCCGAATTCTTCCCAGTTTGCAACGGTATTGCTGTCCTTGAAAACGGTTTTAAAGCAGCCTTTTTCAAGAGGCGAATATTTGTTGATATAAACATTCCTGAAATAATCGTGAAAATTATATTCCGTAGTGCATTCGGATTGCATTTCATTCGGTTTTCTGATAATTGCTTTCTGATATGCCGCAAGCTGTGAAAGAACATTTTTATCGGTGATAACAGAGCTTAAATAGGGCATCATTTCTTCATAGAACTTATCAAGGCTGCCGCTTATATGCAGGAACATATATTCATAGTGGTCCCATACAAGGTTGCCGACAAACGGAACAAAGAATCTGGGGTTTTCACCCTTGGCAATGCTTTCAAACGAAGCTTTGACAGCGCTGTAAAGCGTTTCAAAGAACGGCGCATTACCTTTTTCAATATATTCCATAAGCCCTTCGTAAAAGCTTCTGTAGCCGATTTTAAGCTCATTGAATGCATAAATTGCAAAGCATCGGAGAAGTCCGCAGGCGTGCATTGCCTGAGTAAGAGCGGTGAAAAGAGAGCTTTTCTGCCAATCTTTGCAGGGCATGGTGTTGGTTTGGGTAATGATATTTGTTTTTTCGGGAATATAATATGCATCTGCAGTGCAATGAAAACGAACAATCTCCGTGCGGGAGGTTTTAATGCCGTGTTTTTCAATATATTCCTTCTGACCAAGCTGCGAATTCGGAAGGACTATGCAGTGATAAACCTCAAAAATGAAGTGCTGACCTATCTCAAACAGCTTGCATATGCCGTCAACAAAGCTGTCGTAGGTTTCACCGGGCAGACCGAGAATCAGCTCTGAATAAACCTGAAGCTTTTCTTCGTGATAAACGCTGAAATGCTCTCTGAATTTATCAAGCGACATATTTTTTCTGCCGATATTTTCAAGAACAACAGGGGAAAGGCTCTGCAGAGAAATGGTTGCACCTTCTCTGTCGATTCCCTTGCGGTTGAAGCGGCGGACAATTTCACGGACACGCTCTGAATTGCCCTTTGAATAGTTTATTCTGACTCTTTCGGGATAACCGTATTTTTCTTTTGCGGCAACAAGTGCATCGGCAATTTCAAGGTCATTTTTGCCTATACCGAAGTTTGCATCCGCACCCCATACAAAGCCTATTTTATGATGGGCAATCCATTTAATTTCGGCAAGCACTTTTTCAAGAGGAAAAAATCTTGTTTTTTCTTTTAAAGGACCCCAATCACAGTAGGCGCAGGAATTCGGACATCCTCTGCTGGTTTCAAGAATGGTATTGAATTCGTAGTCGGGATATTTTTGCGAAAAGTTGTCAAACCAGCCGTCAAGATACGGTGAAGCATAGTCCGTTCTGCAAATGGATTTTTTTTCGGTTAAAACAAAACCGTTTTCATCTCTGTACGCAATATTTGCAACCTCTTCGGGATTTCCCTTGCTCAAGGCTTCAAGCAGATTGCCGAAGGTTACTTCGCCTTCACCGAAGCAGAGATAATCAACATGCGGATTTTCCTCAAGGAATGAAGTATCCTGAGGAATGTTGTGGCCGCCGAAAACAGTTGTACACTCGGGAAATACTCTCTTGATTTCCGATGCAAGAGCAAGATGATATTCGGTATTCCAGCAGTAGTTTGAAAAACCGACAACAGCAGGATTTTCCATTTCAGATATAACTTCTTCAATGTTTTTTCTTATGAAAATGAAGTCCTTGAAGTTATATGCTTCTTTGACAACGGGATTTTTAAATGCATTTGCGATTATAACGCCCGAGGTATAGGGCAGATATACAACCTTTGAATTTTTGCCCGATGAAACGTCAACCTGAACAAAATAAACGTTTTTAACGTTGCTCAAAAATTCCAACTCCTTTTATTCCTCGGCGGTTTTCTTCTTTTGACTTATTTTTGCAATAATTTTCTCATAAACGCCCTCAACATATTTTCCTGAAGCAAGCTTTGAATCAAAAATGGCAAGCAAAAGCATGTATGCCGTTAATACGCCGCCTGCCGCTATGCTGTATTCGCAAAGCTGTGTAAGAGGCATTGCTGCAACCGCAACAATATATCCGATTGCTTCAATAAAGGGCTTTTTGTTTTTTATTGCAAGAACAGCAAAGATGATAAAGCAGACTGCAGGAATAAGTATGGGGATTATGTACTCGATGTTTGACATGAATGTGATAAGTGCGATGGTGGTTTTTCTGTAATAAATCATAATCGCAAGAGCTGCAAAGAGAACAATTTCGCTTGCGGCAAAAATGATTTTTTCCTTTTTGTAATCGGGCAAGGGAGTGATATCCTTTGCTTTCTTTGATTTTTTGTTTGATTTAATCTTTTTCTTCTCGAAAAGATATGAGAAACAAACCAT
Source organism: uncultured Clostridium sp. (assembly GCA_964547575.1). Lineage (GTDB taxonomy): Bacteria > Bacillota > Clostridia > Oscillospirales > Acutalibacteraceae > CAG-177. Next base: position 18,242 of record CAZJOH010000001.1, read on the forward strand.
GGAAAGGCAGATTGCGACAGGAACGGACAGTACTGCGGCATATCCGAGCTTAAAAGAAGCAATGAGATTAAGCACCGCAACCACAGGAAGGGTGTAAATGTTTTGACAGAGAAGCAGAGAAACTGCAACAATACCTACTCCGGTAAGAAGATAGAATCTGATTACTGTATCATGGAGGATTACGGCGAGGGTATACATAATAACTACGATAGCTGTAATATCAACCGCCTTAAGCTCTTTTCTGAAATTTGTCGAAAGCTTTGAAGTGATAAAAATTGAAAACGGAATAGCTGCAATAAGTGTATACAGAATATTCTCCGCAACGAAAACCGCTATCTGGGTAAAAGAAAAAAAGGCTCTGAAGCAGAAGGCTGCAAGAATAATCAAGCCTGTGATAAGTAGTTCCTTTGATATTTTCGGAAGTTTTGATAACATAATTTGTCCCACTTTTCTTAATAATATTTTACTTCTGGTTTATAACAGTCGGAGACATAGAGTGCTGCTGACTGATTTCGCCCGTACCATATAACCTTGCAGGCATATTCGTATAAGTCTGTACACGGCATACAATCGCTGGCCGAAATAAGATTTTCTTTTTTTTCAAGGGGAGAATAACTGCCCTTGTATATCTTTTTGAAGTAGCCGTAAAAATCATAGCTGCATTTTATCTGATGGTTAACTTTTGAACCGCATCTTTTGAGAATGCTGCGCTGATAATCAAAGAGTGCTTCGACTTTTTCATCGGAAACAAAGCTGTTTTTGATAAGCTTTTCAAGCTCATCATATATTTCATCCGCTTGTTCGAGGGCTTTGAGAAAATATATTTCATCAAATTGCCAACAGATATCTCCGAGCCCTTCGCAAGGCACTGCCCACGGATTTTTACCCTGTGACATTCCTGTTGCAAAATTCTTTATCAGCGAGAAAACACTGTAACAGGCTTTGTTTTCGGGGTTTTGCGAAAATTCGGCTATTTTTGAATAAATATCGTAATAGCTTACGTTCAGCTCATTGCGGAGATAAATTGCAACCGCCCTGAAAAATCCGATGTTATGGAATGCCTGAATGAGGCAGGCAAAGACAACGCAGTAAATCCAATCGTCTGTACCGAGAGAATCGGTTTTTATTACAGTTGTGTTATACTCCTGAATTTCATGATACTCGTTTGAGTTGCAGTGTGCCTGAGAAAACGGAGTTCTGACAGTTTCTATTCCGAATTTTTCAACAAACTCGGGAGAACCCATTTCCGAATTCGGAAGCAAATCGCATGTGTAAACCTGAATTGCCTTGTGCTGACCGTATTCAAGCAAATCGCACAAGCCTCTTGTGAAGCTTTCACGGGTTTCGCCGGGCAGACCGAGAATAAGCTCCGACGAGGTGGAAATACCCAGACGGCTGTATTCATTCATAAGTTCACGGAAATGTTCGAGCGAAATGTTTTTTCTGCCGATATTTTCAAGCACGGCGGGTGACAGACTCTGAAATGAGAGCGTTTGAGCTTTATCAAGTCCGTATTTGTTGAACCTCATGCAGATTTTTTTTACAAACTCGGTTCTGTTTTTGGTAAAACAAACCCTGAAATTTTTCGGATAGGCTGTTTTTTCTTTCAACGAAATTATATATTCGGCAATATCCTCGTCACGGTCAACTATTCCGAAATTGCCGTCGGCACAGTAAACATATTCGATTTTGTGCTCCGCAATCCAGTCAAGCTCGGCTTTTATTCTTTCCATCGGGAAAAGCCTGACTCTGCTTCCGAGTGTACCCCAGTCGCAGAAGGCACATTTAAACGGACATCCTCGGTTTGTTTCGAGTATGGCGGAAAAGCTCACGCCGTCATTCGCAATGCCGTCAAAAATACCGTTGAGATAAGGCGAAGGATATTCGCTCAGGCAGAAGGCTTCCTCTTTTGTTTTGATATATCTGCCGCACGATTTATATGCGATATTTGCAATTTCGGATAATTCTTTGCCTTCAAGAAGTGACAGAACAATCTGCCTGAAAGCTTCCTCGCCTTCATGGTAAATCAGTATATCAACCTCGGGACATTCATCAAAGGTGCCGAAATTCCTTGAAATATTGTGTCCGCCGAAAATTATAACTGTTTCGGGATAAGCCTCTTTAACAGCCTTTGCAAGTACCTTGTTGTATTCATAATTCCATACAGAGCATGAAAAAGCAACGACAAAAGGATTTTTGATTTTATCAACCGCATCCTTAATCGGCTCATGGGTATAAACAAATCCTGCAAGGCAGCAGTTATTTCTGATTTTTTCATCATCGAATGCATAGGCAGCTATGCAGCCCGAAGCATAGGGGATATATACGGAGCGGCGGTCATTACCGTAAACATTATTTGCCTGAACAAAGTAAATGTTTTTCATCACCGCACACCTCTCCATATTAATAATATTATTATAATACCTTAATAAAGGAATGTCAAATGTTTTGAAATTCCAAATCGTTCAGGTTTATTGACTATCACGGAAAAATATGATAAAGTATTCGTTAAGGAAGTGAAACAAATGTTAAATATACTTGTTACGGGCGGAGCAGGCTACATAGGCTCGGTGCTTGTACCCCTGCTTTTATCAAAGGGCTGCAAGGTTACGGTGCTCGATAACCTTTTTTATAATCAGAGCCCTTTGCTTGAATGCTGTGCCAACCCGAATTTTGAAATGATTAATGCTGATGCACGCAACGAAAAAGAGGTTGCCGCCGCAATGAAGGGCAAGGATTATATTATCCCACTTGCAGCGCTTGCAGGATTCCCTATCTGCGATAAAGAAGCCTGCTCGGCTTATTCGATTAATTACGATGCAATCAAAATGATTCTTCGCCTGAGAGATAAGTCGCAGAGAATTATTTTTCCCTGCACAAACAGCGGCTACGGTCTCGGCGAGGGTGAAAAATTTTGCACGGAAAATTCTCCCATAAGACCGATTTCGATTTACGGCAAAAGCAAGGTTGAGGCAGAGGCGGCAATTCTCAGCGAAAGCAACACAACCGCATTTCGTTTTGCAACTCTTTTTGGTGCATCTCCGAGAATGAGAACAGACCTTCTTGTTAACGATTTTGTTTACAGAGCTGTTTTTGACCGCACAATCGTTATCTTCGAGGGCAGTTTCAAGAGAAATTATCTTCATGTGCGTGATGCTGCTAATGCATTCTGGTTTGCAATTGAGAATTTTGAGAAAATGGAAGGTAATACCCATAACTGCGGTCTTTCCGATTCCAATCTTTCCAAAATCGAGCTTTGCGAAAAAATTAAGCTGATTTTGCCGAAGTTTGTATATATCGAAGCTCCGGTAGGCGAGGACCCCGACAAGAGAAACTACATTGTTTCAAACGAAAGGATAGAGAGCCTCGGCTGGAAGCCCGAATATTCGCTTGATGACGGCATCAAAGAGCTTATAAAGGCATATCAAATTATAAAGAACAATAAATTTTCCAACATATAAGTAAAGACATCCTATGATTCTTGTCATGGGATGTCTTTATGTTTATGTTCCGTTAAAGTTGTGTTTTTTATATTTCAGCTTGTAGTTATATACCCAATCCGCACCGTATTTTGACAGATAGAGCAGAATATGGTCTGTATCCGAAAAAGTGAGCGACCATAAGGAATCTGCTGTTTTATGAAGAAAATCGGACTGGAAAGACATTCGGTCTTTCTTAATGTTCTGTGTCTGTTTGCCGTTTATTTCATAATTGCATGAAATATGAAAATCTCCGTTATCAACAATGTTTTTGATGCCTGCATCGTCGGTTTCTTTGATAAGCAGAGCGTTTTTCTTGAGAGCAAAATTTGACGGGGTGCAGCTGTTTATAAGGTCACGGTTGCGTATCGTTTCTTTGGTGGATTCAGCTTCTTCGGCTGTTTCACCCGGATAACCGAGAAGGAATGTGCACATATTCCACAATCCGACTTCTTTGGCATCCTGAAGAATTCTTTTTCTGCTCTTGCAGTCAATGCCTTTGTTGAGCAGAGTCATTATTCTTTCAGATTCCGCTTCATATCCCCACGCAAAATATCTTGCGCCTGCGTTATAGAGGTTTTGAAGAATTTCTTTTGTGAAGGCTTTTTCAAGGCGCAGGAAGGAATAGAAGTTTATTTTTATTCCTCTGCGGATAATTTCAAGCGCAAGCTCATTGTAGTATTTGGGCGGCACGGCTTCATCAACAAATATAAAGTGCTTAAATCCGTATTTGTTGACAAGGTGTTCTACCTCGTCAACGGCATGGTTTACGCTCTTAATATCAAAGCATTGCTGACCTGTATAGAAATCGCAGAAGGTGCATTTTGCCCAGTAGCAGCTTTTTGAAAGCTGAACGGGCATAACCGTATCTGCAGAAAAATATTGGCTGAAATCATAGCCGTCAAAGCACGGCGGTGCAAGTGAATCCATATCAAGCAGGGGTGCGGTTTCGGTTTCTTTGACTTCGCCGTTTTCGTTTTTGTAAATCAGTGAATACGCATTTTCAAGAGGTGCATTGTCACGGATTGTTTCGGCAAGAGTTACGGCTGCAATTTCACCGTCACCAATCTGAACGGAATCGCAGAAAACATCAAAAAATTCCGGTATCTTTTTAAGGGATTCACGGATTTTATATATATAGTTACCGCCGAGGGTTATATGTGCATTTGTTCTTTCTTTAAGAAACTTTGCAGCCGTTAATCCGGGAATGACCTGACTGAGGTCGCAGATGCTTATGCCGATAATCGAATACTCGGAAAATTCCTCTGCTTTGATTTTTTTATCAAAATAATCAACAAACATATTGATATCCGAATCGCTGCATTGAAGCTTGATATCTTCGTAATCATATGAGTAAACAGGGTTTGCGATGAAGTTATCAAGCTGAATTCTGCCGGGCATAAAGGGCAGAGAAATAATTCTCAATGCATCCATGAGTGTGTCTTTTGCCTCGAAAAGCTGCTCAGGGTCATAGAAACGCTCGGGGTCTTTCATTACGCAAACGGCATCTTCGATTCTTTCTGCAATATCTTCAGCACAGATGTTATTCTGAACGAAAAATTCCGAGCATGCAATGAAGCGGAGAAGCTTGGTTTTGAGTTCACGGGAATAGCTTTCAAAGCGCTCTTGGCAGTAGCCTTCTTTTACAACCTCTGGAGCAAATTCCTCATAGAAGCGCTTTGCATCTTCTGCAGCGGCAAGCACCTTTTCTTTTTTGAGTATATCATTGAAAAATTCAATATTAAGATCTCTTGCCGTAGCCGATAAGCCGTGCTTTTGGAACTGACCGATAAGCTGCGCTGCGGAAAGGTAAGGACTCATCGGATACCATTGCGGCGGCAGAATAAAAAGAGTTTTCATTTGCGGTATTCCTCCAGGAGAATATTCTTTTTAGGCATAAATCTTATGTGAAGAGCCACACGGAGATAGGAGATAATCTGCTTTGCAGAGTTGCTTGATTTACCGTCTTTTCTCGGGTAGCAGTTGGTCGGATATTCCTTGAATTTATATCCCAGACGAATGGGCTTTAAAACCATTTCAAGCAGAAACGGAAAACCCGGCTCTTCAAATTTAATGGATTTATAAAGCTCCGAAGGTGCAATCTGCACGGGAATTGTAAAATCCGTAAGGTTACGCATATAAAGAATTGCAAGAAATTTTTGTGCACAGAAGTTGATAATTCTTTTAAGTGCGCCGTAATCATAGAATTTGCAGCCCTTCATCCATCGTGATGCCGAATGGATAACATCGGGCTCTTTTTTTGCCTGCTCAATCATCTGAGGAACAATGCTTAAATCAAGAGCCATATCCGATGCCACAAGAAGGCAATGAGAGCCGATTGCCACATCAATCATATCGTTTATGCCGGACATAAACGGTCTTGTCTGCTCAAACACAACAATAGGCACGTCGCTTTCCGTTGCGGCGATTTCTTTGACCGTTGCAAGGCATTCGGGGGTTATTCTCTGGGCGTAACCTATTATTATTTCACTTATATCTTTATGGTCACAAACATCAAGAAGGGTATTGACCGTCTGGCAAAGTGACTCGGTTTCGCTCACAGCGCCCATCATCAGCGAAACACCTTTAAATTCGGACATTTTAACACTCTTTCTCACAGTGCGAGAATCACATCGCTTTTGGCGAAGGCCCTGCACGGGTGGATGAAATTATATTTTTTATCAGCCTGACGCAGACTGTCAACAGAATGGACAGATATTGTTTCAACATCGCCCTCGATAAGCTTGCATCGGCAGTAACCGCACTCACCGATTTTACATTTTGCTGCGGAAGGTACGGAATTTCGTTCAAATGCAGAAAGCAGAGTTTCGTTATCCTTGCAGGTGAAAACGAATTTTTTATCCCTAAAGATAACGGTGCATTGATATTCATTTGTTGCTTCGCCCGAATACTGCGGCGGATTTACAACATTAATGCGTGCATTCGGAAACTTTTGCAAAGCGAGGCCGCAAAATCCGTTTGTTCCGCTGACAAAGAATTTGTCGAAGTTTGTTTTTGTTTCGGGAAAATCGGAAACATATTCAATCGCAACAGGAAGCTCTTTGACGATGTTGCGGAAAATATAATTACCGTTTTCATCAAAGTATATTATTTTTAAATTGTAGTTTTCGATACCGCAGGAGATGCTTTTTGCCATGGAAATCAAAGCGGGTGCGCCCTGATTATCGCAAAAAGCGGTAACATTGTTTTTGTCTCTTAAAGAAATATAGTAAAAAAGCCCTTCTGGTCCCGAGGTTACAAGATTACTGCCTGCCTGAAGATTAAAAAGATATTGAGAAACACTATCTTTATTATCGGAAAACACGGCGATTTCGTATACGCCGCTTCCCGGGCAAGATAAAAGGGAAAACGGAGTTGAAAAGCCCTCGTTTTTTATATTTATGTTTTGTCCGGCTCTGAAATAGGGGAGCTTATTATTTTCGCCGTCAGTCAGAGTGAGGATTTTTACGCCGTCTGCAATTTCGTTAACATCTGAAACGGTAAGTTTCAATACCGACGGATGAAGTTCAGAGGCAAGAGCGTTTACTCCGTATTTCTTGGGCAACGGCTCGTTACTGCTTTCGTTGATTGCTTTTATTCGGTTGGGAACAAGACTCAGAAAACCTTTTAAATCTTCTTTAAATGATTTTACAACGATTCTTTTCATATGGTATCCCTCCCGTGAACAACGGCGCTTTTGCAGATTCTTGCCGCACAGTCCCTTCCCGATGCCAGTGCCGAGCTGAAGCCGAGCATACGTTCACAGTATCCGCCTGCAAAATAAAGATTATCAAAGCCGTCTTTTCTGTTTGCCATCATTGTGCGGGGCATTACTCCGTCCCACTTCTGACCGAGATAGCCGTAAATCGTTCCCTGCGGAGTGCCCGTGAAGCGTGCGAAGGTTTCAGGAGTGGCAATTTCAATTTCTTCAATATAATCTCTGATATTTACATTGGTCGCTTTTTCAAACGTATCAATCATACGGTTTGCAAAGCGTTCTTTTTCTTTAAAGTAATTTTCACTTGTTACTCCGCTCCAATAATCGGATGTAAAAAGCGTGGTCATGCAAAGCATGCAGGTTCCCTCGGGTGAAGCAGAGGGATTTGCTGCGTTGAGGCATACGGTATTCTGCACATCGTTTGTTTCGGGATTACCCATTCTTGCAAACTGTTTTTTTGTGTCCATATCGGGGAAAATAAAGTATGAGTAATTTTTCAATCCGATTTCTTCTGCAGACTTGTTAAGACCGAGAAAAACACAGAATCCTCGTCCGCCGAATTTCTGTGCATTGGCTTTTTTGATTTCAAATTCGGGGATTTTTTCATGCTCTATAAGCTGACCGTAAGCGATATGTGGCGAGCAGTTACATACGAAATTATCTGCCTCAATAACCGTGCCGTCCTGAAGAACAACGCTTTTGCAGATGTTATTTTCGGTATTTATTTTAATAACCTTGCTGTTGAGCCAGAGCTCTCCCGAGTGGGAAGTGAAAAAATCAACAAGGCAGTTGGTCATTTCCTGACTCCTGCTTTTGGGAACAACCGACTTAAGCTCAACATAGGCATTAATCATTGAAAGGTAGTGGAAAAAGCTTAAGCTTTCAAAGTCGGTGCAAAGATATGCCCAGTAAGCCTTGAAAACAGTCTTTGCTTTTTCGGACATATTGACTTTGGCAAGCACTTCATCCACGGAATAAGCTGCGGTATGGAGCAAGCCGCCTTTTTTCATCAGAATCGCAAGCTGTGCGGCTTTGTTCTTTGCTTTTCCGAGCTTTTGGAGAGTGATTCTTATTTCTTCGTCAAGGTCAAAAAGGCGTTTCATTTCCTTTTTGCAGCCGGGAGCATAATATTCGGCTTTTTCGCAGAACTCGTCTATTCCGAAGGGCATTTCGGCATCCAGCCTTTCGCCCTGAACGGTGGTTATCAAACGGAATGCTTCGGGGACATCAACCCATTCTATCTTGTCCGATATGCCGAGACTGTCAAAAAGCTGACGCACTGCACCCGAATGGTTTTCGTCACGGCCGAAGGTGCAAAGCTCATGAAGGGAAAGCTCAAACTCGAATCTTCCTCTTTTGAAGCTTGTGGCAAAACCGCCCGGAATATGAGATTGCTCAAGTAAAAGCACCTTCTGCCCGTGCTTTGCAAGCATGCATGCACAAGCGAGTCCGCCGTTACCGGCACCGATTATTATTGTGTCGTATCTTTTCACGCAGAAATTGCTCCTTTCAGATCTCTTCAGCGCTTATTCCCGGATTGAATGTTACTCCGTTTTTGCCGAACCATGTTGACTCCTGTGCATAGGTTTTCCAATCTGTGGGAATAGAGTCATTGTTAACCGAAACACGGTTCTTTTTATCGGTAAGGGGAATATATGAATCGGCAAGAATGCTCGAGAAATATTCGTGCCAGTTTTTGTTGAAATCTTCGGTGAAATTATTTCTGTTCGGAAGCTTGAGAGCGGTTTTCTGGTATCTGATAAGCTCTTCGGCATCGTTTTGAGAAACACCGAGAGAAATAAGCAAGGGCTTAATTTCTTCATAGTAGTCATCCAGACGGTAAATCGTATCAAGATGAGCAACGTTTTTCGGAATCCATGTTATATTGCCGTAAATCTCGTTTGCATAGAGCTTTATGGGCTTTTCAAGAGAAACTGACTTGAAGAAATTATAAAGCTTTTCATATACTGAATATCCGATTGAGTTCTCGTTGGATTTTGCAAAGTCGATTACGCTGTTATAGAATTTTTCATACGGAATCCCGAGCTCGTGATAAAGATATATTGCGATGAATTTAAGAATTCCGTAATGATGATACGATTCTTCAAAGCAAGTAAAAATATTGCAGGCAATCCAGTCCTCGGTGGGCATGGTGTAGGTGCCTATAACATATCTTGTTCTTTCCTGAATTTCTTTATCCGTTTCGCTGTGGGCAGTCAGATACACAATATCGGCGGTTTTGATGCCGTGCTTTTTAATATATTCGGGGTCTGCCATGGGCGAATTCGGGAGAATTTCGCAGTTGTAAACGGTTATAAGTCTGTGCTGACCTGCGGCAAGAAGTGTTCCTATACCCTTGCAGAAGCTTTCGTATGTTTCGCCGGGCAAGCCTACAATTAACTCGGAATAGGTTGTAACACCGGCTTTTTTGTACATGGAGAGAAGACTGCTGAATTTATCCATGCTCATATTTTTTCTGCCGATGTTTTCGAGGGTTGTCGGGTCAACGCTCTGGAAAGAAAGAGTTGCGCCCTCCTTGCTCAGACCGAATTTTTCGAGCTTACGGCTTATTTCAAAAACTCTGTCGGGGTTATTCATAGCATAGTTGGTGCGTATCCTTTCGGGATATCCCGTTTCTTCACGCACCTTAATGAAATGGTCAACTATTTCAAGGTCACGCTTATATGCACCGAAGTTTGCATCTGCACCCCAGATAAATTTAACCTTGTGGGCGGCGAGCCAGTCAATTTCGGCAAGAACTCTTTCAATCGGAAAAAGCTTGATTCTCTGACCGTTGCAGCCCCAGTCACAGTAGGCGCAGGAATTCGGGCAGCCTCTGCTGGTTTCAAGTATCGCATCAAGCTGCATATCGGGGTTTTCTTCAAAAATCCTATCAAACAGCCCCGTAAGATAAGGCGAGGGATAATCTGTTTTGCAGAGAACCTTATTCGGAGTGATTGCACATTCCGAATCGCTTATGCGATATGATAAGTTGCTGATACCTGAATAATCGGGTTCGTTTTCAAGCAATTCGAGAAGGAGGGCACGGAAAGCTTCTTCGCCCTCGGCATGAATAAGAAAATCAATAAACGGATATTTCTCAAGGAATGAATTATCCGGCGGTATATTATGTCCGCCGAAAACAATAACACATTCGGGATACTCCGCTTTTATTTTTTTTGCAAGCACAAGGTTATACTGCGTGTTCCAGATGTAGTTTGAAAATCCCACAACTGCAGGATTTTCAAAGCTTTTAACCGTTTCGTCGGTGTTTTCACGGGTAAAAACAAAGCGCTTGAATTCGTAGTTCTCTTTTATTTTTTCATCGGTAAAGGCATAGGCAATAAGAAGACCTGCCGCATAGGGAATATATGCAGCCTTGAATCCGTTTCCGGAATAAGTGTTTGATGCCTGTACCATATAGATATTTTTCATTTTTATTCACCAATTATCTGAAATTCTTTTTATCTGAACTGAAGGCAGATATTTCCTTCGGAGCGATAGTTGCTTACATAATCGCAGGTGTATCTTGATAAATAAAGCAGAATATGATCCGTATCGGAATAGTTGATCGGCCAGAGGCAATGCTTGTTGGCTTCAATATAATCCGAATGGAAGTTTCTTCTGATTTCTCTGCGTTCAGACTGAGGAATACCCTCGATTTTATCCTTGAGAACCGTATAAAATTCACCGTTAGTTTCAAAACCGAGCAGACCGTTCCGGCCTATGAAATTCATAAGAATTGCATTTTTCTTAAGCGAAAAATTTGACGGTGTGCAGCTGTGAACGATACTTCTGTTTTCATACATAACGGAGATCGTTTTCTGAATTTCTTCAAGGGTTTCGGTGGGATATCCCATAATGAACAGAACATTGTTCCAGATGCCTGCTTCGGACGCATCCTTTAAAATCCTGATTCGTTCCGAAAGGTCGATTCCCTTGTTCATCATTTTCATTACTCTTTCGGACCAGGCTTCATATCCCCACAGTCCGATTCTCATGCCTGCACGGTAAAGGTTTTTCAGAACATCTTTTGTAAAACCTTTTTCAAGGCGGACAAAAGAATAAAAATATATTTCAAGCTTGTTGTCAATAATTGCATTTGCAAGCTCGTTGTAATATTTAGGCGGAATTGCTTCGTCGATAAATAAGAAGTGATGCACATTGTATTTGACGATAAAATATTTAAGCTCCTCTATAACGGAAGGAATAGATTTTGTATCATAGCATTGCTGACCGAAATAGTAATCGCAGAAGGTGCATTTGCCCCAGTAGCAGCCCTTTGAAAGCTGCATCGGAATAACCGTTTCGGGCGAAAAATAGAGCGATAAATCAAGAGAATCAAAATCAGCATACGCAACCTCACCGAAATTGAGCTCTTTTGCAGGGCTGTTACATGAAACTTTCTCTCCGTTTAAATACATGAGGTTTGAAACTTCCGAAATATCTCTTTTGCCCGATATGAATTCGGAAAATTCAACTATGGAAAGCTCGCCGTCGCCGACCATGAGATAATCGCAGTATTCGCCGAAGATTTCAGGGTGATTCATAAAATCAGCCTTGTTCTGCGTGATGTAGTTTCCGCCGATTGCAACAGGTATGTCAACGGCACTTTTCAAGAGCAGAGAAAGGGTGAACGCAGGAATTATCTGACTTAAATCAGGCACGGAAATGCAAATCATATCATATTTATCAAATGAAAACTCATTGATAATTTTTTCGTAATATTCAATGAACATATTGAGTGAACGATCTTTGCATTGGCTGTCGATGTTGACCCAATCCATCTTGTAAACGGGATTTGCAAAATAGTTATCGTAAATCATCTCATTCGGAGCAAAAGGAAGCGATGCGATTTTTAATGCATCCTGAACTGTTCTTTTTGCGGCAAAGAGGGTTTCAGGGTTATAAAATTCATCCTTGCTTTTGAGAACGCTGACGGCATATTCGCAGTCGTTTACAGTTTTTTCGGTATCAACCTCTCCGCCGAGAACTTCGGAAATTCGTTTGAATTTCAAAAGCATCGTTTTTTCTTCGGGGGAATATGTATCGAATTTGCTTATTGCATCGGGATATTTCTCTGCAACCGTTTTGCCGAGTGAAGCGAGAATTTTTTTTGCCTCATCAAGCTTTTCGGTAAGATTCCTTTTTGTGAGAATATAATTGAAAAATTCGATGTTGATATCCTTTATTTCGGCGTCTGTCCCGTTCTTTTTGAGCTGGGCAGAGAGCAGGTGAAGAGCGAGATAAGGCGAATTCGGAGTCCACTGCGGCGGAAACAGTAATAAAGCTTTCATTTTCATCATCCTAATTAAAGGTAATTAATTGCTACGGTTTCTCTGGAATTGGTGCAGAGAGTAGCGCTGCGTCTTTTGCCGAACCAGATAATTTCCCTTGCGTAATCCGACCAGTTATCAATCTGCTTTTCGAGAGTAATCGTAAGCTTTGTTGTTTTCTTCTCAAGAGGAGCATAACGGTCGTCATAAATATTTTCGAAGTAGCTGTAGAAATCGTATTCCGACTCAACTTCAACAATGTCGGTATTCGGCAGACGCAGGATTTTTTTCTGATAATTCAGAAGCTCACCGTATATTTCTTCATCAATGCCGAGCGATTTGATATAATCTTCTATTTCGGGCCAGAATTTATCTCTGTTATAAATCAGGTCAAGGAAAATTCCTTCCTCGAAATACCAGCCGACCTTGCTGAAAATATCTTTCTGATAGCACCAGTCGGATACCTCGGTGTTTTCCGTTTTCCAACGGATTTCTTCAAAAAGCTCATAGATGTATTTTGATTTGTCGCTGAAAATATAGTCGAGCAAATTGTTATAAAAATCATAGTAGCTTATGCCGAGCTCATGCCTCGCATAAAGAGCAAAGCAGCGGAGCAGACCCAGATGGTGAAAGCTCTGAAGGCAGACCGAGAACATATTCGCCTTGACCCACAAATCTTTTGTCATGTCCTTTGTTTCAACAATAACATCGTAGTATTCCTGAACGCCGTTGAAATTTGCGGGGTAATGGATTCCGTGGAGTGGCTGGCGTTCCCAACGGATGCCGTATTTTTCAACGAATTCCTTGCTTGCGATAGGGGAGTTGCAGTATACCTGACAGGTATAAACCGTCATGGAATTATGCTGTCCGTTTTCAAGCAGACGGCATAAGCCCTCGCAGAAGGTTTCGTATGTTTCGCCGGGCAGACCGAGGATAAGCTCCGTATAAGTGGGGATTTTTTCTTCGGCATATTTTGCCGTTAAATCCGAATAATGCTCAAGAGTGAGATTTTTTCTGCCGATGTTTTCAAGGGTCTGCGGGTCAAGCGACTGATATGCAAGGGTAACTCCCTTGTCGATGCCGCTGTGATTGAGGATTTTTCCTATTTCAAAAACGGTATCATCGCTGTTCTTGGCATAGCAGGGCTTGAATACCTGCGGATAACCGTTTTTATTTTTCATTTCGAGAATATAGCTTGCTGTTTCAATATCACGTTTTTCTATGCCGAAGTTTGCATCGGCGCAGTAGCAATAGGGGATTTTGTGCTCGGAAATCCATTCGATATCCGCCTTGATTCTTTCCATGGGGAAAAGACGGATTTTCTTTGTGAAGCACCAGTCGCAGAATGCACAGGAATAGGGACAGCCTCTGTTTGTTTCAAGAGTTGCGTGGAAGCCTATTGAAGGATATTCTTCAAGCATACGGTCAAACAGACCTGCGGCATAGGGCGAGGGGTAATTTGTTATATCGTAAATTCGTTTTTTTTCAGTTATTACAAAGCCGTTTGTATCTCTGTATGATATATCGGGTATCAATGAGAAAGAGGTGTTATTTTTAATTGCTTTAAGCAGCATTGTGAACGGTTCTTCGCCCTCGGAGTGCATGAGAACATCAATAAAATCATGCTTTTCAAGCAAAGAGGTATCATCGGGTACATTGTGTCCGCCGAAAACAATCAGACAATTCGGATATTTCTCCTTTATCATTTTTGCAAGGAGAAGGTTATATTCCATGTTCCAGATATAGCATGAAAAACCTACCACGGCAGGGCTTATGATTTTTTTCAGCGATTCTTCAACTGTCAGACGCATATACAGAATGTCAGCGAGTTCAAAGCTTTCTTTGATTTCGCTGTCGTTCCATGCGTAAGCGGCAATGCATCCTGCAGCATAAGGCAGATATGCAATGTAATCGCTGTATGTTACATTAACCTGAACCAGATAAACCTTGTTACTTAACATTTTTTGAATTACTCCGTTCCGAATGTGCTTGCTTAATGTATGTGCTGAAGCTGTCTTTTCTGCCATACCAGGCAACAATTTTTGCAAATGATTCCCATGAATCAAAGGGCTTCACTTCGATTTCAAGACTCAAATCATCTTTTTTGAGTTCGGCTTCTTTTAAATCGAGAAGTTTCATGAAATAATCAACAAAATCATAGGAAGCATTGATATAAACTTTTTCATCGAATGGCTTCTTGATTATGCTTTTCTGAAATTCAAGAAGCTGAGTATGGATTTCACTGTCTGTTCCGAATGCGGAAAGAAATCCGTCAATTTCGTTGTAAAATTTTTCGTAATTATAAATCATGCAAAGATATGCATATTCCTCAAAAGGCCATTCAACTCTGCCGAATCTTTCATCGGTGCAGCATAATGTGTCTGCTTCGTTCAAAACCTTATCGAGCCTTTGCTCAATTTTTTTGAATACAGAGCCGATAACGGTATCGGGATTTGAAAGGGCAAAGTCAAGAAGCGATGAGTAGAATTTTTTATATGAGCACAAGCCCTCATTGTAAAGATAGAGAGCAAAGAACTGCAAAAGTCCCATGTGATGGCACGAATGAACAACAGCAGAGAAAAGATTCATTTTTTTCCAGTCACTCTTACTCATAGAATAGGTTGAGGTAACAATGCTTGAATCTTCGGGAATATCGTCTGCCTCATCAATTTCTCTGTGAGGCTGATGAAGAGGAATGTGTGAGGTTTCTATTTTATATTTATTGATATAATCCTTTTGACCCATTATGGAGCAGGGAAGCCATTCACAGTTGTGAAAATAAATGGAATTGTGCTGACCGAGCCTTAAAAGCTCGTCCACACCGTCAACAAGGCTTTCGTATGTTTCGCCGGGCAGCCCCATAATCAGTTCAGTATATGTTGCGATGCCTGCTTTATTATATAAATCCATCAGTTCCGAGTAATATTCAATGCTGATATTTTCTCTGCCGATATTCTTTAATACTTCCTTGCTCATGGACTGAAACGAAAGGGTTATTCCTTTGTTCATTCTTGCTTTTTCAAGCTTTTGTCCGATGTTGAAAACAGTGCGTGTGCTGTTTTTGGCATATGATGTCTGGAATCCGACGGGGAATCCGTGCTTTCTTTTAGCATCAACAATCTTATCGGTTATTTCCTCGTCACGCTTGAACATGCCGAAGTTGGAATCTGCACTTCCCAGACCGTAAACATGCCTTTGGCTCAGCCATTCAATCTCGCCGTAAATTCTTTCAATCGGGAATTTGCGGATTTTTGATTTCATGTTGCTCCAATCGCAATATGCGCATGAATTCGGGCAGCCTCTTGATGTTTCTATAAGTGCCATGAAATCGGTATCGGGATTTTCGGCAAGAATTTTATCAAAATATCCGTTAAGATATGGTGAGGGGAAATTGCATTCATCGGATATCATCTGCGGATTTGTAAGAATCCCGTCGGCTGTTCTCAATGAAATTCCGGGAATTTCAGCTGCGTTTTCAAGACCGATTAAGGAGCGCAGAAGTCTGCGGAAAATAATTTCGCCCTCGCCGTGAAGCAGATAGTCAATATAAGGACATTCCTCAAGCATTCCGCCGCCGGGGGCTACATGATGACCGCCGAAGATGATTACACATTCGGGATATTTTTCTTTTATCTTTCTTGCAACTTCTTTGTTGTAGTTGCAGTTCCAGATATAGGTCGAAAATGCCGCAACGGACGGATTTTTAACCTTTTCGAGAATTTTATCAATCGGTTCACGCAGAAAAAATATATTTTCAAGGCTGTAATTATCCGCTACATTCTTATCTGCAAATGCATATGCGGAAAGCTGACCCGCCGTATAAGGCAGGTGAGCGGATTTACCGTAGGAATAATTCACTTGAAAAAAATAGAGATTCTTTTTCAAAAAGTCACGAGCCTTTCGATTGAGTGATTACGCTGTTTGCATTGTTCGTGTAAAGGGTTGCACCTTTACGGCGTCCGTACCATACTGTTTCTTTGGCAAAGTCAACCCAGTTTGTATATTCCTTCGGTGCGGTAAAGGTGTACTTAACGGTTTGATTTTTCGGTTTAACTTTATTATCCGAGCTTACGGTGCGGAAATATTCCGCAAGATCATATCCGCATTCAAATTCCTTGCCGCTTTCAAACGGAAGCTTGATTGCGTTCATCTGGAATTTACAGAGCTCGGGATAAACTTCATCGCTTATTCCGAGAGGCTTTACGAAATTTTTGATAAGCTTTTCAAATTCACCGAAATTATAGAGGATTTCAAGGTAAAGACCTTCTTCAAAAAACCATGTGATGTTGCCGAAAACAGGGTTGCTGTGGTTCCAGTCGCCTTCAAGTGAACCGTCAAGCTTTTCTTTTATTTCACGGAACAGCTTGCCGATAAGACCGCTGTCATCAAGGCAGAAATCAAGCAGACCCTTGTAAAAATCATAGTAGTCAATGCCGAGTTCGTAGTATGAATATATGGCAAAGTATCTGAGAAGTCCGAGACTGTGGAAGCACTGCAGGCAAATCGAGAAAAGATTTGCATATACCCAGCCGTCACGGGGCATGGTGTTGGTTGAGCGGACAAGGTAAGAATATTCGGGAATACCATCCTTTTTGCCGCTTGCGGAGTGAATATGATTAAACTGAACCTTCATGGGTTCAATCTGATATTTTTTCATATATTCGGGTCTGCACATGGGAGCATTCGGAAGCAATTCACAGTAATAAACGCTGATTGAATTATGCTGACCCGCTCTTAAAAGCTTGCAAAGACCCTGACAGAAGCTTTCGGTTGTTTCACCGGGCAAGCCGAGAATGAGTTCCGAATAAGTCGGAATATTTGCCTTTGTGTAGTCTGCCATGAGACCCGAAAAATGCTCCATGGTCAGGTTTTTTCTGTTTATATTTTTCAGTGCATCGTCAGAAAGAGTCTGGTACGCCATGGTTGCGCCCTTGTCAAGTCCTCTGGAATTGAGAGTTTTGGAAATTTTAAAAACTCTTTCTGCGCTGTTTTTTTCGTAACACGGTCTGAAAACCTTGGGAAAGCCCGTCTTTTTGTTAAGCTCAACAATATATTCCGCAATTTCAATATCACGGTCAAACATGCCGAAGTTTGAGTCTGCACAGAAGCAGTATTCGATTTTATGCTCCGAGAGCCATTTTATTTCACCCTTGACCTTTTCCATCGGGAAGAGTCTGAGCTTTTTGTGGTTGCTCCAGTCACAGTAGGCGCAGTTATAGGGGCAGCCTCGGTTTGTTTCGATTATCGTATCAAACATCGTATCGGGATTCTTTTCAATAATTGAATCAAAAACCCCCGTGAGATATGGTGAAGGATAGTTTTCAACGGATTCGGGGCAGTGCGGTGCAGTAAGAATATTGTTACCGTTTGAATCTCTGAAAGCGATTCCGTTGCAGGAGCTTAAATCATCGCTGTTTTTAAGCGCACGCAGAAGATTTGCCGTAACTTCCTCGCCCTCGCCGAGAGTGAGAATATCAATATAATCCTTTGCAAGGAATTCCATTCTGTCCGAAACGCTGTGTCCGCCGAAAACAATTATGCATTCGGGGTATCTTTCTTTGACAGCCTTTGCAAGTGCCTTGTTGAATTCAACATTCCACACATAGGTTGAAAACGCAGCGATATAAGGGGATTCCATTCCGTCAACGATGTTTTTAATATCATCTCTGCGGAAAATAATCTCCTTGAAGTCATATTCTGCTGCAATGTCGGGAAGGCTCTTGCAATATGCAACGATTGTACCCGTCGCATAAGGCAGATAAACGGATTTATCAAACGCAAAGCCAACCTGAACGAAATAAATGTTTTTCAAACTATAACACCTGCTTTAATTTGTGAGAAAAATCGTAAAGATTATCGTAATGTGCCGAAGCGATATCGGCGGCATAGGGCTCGTCCGAACCGATGAGTATGTTTTTGCCCGTACCCGCATTGATGCCTGCAAGGATATCCGAGCGTCTGTTACCGACCGTGAAGGAGTTTTCAAGGTCGATTTCGATTCCGATATCCGAAAAATCGGAAACAGCCTTAATCAGAAGTCCTGCGTTGGGCTTCCTGCACGGACAATCTTTTTTCAGTTCTTCAATAACTGCATCGGGATGATGAGGGCAGTAATAGTATCCGTCTGCCGTAACTCCGCAGTTTTTCAGAAGCTCGGAATCTATATAGGAATGAAGAAGGTCAACATCCTCGGCTGTGTAAAGCCCCTTGGCTATTCCTGCCTGATTTGTTATGACTATTGCAAGGTAACCCTTGCTTTTGATTTCTGAAATTGCTCTGTCGGCATTTGCGAGGAATCCGAAATCCTCCGTGCGGTAAAGATGTCCCGTGTCAAAATTTATCGTTCCGTCACGGTCAAGGAAAACGGCTCTGCGGGTTCTTTTTGAAAAGAGCATTTCCTTTTCTTTTTTTGCTTTTCTGTAGTTTTCGGGGATGCCGATATCTATAAAATAACCGTCGCTTTCATAAACCGCAACGGGGCAGTAATCGGATTCGAGTATTTGCTTTTCAAAGGAAAATTTTTCTTCGCTTATACTGTCAAGAGCATTTTTATCAATGAAATATATTCCGCCGTTGATAAGACCTGCCGACATAATTCCTTTTTCGTGAAATCCGCAGAGTCTGCCGTTTTGGTGACGGAGGAATCCCGAATTTTCGGCATTTTCAACCCATTTTGCGGCAATAGATATTTTACACCCCGAATTATCGTGAAAGCTCTTCATTTCAGGCAGATCAACATCAAAATAAGTGTCGCCGTTTATAACGCAGACGCAGTTATCCCTGCACATACCGAGAGCTTTTTTTATTGCGCCGCCCGTACCGAGAGGAGAATCTTCACGGCAATAGTCAACAACAATTCCTCTGTGTGCCTTGCCGATGAATTCTTCGACGGTTTCGGATTTGTAGCCCGTTGAAATTATCACTCTGTGAACTCCGTTAACATAGAGATAATCGAGCAGATAGCGGAGAAACGGCTTGCCGTCAATCGGTGCAAGAGGCTTCGGCAGGTTTTCGACGCAGGGCTTAAGACGGGTACCGAGACCGCCTGCGAGAATTATTGCTTCCATTATGCATCTGCCTCCGCAATTATATCCTTTGTGCCGTCGGGCAACTCAACGCCGTTATCATAAAAAGCAACAAGGATTGAATCCTCGTGATAGATGAAGCGGTGAATTACATTCGGCTCTATAATAAACATATCGCCTTTTTTAAAATTATGGCTCTGCATTTTACCGTCAAGCCTTGCTTCGAGAGTAAAAGAGCCTTCAACAACATAAAAACCCTCACGGTTAAGGCGGTGAAAATGATTTCCTCGCTCAAAGCCTGCTTTTGAGGTTACAACATTTATCTGCTTATAGCCTTCATGAACAAGCTGAACAAGAGAACCACGCTCATCCTCAAAAATAAAATCGGGTTTTATAATCGTTATCATATGTTACCTCATCAGTAGTTGCAAATTATCTTTAGTAGTTGCAAATTATCTTTGTGCCTTCGTTTTCAAATTCAAACTCTACCTCGTGCAGGGCTGAAAGAGCCGAGCGCACGGAATCCTGTTTTTCTTTCGGAACATAGAACAGAAGGCATCCTCCGCCGCCTGCGCCGAGCAGCTTTCCGCCCAGAGCACCTGCATCGAGAGCCTTTGCGTATATATCGTCAATCATGGTGTTTGAAATTTCGGTGCTTATGCTTCTTTTAAGCATCCATGTCTCGTTGAGCATCAGTCCGAAATCATCAAGCGAACGCTCCGGTTCAACAAGAACTTTTTCCGCATCGTCAACCATATGCAGGATTTCAAGCAGCTCGTTGGTGCGTTTGCCGAGCATGCTTTTTGTTGCTTTCTGAACCTCGAATGAATATCGTGAAAGACCCGTGAAAAATATCATCAGATTATCATTGAGAAGCTGTTTTCTTTCGGGGGTTATGTTAATCGGAGTAACGGTATAACCGTCTGCATTGAAATCGATGCGGTTGAATCCGCCGTATGCCGCCGCAATCTGATCCTGAATACCGCCTTCCTCGTTGCAAAGGGTACGTTCAAGATATATCGCATCATCGGCAAGCTCACGCTTTGTTTTGGTAATACCCTGCATTGTATAAAAAGCATTAAGCATTCCGACGGAAAAGGCACTGCTTGTCCCGAGTCCCGTTTTTGCAGGAATATCAGCATCGTAATTGAGAAATATCCGTTCAAGGTCAAGCCATTTCATTGCGTTTCTGATGGCAGGGTGCTTTATTTCATCAACAGAATTGACCTCTTCGGTCTGTGCATAAATAAGCTTTGTTTTATAGTCAAAGAGCTTTTCGGGCATCGGTCTGACGATAACATGGCAGTATTTGTTGAAGGTTGTTGAGATAACGGCACCCGAATGTTCTTTGAAAAATTCGGGAAAATCCGTTCCGCCGCCGAAGAACGACATTCTTACGGGCGTTTGGGAAATTACCATTTTTTAACCTCCTTCACACAAATTCTCTATATTATAACATATTAATATTGTTATATCAATAGTTTAGTATATTAAATTGATGGGAGAACCGTTTAAATATGCCATAACATTTTCTCTGCATATTTTCATAAGCCGTTCACGGGTCTCAAAGCCGGCCCATGCGATATGCGGTGTTATGAAGCAGTTTCTGATTCCGAGAAGAGGGCAGTCTGCCGAGGGCGGCTCGGTTGAAAGAACATCAAGTCCCGCACCTGCGATATCGCCGTTTTTGAGTGCAAGAGCAAGTGCATTTTCGTCAACGACCTGACCTCTGGAAGTGTTGATAAGAACTGCACTTTTCTTCATTTTTGAAAGAAAATCTGCATTGACCATACCCTCTGTTGCGGGAGTAAGAGGACAGTGTATGCTTACAAAATCGCTCGCTGAAAGAAGCTCGTCAATGCTTGTGAATTCAACGTTTTTGAACGGTGCAGGGTGATTGGTGTTTGCGATAACCTTCATACCGAAGGCAGTTGCAATTTCGGCAACTGCCTTGCCGATTTTACCAAAGCCGATTATACCGAGAGTTTTGCCGTCAAGCTCCGTGAGGGGAGTTTTCCAATAGCAGAAATCCTTGCATGCACACCATTCACCGTTGTGTACCGATTCGCTGTGAACGGAAACGGCATTTGTATGTTCAAGAATAAGCGCAAAAACAAGCTGGGCAACTGCCGAAGTACTGTAAGACGGGATGTTGCAAACAGGGATACTTTTCTCTTTACAATATTCCCGGTCAACTATGTTGTAGCCCGTGCTGAGAAGCCCTACATATTTAAGATCGGGAAGTGTTTCGAGAAGCTCCCTGCGCAGAGGTGTTTTGTTTGTGATAATTATTTCGCAGCCCTCGCATCTTTCGGCAATAAGCTCTGCAGGGGTACGCTCGTATACCGTGCAGTCACCGCATTCATAAAGCCAGTCCCATGAAAGGTCGCCGGGATTGGTTGTAAAACCGTCAAGAACACAAATTTTCATAGATTTATTCTCCTTGAAACATTGTAGTTATAAATATTCACAATAATTATATCACAAATTGCGTAAAATAAAATACCAAAATATTTATTTTACTTATTGACCGAAATGAAATAATATTATAAAATGAATTAATTAGAACAAGTTGGAATGCGGTGAGCTTTTGAAAAAAAGAAAAAAGCAAAAAAAGATTCTGCTTTTCAGCGGATTGATACTTATAGCGGTTTCTTTTGCGGTTGCCGTGCTTTTGTTTTCACTTCAATACGATGAATTGTGGCACTGGTATGCCGTGACAAGGCAGAATCTTGCAAATCTTGAAGAGTATATTGCACATATTGATATAGAGTGGCAGTTCTTTATTGCAGTAATGCTGCTGTTTGCGGTAAAGAGCTTTTTCCCGATTTATGCAACCTCTACGGTCTGTTTTTTGTCGGGTATCGTGCTGCCGATGTATTATGCAATCCCGGTTAATATTCTGGGGTTTGTTGTTCTCATTACAATACGATATTTTTGGGGCAAACGCTTCGGTGCCGGAGGCGCATGGCGTCTGATTTCAAAAACCGATGTTCTGCGACGGATTATTCAGCAGGACGGAAAGGGAAATCCCGCTCTTCTGATAGCACTCAGACTTATCCCTGCAATGCCGATAAACAGCATATCGGGGATTTACGGCTCGTTTGAATTCGGCTACGGAAAATTTGTTTTGCTTTCCCTAATCGGATTTATGCCGAAGCTGATATCTTTTACCTTTGTAGGTCGTAATCTTTATGACCCGCTTTCGCCTGGCTTCCTTGTGCCGATAATGATTCTTCTTTTCTTATCGGGCACCTCTCTTCTTTCGGTAAACGGTATCTGGACCACGGTTGAAAAAACAATTGAACATGCAAACAAGAAGAAAATAAATAAATCTGAAAAGAAAGGAATTGCAAATAATGATTAAAACTGCAGAGCTTAAAGAAATGCTTGCAACTGCCGCATATGATGCTGCTTTTGCAAAAAACTATAAAACAGAGGATATTGAATTTCAAAAAGAAAGATATATAAAAATCGCAACAAAATTTGAGGAATTCTTTGGCAGCGGCAGAGAGGTTGAGGTTTTCAGCGCACCCGGCAGAACAGAGGTTTGCGGAAACCATACCGACCATAACCACGGCTGCGTTCTTGCCGCAAGCGTTAACCTTGATGCGGTAGCCGTTGTATCAAAAAACAGCGATAATATCGTAAGAGTTAAATCCGAAGGCTATAAAATTGATGCAGTAGACCTTGCAGAACTTGGTGTTATGCCCTCTGAAAGAGGAAAGTCCGAGTCACTTATCAGAGGTGTATGCGCAGCATTTAAAAACAGAGGCTACGGCATCGGAGGCTTCGATGCTGCAACGGCATCCGATGTTCTTTCGGGTTCGGGTCTTTCGTCATCTGCTGCATTTGAGGTTCTTATCGGCACAATTCTCAACTATCTTTATAATGACGGCAAGGTAAGCGCAGTTGAAATTGCACAGATAGCGCAGTTTGCGGAAAACGAATATTTCGGCAAGCCTTGCGGACTTATGGACCAGATGGCATGCTCTGTAGGCGGCTTTGTTATGATAGATTTCAACGACCCCTCAAAGCCCGTTATCGAAAAGCTTGATTTTGATTTCGGCGCATGCAATCATGCTCTCTGCATTGTTGATACAGGCGGAGACCATTCTGACCTTACCGATGAATATGCAGCCGTAAGAGGTGAAATGGAAGCTGTTGCCGCAAAATTCGGCAAGAGCGTTCTTCGTGATGTTGACAGAGCCGAATTTGAAAAGAATATTTCGGTTATCCGTGATGTTGCAGGTGACAGAGCGGTTCTTCGTGCAATGCATTTCTATAATGAGAACATAAGGGTTGAAAAGCAGTCAAAGGCTCTCAAGGCAGGCGATTTTGAAGCATTCAAGGCACTTGTTATTGAAAGCGGTTTTTCATCATATATGTATAACCAGAATATTTATACCTGCAAGGCTCCTTCAAATCAGCCCGTGAGCGTTGCTCTTGCAATCTGCCAGGAAGTTCTGGGCGGAAAGGGCGCATGGAGAGTTCACGGCGGCGGCTTTGCGGGCACTATTCAGGCTTTTGTTCCTGCAGATCTTCTTGATGAATTCAAGTCAAGAATCTGCGCCGTATTCGGTGAAAAATCCTGCTATGTTCTCAATATCCGTCCCGAGGGCGGCATAAAAGTAATTTGAAAAAACTAAAGGGGTGCACTGTGTGCGCCCCTGAATTGCAGAAGGTAGATTTATGAAAAATTATTCAGAGGTTTCCTCTTTGCTTGAAAAGCTTTGCACCGCAAAGGGTGTTTCAGGTGCAGAAAATGAAGCCGCAAAGGCTGCGGCAGATTTATTGGAAAAATATATGCCCGTTAAAACTGATGCTCTCGGCAGCGTAACGGGCACAACGGGCGACGGCAAAACTCACATTTTGCTTGATGCTCATCTTGACCAGATAGGTCTTATTGTAACTGCAATTGATGAATGCGGTTTCTTGAAAGTGACAAAATGCGGCGGTGCGGATATCCGTGTGCTTGCCGCAGCAGAGGTTACGGTTCACGGCAAAGAACCTGTTTACGGCGTTATAACCTCAACTCCTCCCCATCTTTCAAAGCCGGAGGATGCCGACAAAGCAAAGGGCTTTGACGATATTGCAGTCGATATCGGCATGAATGCCGAAGAGGCAAAAAAGCTTGTTTCTCTCGGTGACAGAATAACCTTCAACGGTAATTATACAAAGCTTCTGGGCAACAGAGTTTCTTCGCCGTCAATTGATGACAGAGCGGGAGTTGCTGCAATTCTCCGTTGCCTTGAAATGCTTGAAGGTAAAAATCACGGCTGTAAAATCAGTGTTCTTTTCTCCGTTCAGGAAGAAACGGGTGGAAGCGGTGCGCAGACGGGCGCATTTTCAGCCGAAGCCGACGAGGCGATTGCGGTTGATGTAAGCTTTGCGACTGCACCGGGTATAAGCAGCGAAAAATATGCCTCTCTCGGCGGCGGAACAATGATAGGTTACGGACCTTCGCTTGATTATGATATGAGCAGAAGGCTTTCGGGAATTGCAGAGAATAAGAATATTCCCAATCAGATTGAGGTTATGGGCAGAAGCACGGGTACTAACTGCGATCAGATTCAGGTTGCAGGTAAGGGCGTTAAAACCGCACTTCTCTCAATCCCCTTGAGAAATATGCATACTGCCGTTGAAGTGTGCGACCTTGAGGATATTGAAAATACGGCAAAACTCATGGCTGAGTATATCATTGAAAGGGGAGAGCAGGATGCTTGAATTGATTAAAGAACTCTGCCTTCTTCCGGGTATTTCAGGCAGAGAAAATGCCGTTCGTGATTATATAATTGAGCAGATAAAGGACCATGCCGAATACAGCGTTGATCCGCTCGGCAATCTTCTTGTATTCAAAAAAGGCAGAAATTCTGCCAAAAATAAGGTTATGCTTGATGCTCATATGGACGAGGTTGGTCTTATCGTTACCGCAATAACCTCCGAGGGCTTTCTGCGTTTTACCAAGGTTGGCGGAATAGACAGCCGTGTTATTCTCGGAAGAATGGTTAAGGTCGGCGATAAAGCTATAAACGGCGTTATCGGCATAAAACCGATTCATCTTGTTGATAAAAGTGCAGAGGCCGATATTCCCAAAGCGGATGACCTTTATATCGATATCGGTGCAAAATCAAAGGAAGAAGCCATGGAATATGTCCGTCTCGGCGATTCCGTATGGTTTGAAAGTGATTTTGTTGAGTTCGGCGACGGATTTGTAAAATCAAAGGCTCTCGACGACAGAGCGGGCTGTGCCGTGCTTATTGAAATGATTAAAAGCGAGCTTGAATATGATATGTGGTTCTCGTTCAGTGTTCAGGAGGAAATCGGAACAAGAGGCGCACAGACTGCCGCATTTACGATTGCTCCCGATTACGCAATTGCTGTTGAAATAACCACCGCTGCCGATATTTCGGGCATTAAGGATGAAAAAAGAGTTTGTATCTGCGGTGAGGGCGGTACGGTTTCTTTTATGGACAGAAGCACTCTTTACAGCAAAGAGCTTTATGATAAAGCGTTTGAAATTGCCGAAAGAGAAAAAATTGCCTGCCAGCCGAAAACGATGGTTGCAGGGGGTAACGATTCGGGTGCAATTCATAAGAGCAGAGGCGGCGTAAAGGTGCTTACGGTGTCAATTCCGTGCAGATATCTTCATTCCCCCTCATGCGTAATTAAATATGACGATGCAAGCGAAACTCTGCGTCTTGTAAAAGCTCTTGCGGAGGAATTTGCAAAATGATAAGTCTTTGCAAGGAATATGAACAGCTATCTTTTTTGCCTGCCGACCCTTATTCGGCAAGGATAACAGCTCTGTTTAAAACCCACGGTGCAGACTATGATTTTGCGCTTTTTTGGGTACAGAATATTGACGGAAATCCGACTGCCGCCGTAAGCAGAATTGACGGTAATATGACTGTTTGCACCTGCAAAGATGCGGATTATGAGGAGCTTTTATATTTCATAAATGCTGTCGGTTTTCAAAGTCTTACCTGCTCATATGAAGATATGCAAAGACTCGGTTTTGAGCCGTCCGATACCTCTTTTACGGTTAAATTTTCGGGAGAAACCGATATAAAAGAAATAAACTCCGTCAGGGATTATGATAAGCGCAAAATCTATGATTTGCTTTGCAGCTGTGGCTTTGAGCTCGGCAATTACGGCGCATTTCTTTCCGATGTGTGTTCAAGGCTGAATAAAGGCACGGCATCCCTTATTGCCGCCGAGGAAAACGGCGGCTTGCGTGCATGTGCATTTGCACTTTTTGAAGGAGAAAAAAGCGTTCTTCTCGGCGCAGTGGCAACCTCGCCCGAGGCAAGGGGCAAGGGATTGGCATCTGCAATAGTAAGCAAAATTGCAAAGGAAAAATCCGACAAAGAGGTTTTTCTTTTTTGCAGAAACGACAGCCTTGCCGCATTTTACGAAAAAATCGGCTTTGAGGTTGTCGGTAAATGGGCAATAAGGAGGAATTGACATGTCACCGCTGTGTTATGTTTTATCCGTTTTAACGGTTGTTTTTGCGGTAGGGTGTGTCACATTGCGGCGAAAAGGCAAGGCTTTTGAGGGCATGATGTGCAAATTCATGGCAAGCTTCGGATTTATCTCGGTTGCCGTAGTAGGCTATTGCATGAATCCTCATAATACATATTATTTCTGCCTTGTATGTTTTTCGCTGTTGTTCGGATTTTTCGGTGATGTGCTTCTCGGAATAAAGGAAGTTGCGCCGACCTTCAGAGGTAAGCTTATTCCGCTGGGCACTCTTTATTTCCTTGCAGGACATGTTTTTGCGCTTTCGGCATTTATTTCAATCGGCGGATTTAATCTTACAGCCATGATTATAGGAATTATCGCTATACCGCTTGCTGCTGTTATGATAAGTGTTTTTAAAATGAAAACGGATAAAAAGCTTAAAGCGGTTATGAGTGTTTATTACGGAGCACTTATATATAAGGTTGCGGCTTCGGCGGTTCTTGCTTTCAACTCGGATTCATTGGCTTTTTGGACAGCGTTTATCGGCTCGTGTCTGTTCCTTATCAGTGATACATGCCTTGCGTTTTTGTATTTTACACCTATCAAACGCAAAAATGTCTGGGTCACTGTTGAACTTTCAACATACTATCCTGCACAGATTTTGCTTGCAATGTCTGTTGCATTGATGTAATATAAAGTAAAAAGGAGAGGAAAAAATATGATTACAGTTTTCACTAAGATTTCAGCAGCATTTTTCGCAATGCTTATGCCCATTGTTGTAGCTTTTAACGGTATTTCAATTTCACTTCCGTTTATGAATAATGTTGCTGCAATTGAGTATGATTTTTCAAACGAAGAAGCCGGCTCCGCAGCAGGTGAAATAACCGTTACAGCTTCAATGGATGGCAATTACGTTATTTATTGGGGAGATGAAAACGGCGATAAGCTTTCTGTTGATGCAGGAAACTATACGGCTTATTACAGCGAGCTTGCAACGGTTGAAGTTGACGGCGGCAAGGGTAACTATGAGGTCCATCCGTTTACCGCTATTCCCGAAGGCGCAGAAACCGTTCTTGCATACAGATGCGGTGTTTTAGCGGGTGAAGCAGAAATTCCCGAAGAAAAGATTGCGGATTACGGCGAAAAGAGCTACACCTTCGGCGCACTCAGCGATGTTCATTTCAACCGATACAACGGTTCTCTTTCAGGCGATGATTCCTGCCTCACTTTCTCCAACGCACTTAACTTCATTGATAATTTTGATGTTGAGCTTGTTGCAATTTCGGGTGATCTTTCCGTTCACGGTGAAAGAGATGCGTTTGAAAAATTCAACAGCATCGTGTCCGAGCATGATTATCCCGTTTATACCTGCACGGGCAACCACGATGTAGACTATGAATTCAGCCTTGAAAACTGGCAGGAGCTTATCAATACAGGTGTTTACGGCGAAACAAAGGCTGACGGCATTGTTGAAGTGGCTGAAAACGGACTTGATTTTGTTTATGCTCCCGAGAGCATTGACGGTGATGTTTTTGTTTTCCTTTCACAGTTTGCATGGGATTATAACGATGCAAACAGCCGCATTCTTACCGATGCACAGCTTGACTGGCTTGAAGTGCAGCTTGAAAAGTACAAGGATACAACCGTATATCTTTTCTTCCATACATTCCTCAACAATCCCGTTGAAGGCGAAGTTCTCGGAATGGGCGAAGGAAATCTCGTTAATAACAAGGGCCATCAGTATGACCTTCCGTTTACAAACGGCTGCCCCGATGAAGTTCGCTTCAGAGGCATGATGGATAAGTATGAAAACGTTGTATTCTTCAACGGTCATTCCCATTGGGCTTACGATATGCAGGAGCTCAACCCCAACCTCAACATTGCGGATTATAACGGCGAATATGCAACAATGGTTCATCTTTCCAGCGTTGCATCTCCCAGAAGAACAACCGCAAATCTTGCAGATACAACCGAGCATTATATGCGTTCGTCGGAAGGTATGATAGTAACTGTTTATGAGGATAAAATAGTTCTCACAGCAGTTGATTTCCTCCGTGGCGAAATGCTTTCATATGCAACTTATGTGATTGAAAAGTAATAAAAACGGAGTGACCGACCGAGTCACTCCGTTATTTTATGATCTGTTATTATCCTTAATTCTCTTTATGGCTCCTTTTTCAAGCCTTGAAACCTGTGCCTGCGATATACCTATTTCGTTTGCTACCTCCATTTGTGTTTTGCCTTGCATGAAACGCAGATGGAGTATTTTTTTCTCTCTGTCGCTCAAGGATTTTATTGCCTGCTTCAAAAGAATTTCTTCAAGCCAGCTTTCATCTGTTTCGGTATCGCCTATCTGGTCCATAACGTAAATCGTGTCTCCTCCGTCTGAATAGACGGGTTCATTCAGTGAAACGGGCTCAACTATTGCATCAAGCGCAATAACAACGCTTTCTTTTTCGATTCCGAGTTCTTTGGCGATTTCCTCGGGAGTGGGGTCACGTTCAAGCTCATTTATAAGCCTTTCTCTCACCTGCATTGCGTGGTATGCGGTATCCCTTACCGAGCGGCTGACTCTTATAGGGTTGTTATCCCTTAAATGCCGCCTTACTTCGCCGATAATCATAGGGCAGGCATATGTGCTGAACCTTACGTCAAGAGTTAAATCAAAGTTGTCAATCGCCTTTATAAGTCCTATGCAGCCAACCTGAAAAAGGTCGTCGGGGTTTTCACCCCTGTTTGCAAATCGCTGAATAACGCTTAAAACAAGTCTCAGATTTCCGGTAACAAGCTCATCTCTTGCCTTTTTATCGCCGGCTCTTGCTTTTTTAAGCAGCTCCATTTTTTCGCTTTCCTTAAGCACTTTCAGTTTTGATGTGTTAACTCCGCAGATTTCAA
>CAZJOH010000001.1:48108-79016 GCA_964547575.1 uncultured Clostridium sp.
TGTAGATAACAGCAATAACAGTATTGCCATTTTATTTCGGGGTTATTTACCGTAAATTTCTCAAAAATTTTTTTAAACAAAAAATTGAGCAAAACAGAGCAAAAAAGAGCATTTCGGAGCAAATCAAAGAAAATTATTTAACAACTCCGAACCGAAACGGATTTTTCACGATTTTGTTAAAAAAATTGTTGACATTTGAGGGTTTTTGCACTATATTTTATATTAATATAATAAGCCGCTTATCCGTTTAATGCGGTAAAGGCAGAGAGGGGCTGCATAATTGGAAAAAAATGCGATAATAGATTTAAAAAACATTTCCGTAACCTTCGGAAATAATCAGGTGCTTAAAAATCTGAACCTCTACATTCGTGATAAGGAGTTTATAACATTTCTCGGTCCCTCGGGCTGCGGTAAAACAACCACGCTCAGGATAATTGCAGGATTTATCGAACCCGACGAAGGTGAGGTTATTTTTGAAGGCAAAAAAATTAATGGTGTTCCTCCTCATAAAAGGCAGGTTAACACTATTTTTCAGCGTTATGCCCTTTTTCCCCACCTTAATGTTTATGAAAATGTTGCTTTCGGTTTGAGAATCAAAAAGGTTCCCGAAAAGCAGATTAAAGAAACGGTTGAAGAAATGCTCGCTTTGGTTAACTTAACGGGCTTTAATAAACGCAATATAAATTCACTTTCAGGCGGTCAGCAGCAGAGAGTTGCAATCGCAAGAGCCTTGGCTGTAAAGCCCAGAGTTCTTCTTCTTGATGAGCCTCTCGGTGCTCTTGACCTCAAGCTTCGCAAGGATATGCAGGTTGAGCTAAAAAACATTCAGCAGAGACTCGGCATAACCTTTATTTACGTTACTCATGACCAGGAGGAAGCCCTCTCAATGTCCGATACTATTGTTGTTATGGACGGCGGTGTTATCCAGCAGATAGGTACTCCTCTTGATATTTACAATGAGCCGAAGAATGCTTTTGTTGCTGATTTCATCGGTGAAAGTAACATTCTTGACGGTGTTATGATTGATGACTGCCTTGTTGATTTTTCGGGTCACCGCTTTGAATGCCTTGATAAGGGCTTCGGCAAGAATGAAGCAGTCGACGTTGTAGTCCGTCCCGAGGATGTTGACGTTGTTGAGCCCGAAAAGGGTATGCTCTGCGGTGTTGTTACCTCCGTAACCTTCAAGGGCGTTCACTTTGAAATTATCGTTGATATCGGTGGCTTTAAGTGGATGATTCAAACAACCGATTATCAGCCCGAGGGCGCAAAAATCGGTCTTTTCATCGAACCCGACGCCATACATATCATGAAAAAATCCGAGTATTCGGGTATATACGGAGATTACAGCTCCTTCAGCGAGGAGTTTGATGAGCTCTCCAATGCCGAGGAGGAGGTGGAGGAATGAACACCCGTTCTTCTCTCAAAACCAAGCTTATCGCCTCTCCCTATATCGTATGGTCGGTTTTGTTCATAGTAGCTCCGCTGATTTTTGTTGTTTATTATTCGTTTACCGATGCTTCGGGTGCTTTCACCTTTGAAAATATTGAAGCATTGAGCAAGTATATCCCCACCTTTCTTCGTTCAATCTGGTTCGGAATAGTTGCCACTATAATCTGCCTGCTTATCGCTTTTCCGCTTGCTTATATAATTTCGCAGAAAACAGAAAAGGTTCAGCGGACTCTCGTTATGCTCGTTATGCTCCCGATGTGGATGAGCTTTCTTATCAGAACATATTCGTGGATGGCTCTTTTGCAGGATACGGGCATTATCAACAGCTTTCTCGGCAAGCTCGGAATTGATCCGATACATATGATTAATACCGAGGGTGCTGTTATATTGGGCATGGTTTATAATTTTCTGCCCTATATGATTATGCCTATTTATTCCGTTATGGCAAAGCTTGACTACAGCATGGTTGAAGCATGTCAGGATCTCGGCGGCAACAGACTTACGGTTATCAGAAAATGCATTATCCCCATGAGTATGCCGGGCATCGTTTCGGGCATTACAATGGTTTTTGTTCCGTCTGTCAGCACTTTCTATATTTCACAGAAGCTCGGCGGCGGTTCGTTTGACCTTATCGGCGATGTTATCGAAAGGCAGTTCCAGCAGTCTTATAACTATAATCTCGGTGCGTCGCTTTCGCTTGTTCTCATGGTGCTTATTCTTATCTGTATGGCGGTTATGAACCGCTTTTCAGGCGATGAGGAGGGCATGGTAATATGAAAATTGCATCAAAGGTATATGCTGCCCTTGTTTTCCTTTTTCTTTATGCTCCGATTGTTGTAATGATTGTTTTTTCATTCAACTCTACGAGCAGTACAAGCGTTTTTTCGGGCTTTTCGCTCGAATGGTATAAAGTTCTTCTTGAGGATAAGGCAACTCTCAGAGCGCTTTATAACACGCTTATTCTTGCGGTCAGCTCATCGCTTATCGCAACCGTTCTCGGTACTGCCGCATCGGTCGGAATCGATAAATTCAAAAAAGGCTTTGCCCGTTCAAGCATTATGGCGGTTACAAATATCCCCATGATGAACCCCGAAATAGTAACGGGTATCTCAATGATGCTTTTGTTTGTTTTTGTCGGCAGACTTGTCAATGATGATGCGGTTCTCGGCTTCGGAACGTTGCTTATTGCTCATGTTACATTCAATCTGCCTTATATTATTCTTACTGTTCTCCCGAAGCTTCGCCAGACGGACAGAAACCTCGCTGAAGCGGCGCAGGATCTTGGCTGTAAGCCTGCAATGGCTTTCTTTAAGGTGGTTCTTCCGTCAATTATGCCGGGCATTATTACGGGCATGATTATGGCGTTCACTCTTTCGCTGGATGATTTTATTATCAGTTACTTTACCAGCGGTCCGGGCTTCCAAACTCTCCCCGTTGCGATATTCTCAATGACAAAGAAGAGAGTAAAGCCTGATATGTATGCACTTTCTGCTTTGATTTTTGTGAGTATTCTTCTTTTGCTCATTCTCTATAACATCGCCCAGCAAAAGAGCGAAGAGAGGTCAAAGAAAAAGTAGTTTATATTGCTCAAAGGAGTGATAAATTTGAAAAACAGAATTTTTTCGGCGCTTCTTGCGTTGATTATCGCTCTTGTTCCCTGCGTTTTTTCCTATGCGGCGGAGCAGAGTGAAATAGATGCTCTGAAAGGTACAACCCTTTATGTTTATAACTGGGGTGAATATATCTCCGACGGCGTTGACGATTCACTTGATGTTAACGCAGCGTTCGAAGAGAAATACGGCATCAATGTTGTTTATGAAACCTACGATAACAACGAGGTTATGTATTCAAAGCTCAAGGGCGGCGGAGTTTCTTACGATATAGTAATTCCCTCTGACTATATGATTGAAAGAATGATAGCCGAGGATATGCTTCAGCCCATTGATTTTTCAAATATTCCGAATTATAAATATATCCCCGAAAAGTATAAAAATCTTGCTCATGACCCCGAAAATATCTATTCCGTTCCCTATACGGTAGGCATGGTTGGTCTTATTTATAACACGGCAATGGTTGACGAGGCTCCGACAAGCTGGACCTCACTCTGGGATAAAAATTATTCCAACAGCATTCTGATGTTCAATAACCCCCGTGATGCTTTCGCTATTGCACAGAGTGTTCTCGGAATGGACTATAATAACGAATCTCCTTCGGCATGGAGAGTTGCAGCAGAGCTTCTTAAGGAGCAGAAAAGTGTTTCTCCCGCATATGTAAACGATGAGATTTTTCTTAAAATGGAATCGGGAGAGGCTGCACTTGCTCCCTATTATGCAGGCGATTTCCTTTCAATGCAGGAAAATAATCCCGACCTTGCGTTTGTTTACCCCGAGGAGGGCGTTAACTTCTTTGTTGACGGTGCATGCATTCTTAAAGGCTCAAAGAATAAGCTTGCCGCAGAGCTTTATATCAACTTCCTTCTTGAGCCCGAGGTGGCCCTTGCTAATGCCGAATATATCTGCTATGCAAGCCCTCATACAGAGGTTTATACAAACCCCGAGTATTCATATTATGAGAATGAAATTCTTTATCCCGCAGACGGTCAGTTCAAAACTCAGCTTTTCCTGAATCTTGAACCCGAAATTCTTTCTCTCATGAGCAGTCTTTGGGACGATGTTAAAAATTATGTTCCTTCCGGCACGGGAAATTCCGCTCTTTTCTTCGGCGGTGACAATTCCGCTGCAGTTGATAACGGTGAGGAAATGACTCCCGAGGCACAGAAATATGCTCTTTATATCGGTATATTCATTTTGATTTGCTTTGCATACATCATTTTCAGATATGCAAGAAAGAAATACAGGGAAAACATATGATACATAATAAAAACCGCCGTAACTCTCATTGAGAATTACGGCGGTAATTTTGTCTTTTAGAAGGGGTTAATAAGACGTTCAAATGTTACGGGATTATAACCGAGAGCGAAATACTTGAATATCCAGATGATGGGGTTAAGTCTGAAAAATGCAACGTCAATA
Organism: uncultured Clostridium sp.; assembly: GCA_964547575.1. Lineage (GTDB taxonomy): Bacteria > Bacillota > Clostridia > Oscillospirales > Acutalibacteraceae > CAG-177. Next base: position 52,590 of record CAZJOH010000001.1, read on the forward strand.
ACGGTTACAAGACCTCTGAGGAAGGTTGAAATATCATGTGTTTCGGGAACTTCAACTTTTTCAAATTCTTCACCTTCAACATTGAGAACAAGGGGCTGTGAATAGCAGATGCCGTTATCGCCCGAAAGATAGAATCTTACATACATATAAGGCTCCGCAAGAAATTCATCATTGTGAAGGTCAAGCGTAGCTTTTCCGTTTTCAATGCTCTCTCTCTTGATAACCTCACCGTTTGATACCCATGTGATGATGTTGGCGTTAATGCCTTCAACGGTGATGGTATCTGCTTCCTGGTCAACGCTCAATCTCTTAACCTGAGGAGTGTTATCAAGCCAATAAGCCTTTGAATCAACCACTTTTTTCTCATCATAACCGGGCATTTCTTCCATGCCGTTAAGCTCAACTCCGTTTGAGAAGTGGGAAATCGAGAAGAACTGACCTTTTTCAAGGCATTCACGGAAGGCGTCAAGTGTAAGCTCGGGCATCCAGCTCATAGTATATGCATCGTTAACTGAATTCTCGTCATGCGAATCTGAAAAAGTATTGCACCAGGGAACAACGCCGTAAGGAATTGTTTTTTCAAGAATCTGGTCGTAAAGAATACGGTCGCAGCGGGTATGTGCATCTGTAGCGCTGTTGATACCCATGCCGAGAGACGAGCCTTGATAATCAAGGAAAAGTCTTGCAAATTTGTTTACATAGTATTCGTCAATTTTCTGACCGACATATTTTTCGGAATCCTTATCGGTATAAACATATTCGCCGACATGGGAAAGGAAGGAAACACCGCCTGCTTCCATAACGCCTTTGGTGGGTGTTTCATAATCGCCGAAAACGCCTGCAAGACCCTGACCGTATTCAGCCCAGTAGCCCGTAAGATGGCAGTCTGCAATGGGAGTTGCCATGTTCAGCTCAACTCCGAGGGGAACATCAAGCATTCCGTATGTGCTTGTGCGGGTAAGGGTATCACCTGCGGAGGTAAGATAGCTTCTGTCGGTATTTGTGCCGTTGAGATATGACTGATAAACTTCATCCGTAAGAGGAATAATATCAGCCATCTGTGTGCGCTCTTTCTTTATGAAACGCATAAGAGGAACTGTTTCGGGTTCAACATTCCAGCCTCTGTTGAGAGTACCGTGGTCGGTAAGTGCAACTATTTCATAATCAAGGGCATAGTGCATATCGCAGAACTCTTCAATTGTCAGGAATCCGTCGCTTGCGGTTGTCTGGCAATGAAGCTGAGTTTTATAGTCTTCCCATTCGTCCCATTTGATATCCTCATAAGGGTTATCAATGATGTAATTCTTTTTTGTTTCGGTCGGTGTGGATTCGGCATCCGATGCAAAAACGGATGAAGCACCGAAAACCATTGTTCCTGCCAACAAGAGGGAAATTATTTTCTTTGCGATTTTCATTTTTTCATCTCCTTTTAGCAAATTATAGCACACAAGTAAATGTGTTTTCAATTGTTGAAAGTGCAAAAAAGAAAGGGCAAGAATTTGGTATCCTTGCCCAATTTTTTATTGTTTTGCACCTTCATCGAACATCTCAAGCATTTTAACGCTTGCTGCAAAGCAGTTGGCAATACCTTTTTCGTTCATGTTGGTGTATGTATCAAGTCTTGTATGATAATAACGTTCAAGCTTGTGGTTAAGACCTGTAACGCCTGCAGCTCTGAAGCCGCCCTGTGAAAATGCTGCCGCATCAACGGCACCGCCAAGGGGAGGCACGCCACCCTTTTTGCAGGGAACGCCTACTGCTTTTGCTGCTTCCATGAAGAGGTCAGCACAGTCCTTATCGGATCTAACTGTACCGTTAAGGTCATAGTAGTTTGACATGAGATATTTCGGGTCGTTAATGGTATCGTAAGCATAGATGAAGGTGGGAACATCCTTGAATTCATCCTTGTGCATTTCAGCCCATGCCTTTGAGCCTCTCAGACCGATTTCTTCCGAACCGGTAAGAATAACGCCGATTTCGGTATTTTCAAGCTCAATGCCTTCGTCTTTGAGATATTTAAGAACAGCAATGCCCATGTAGCAGCCTGTAAGGTTATCATTTGCACCGTCAACAACTCTGCGGTAGTTTACCATGAAGTAAAGACCGATTGAGAAGGGGAGAGTAACAAGTCCCCAAAGACCTGCTTTAACAAGGGGGTCAGAGGTGTCAGGCATGCCGAAGGTTACACCGTTTTTAACAACATAAATAATTGAGAGCACAAGATAGAAAAGCGCTGCACCGATAACTATAATTGCGTGACCCTCAAAGCCTACACCGCCGAGAGCATAGTTAACGGGCCATTCCCATGTAGCATCGGGGTGACCGTTAAAGATGATTCTTCTCTTGACTTCACCTGTGCACTTTTTAATAGCTGTAACATTGTGGCTCGTCTTTTTGGGGAAGATGGGGTCAAGCATTTTTTTGTATAAACCGAACTGAATAAGAACTATTGCAAAACCTGCAATAATGAGAGGGATTGAGATTACGGGAGCAAACGGAAAAATGATTGCACCGAGAATTGCAAGTGTTACCGTGAAATAAATCCAACCGTAGAAAGCACGGGGAGCAACCTCAAAGCTTTCGATCTTAACATCCTCACATCCGCAGTCTTTTTCAAGAACCTTTGCCATATATTCGCAGGATTTCTTTTCGCCCTCCGAACCGGGATCTCTCTTGCCGCATTTTTTGATAATATGGGTTATTTCCTTAACCATGTATTTTGCGGCACTGTCTTTCTGATCAATGATTTTCTGTAAATTCATAATAATTCCCCTTTCACAGATTATAACAAAATTTTAACATTCACGAAAAAGAATGTCAATAAACAAAGGAGCAAGTGTTACACTTTTCTGAAATTATCCTGAAATTACACCAATTCGATATCTGCATAAGCGGCATAGTGGTCGGAATAATATTCACCATTTATCATTTTGTTTATAACCTTGAATTTAACGGGCTTAACGGTTGCTTCGTCAACAAAAACAAAGTCAATGATTTCGTGAATTTCATCGGGCCTGAAGCCGTGGTATGTGCAGCAGTCATCGGTATCGGGAGCGAGCTTTCTTGCATCCTTCATGTTGGCGCTTACCATTGTATTGTAGCAATCCGAATCCTGGAAAACATTAAAGTCGCCGGTGCATACAACGGGAGCGCCGCCGAAGGAAGCTGCCTTTTCCTGAATCATTTTTGCGCCGTTAATCTGCGCCTGTCTGCCCACATGGTCAAGGTGAGTGTTGAAATGAACATAAGATTTGCCCGTTTCCTTATCGGTGAGCTTAACATAGGAAGCAATTCTTATGCATGCAGCGTCCCAGCCCTTACCGGGTTTATCGGGAGTTTCGGAGAGCCAGAAATTGCCGCTGTCGCTTGCTGTAAACTTATCTTTTTTATAGAAAACAGCCGAGAATTCACCTTTTTTCTTGCCGTCATCTCTGCCTACGCCGACATATGCGTATTCGGGCAGGTTTTTGATGAGTTTTTTCATCCATGAATAGTGAGCCTCCTGAACACCGAAGGAATCGGGGTTTGCTTCACGGATAATTTTATAAACAAGAGGAGCTCTTTTGTACCATTTTCTGTGTTTTCTGCCTCCGCAAAGCAGATTGAATGTTAAAACTCTATACATTTTATTTACCTCCGTTAAATAATGTCATTTCAACAATAATCGGGAAATGGTCAGAGGGATAAACAAAATCTATCGACCATGAATCCACGATGCTTGATTTTACAGATGAACAGTAACCGTTTACGAAGATATAATCAATGGGTTTTGTGTTGAAAACGAAAGGATTATAGTCATGGTAGGTTGCGCAGTCATCATATTTTTCAGCCATGTATTTTGTATTTTTGAGTCCGCAGTAAAGAAGATTGTTATAAATTTCCGAACCTTCTCTTGTGTTGAAATCGCCGGTTAAAACAACGGGAATGTCGGGTGCGATTTCAGCAATTTTTGAAGCGAGAAGAGGAACGGATTCAGCCTTTGCCGTTGCGCCCACATTGTCAAAATGAGTGTTGAAGTGTGCATATACAAAGCCATCTTCTTTGCACTTGAGAATTGTATATGTAACAACTCTGCTGCAGCCGCCGTCCCAACCCTTTGAGGGTGTGTCAGGAGTTTCGGAAAGCCAGAAAGTGCCTGAATCAACAAGCTCGTATTTGTCTTTAAGATAAAAAATTGAGCATGATTCACCGAGAGAAATGCCGTCATCTCTGTATGCGCCGACTCTTGCATATTGAGGAAGAGCCTCCTCAAGCGCATCGGTCCACCATTTGTCCGCTTCCTGAACACCTACCGAATCGGCAGAATGTTTTTCAATCATTTTAACCGTTCGGGGAAGTCTGATATCGTTGGACTGCAGACCGCTTCCGCTGATTTTGACATTAAAGGACATTACTTTAACATCGTGTTCGGAAACAGACTCCGAAACAGGATTCGGATTAACTTTAATATCATAAGAAGGCACCGTAGGCTCCGCAGGCTCAGCGGGAGAAACAAGAGTGATTAACGCAGTTATAAGTGCAACGATTGCCTGGCAGATTTTAAAAAGCATATCCTTACTCCTTTCAGCCGTTTATAAGTGTCATTTCGGATATTACGGGATGATGGTCAGAGGGATATATTCCGTTTATCTGTTGTGTATCAACCTTATAGCTTTTTACATTTGATACAAATGCATTAACAAAAATGTAGTCAATGGGCTTTGATTTTTCAAGAAGTTCGGAATAGCCGTGATAAGTGCCGCAGTTATCGGCAGTTTCTGCAAGATATTTTGTATCCTTGAATCCGCTTTCAAGCACTCTGTTGTATGCATCTCCGCCTTCCTCATCGTTGAAGTCGCCGGAGAAAACAACGGGAATATTCGGAGCGATTTCGGCAACCTTCTGTGCAACAACAGCAACGGATTCCATTCTTGCAATAACACCCATATGGTCAAAATGAGCGTTGAAATGAGCATATGTAAAGCCGGTTTCTTTATCTTTAAGGACTGCATATGTGCAGATTCTCTTGAACATTGCATCCCATGCTTTTGATGCCTTTTCGGGAGTTTTTGAAAGCCAGAATGTACCCGAATCAAGAAGCTCATACTTGTCTTTTTTGTAGAAAACGGGGCTTGCTTCGCCGCCGCCTTCGTCTGAATCTCTGCCTATACCGACATATGCATAATCGGTAAGCTCAGCAGGAAGTCTTTCCATCCAGCCTTCGTCTGCTTCCTGAAGACCGAAGGAGTCGGGATTATATTTTCTGATGTTTGCAACAACCTCGTCCGTTCTGTTTTCGGGAGATTTTTCGCCGGAGCCTTTAATATAAACATTATAGCTCATAACCGTAACAGCCTGAGCTTTTGCAGGAGTCGGAACAGTTTCGGGATTTACCTGTGTAACAGGGGTAGGTGTGTAAAACAGAGAAAGTATTGCGGTAACAACCGCAAAAAATGCGCTGATAATTTTGTTAATCATTTTTATCTCTCCTTATTTTATATAATCTGTAAGTGCCGAAATATCAAGCTTGTCAAGATTTTCGGCAGTTGACAGAATATTATATATATCCTTGCTCATCTTCATGATGCCGCCGTTTTCATCGCTTTCCGCATTGAGAACAATTATCGGATCATGAACACTCAGGCGAAGCAGAAGCCAGCCGCTGCCGCAGGACTTATCGGCATTAATTCTGATTCCTTCGTGATTATCCGCTGCCGCAGTCCAATTTCTGTTCGCTTCTGCTGCCGCTTTGAAAAGCGAAATAATCTTTTCACCCTCCGGTCTGAAATCGTCGCAGAGAATTTTGAAACGCATTTCCTTTTCTTCGAGCGGTTCACGGAGATTTGCAATTAAATCATTAAGTGTTTTGCCTTCTTTAGCAAGAGAAGCAGCCTCAATAATCAGCTTGGTTATGAGATATGCGCCGTCATCAAGATAATAGTTCTCGGCGAATGCCGCATGTCCCGAAGTTTCCATGGCAAGAGGGCATTTAACGCCGCTTTTCTCAAGCTCAATCTGCTTGTTTATTACGTTTCTGTAGCCTCTTTTAAAGCGGAGATGAATACCGCCGTTTTCGGCAATAAACTCAGAAAGACCGTCAGAGGTAACGCTGTCGGTAACAATTGTGCCGCCGTTGCATGAGTCAAGCGCAACTTTTGAAGCGAGAGCAACAAGTCTGTTGCGGTTGATTTCAAAACCGCCTTTGCCGACACAGCCTGCTCTGTCAACATCGGTATCAAATATTACACCGAAATCTGCATTTGAAGCTTTAACGGCATTTGATATGCTTTCCATAGCTTCTGCATTTTCGGGGTTAGGTGCGTGATTCGGGAAATTGCCGTCGGGGTCAAGATAAACGCTGCCGTTTATATCAGCACCGAGAGGTGCAAGAACATCATGTGCATAAAAACCGCCGACGCCGTTACCTGCATCAACAACAATTTTCATTCCCGCAAGGGGCTTATCACCGTTGTTTACACCGTTTATTATCATTTCACGGAGAATTTCCGAATAACGCTTCATAAAATCGCAAGGAGTGCATTCACCGTTTTTATCCCCGACGGGATTTTCGGTTTTACCGGCCATATCAAGAATATCTGCAATATCAGAGCCGTCAAGACCGCCCTCACGGGTAAAAAACTTAAGTCCGTTTCTGTCCTTAGGATGATGGCTTGCGGTTATCTGCACCGCACCGTCGCAGTCTGTTTCAACCGTTGTCATGAACATTGCAGGAGTTGATGCAAGTGAACAGTCAAGAACGTTTGCGCCGTTTGAGGTAAGAGCCTTTATAACGGCATTTTTAATTCTGTCTGCGGAAAGACGGCTGTCGTGACCGACGGAAACATAAGGATTTTCCTTGCCCGTTTTCTTTTTGAGCCATGAAAGGAAGGCTGCACTTGCCCTCATTACCATTTCATCGCTCATAAAGAGGGGGTTGCTTTCATCGCCGAGAGCATAGCCTCTTATGTCACTGCCGCTTTTGAATTTTGAGTAATCCACGGTTATTCCTCCTTGGAAAAATATTCGTCTGAAACGCTGAGCAGGAATTTATACATCGGGGTGTATGCCTGATAGGTACCCCTTATTATCTCGATGATTTTTTCATCCTTAAGGTCATCAAGGTCGCCCGAGAATGAAATAAAACCAACATCCTTTGCGTTGTAGTATTCTTCAAGTCCTTCGGGACAGTCCGGGAAAGGGCGTTTATACTGTCTTTTAAAGAAATATGAACCCGCCAGCTTGCATTTATCTGCAGCTTCCCTGAATTCAGCAGGTCTTTCACGAAGTGATTTTCTGAAGGTTTCGAGAAGTCCGGGTTCATCGCCGTAAAAGCCTACGCCGAGTGAATACTCACGGGGAGTTACTTCAAACCACATGCAGGGATAACCCACCCAGTCATGCTTCGGACGCATGAACATTATCCACATGTTTTCACGATAAAGAGATTTATCCTTGGTGTACCTTGTATCTCTTCTTACTCTTGAAACCATTTTAGTCGGGATTGTGTTCATAAGAGGGTCAACGGAAAGAAGCTCTTCGCCGATAATTCCCGCAATCTGGCGCAGGGGAACGGTAACGCCGCTCTTTATTGCTTCCTTATGCTCTTCATAATACGGCTTTGAATCCCTGAAACGGTTATCCGCAAGAAGAAAAAGCGCATCACGGGTTATGCCGTCATATCTCATTTGAGAAGCCCCCCTTGATAAAGCTTTTCGGCGGCAAGCATGATTGCTGTTTTTGCCGAATGGAAATTGATTCCGCCCTGCATCCATACCGCAAACGGTTCACGGAGAGGCGCATCTGCGGAAAGTTCAATTGATGAACCGAGAATGAATGCTCCTGCCGCCATGATAATCTTGCTGTCATAACCGGGCATATCCCAAGGCTCGGGCGAAACATAGGAATCAACGGGTGCACCGCTCTGAATTCCTCTGCAGAATTCAACAAGTCTTTCTGAATTTTCAAGGCAGAGAGCCTGAATTATATCGTGTCTGCTTTCGTCGCTTGACGGAGTAACGTCAAAGCCGAAGTTTTCAAAAAGAGCCGCCGCATATACCGCCGCCTTTAAAGCCTCACCTACAACATGGGGAGCATGGAAAACACCCATGAACATATTTCTGTTTTCGCCGAGAGTGCAGCCTACCTCTTTGCCGAGACCCGGAGTTGTAGCTCTGTAAGCGCAAAGCTCAACAAGATCACTTCTGCCTGCTATGTAGCCGCCGGTTTTTGCAATCGAACCGCCTGCGTTTTTTATAAGTGAACCTGCCATGAGGTCTGCACCGACCTCGGTAGGCTCTTTTTTCTCAACAAATTCGCCGTAGCAGTTGTCAACCATAACAATCGCATCGCATTTTGAATGAACGAGAGCCGAAATTTCTCCGATTTCGTCAACCGAAAGGCTTGGACGGAGGCTGTAACCTCTTGAACGCTGAATATAAACCATTTTAGGTTTTTTTTCGAGTGCTTTTTCAATCGCCTCAAGATCGGGTCTGCCGTCTTTATCAAGGTCAACCTGAGCATATTTGACCCCGAAATCCTTGAGTGAACCCATTCCGCTGCCGCTTAAGCCGATAACGCTGTGAATTGTGTCATACGGAGTGCCGGTAACACAAAGCATTGTATCGCCGGGGCGCAATACTCCGAAAAGAGCAACTGCAAGAGTATGAGTGCCGCAGGTAAAGGAATGGCGGACTATCGCATCCTCCGCACCGAAAATTTCGGCATAAATTCTGTCGAGCTTATCTCTGCCTGTATCGCCGTAGCCGTATCCCGTTGAGCCTGCAAAATCCGTTTCGCTCACTCTGTTTTCAATAAAAGCAGAAAGCACCTTCTGCTGATTATATTCGGTTATTTCTTCAATTTCTCCGAACTTTTTCTTTGCTTTTCCAAGTGCCGCATCGCTTGCAGCCCTGATTTTTTCACTTATACTAAAAAACTCTTTCAAATCCGTACCTTACCTTTTATAAATTCTGTTTAATGATTTAAAAAATCCCTTATCAGCATTGTCAAGCTGTTCCTTTGTTACTCTGTAGCTCCAGTTGCCCTTGGCAACGCCCGGTGTGTTTATCCTTGTATCCGAGCCGTACATAAGGAAATCCTGAATCGGAATTATCGCAAGGTCGCTTACACTTGCAAAAATCGCTCTTAAAAACAGCGGACTTGCACCGCCCCAATCGCCGCCTGAAAATCCGCAGTAATCAAGTGCTCTGCGGCGTGTATAATCATCGCTTTCCCAAAGGAAACCGAAAAGGGTGTTGTTATCGTGTGTACCCGAATAAGCAACCGAATTTTTTATATAATTATGCGGCATATGAATGCTGTTACCGTCATCAAGGAAGCCGAACTGGAAAACTCTCATTCCGGGGAATCCGCTTTCCTCAACCAATTCACGCACCTCATCCGTTATATCTCCGAGGTCCTCCGCAATTATAAGCTTATCGTCATGACCTGCTTTAATGGCGTTTATAAAATCAATTCCCGGTCCTTTAATCCATTTGCCGTTTCTTGCGGTCTTTTCCGTTGCCTCAACTGCCCAGTAAGCTTCAATCGCTCTGAAATGGTCTATTCTCACGCCGTCAAACATCTCAAGTGAATGGTCGATTCTTTCTTTCCACCATGAGAAGTTATCCTTTTTCATTTCATCCCAGTTATAAAGAGGATTGCCCCAGAGCTGACCGTCCTCGGCAAAATAATCGGGCGGAACACCTGCAACCATGGTCGGGTATCCCTTTTCGTCAATATCAAACAGACCTCTGTTTTCCCATACATCACAACTGTCATCCGAAACATAAATGGGAATATCGCCTATGATGCTTACTCCCTTTGAATTTGCATAAGCCTTGATTTCAGCCCATTGAGTGAAAAATTCATACTGTATGAACTGCCATGTGCCGAGTAATTCATAATCCGTTATTTCTTCGGATTCCCATTCCTGCCACGGCTTAAGACCGTTTTGCTCCCTCAACGTCATAAATCGGCAGAAAGCCTCTATTCTCGGATGGGAAGCAATGAATTCACGCACGGCATCATGATTCTTTGAATTTTTGTATGCTTTTTTCAAAAGCGTCATACGTTCTTTTGCGAGTCTTTCAAATTCACAGGAATAAGGAGTATTCTGCTTGCAGTTTTTCAGATCCTCCAAAGAGATAAGTCCGTCATTATAAAGCTTTTCAGGGTCAATAAAATAAGGGTTGCCGCCGAATGCCGAAAAAGATTTGTACGGGGAATTGTATTCGTCCGTAACGGTGAAGGGCAGCACCTGCCACACCGAAAAACCGTTGTCAACCAGAAAATCCACAAATTCTTTTGCGTTTTTTCCGAAATTTCCGATTGAATAGTCGCCGTAAAGCGACGAAATATGCATTAAAATTCCGCTTTGTCTTTTCATACAAGCACCTTCCTATTTAAAGAATTATATCATATAAGGTATGGAAAATAAAGATATTTTCAAAAAAACTTGATATTTGTTGTAATAAAGATTAGAATTAAATAAAAAAGTTCTCGGAGGGTATTATGTCAAAGGCAGTTGAATATTTTCAGAATTTACAAAGGATACTTGAACGCATAATCACCGAACAGGGTGATAATATCGAAAAGGCATCAAGAGCGGTTGCCGATACACTTGAAAACGGCGGCAGAATCCATGCTTTCGGAACGGGTCATTCTCATATGCTTGCCGAGGAGATTTTTTACCGTGCAGGCGGTCTTGTGAATGTTAACCCGATTCTGGAATCCTCGCTTATGCTTCACGAAAGTGCATCAAAAAGCACGGAGCTTGAGCGTCTTGAAGGCTACGGGGAAATCCTTTTTGCTCACCATTCAATAACCGATAAGGATATTCTTTTTCTTTTCTCCAACTCGGGCAGAAACGGTGTAGCCATTGACCTTGCGCTTATTGCAGCCGAAAAGGGTGTAAAAACCGTTGTTATAACAAACATGGAACATACCATGCAGGGTGCATCAAGGCATTCAAGCGGGAAGAAGCTTTATGAAACAGCTTATATAGCCATTGATAACTGCGGCTGCTACGGTGATGCATCAATCAGAATAGATGCTGTTAACAGAAACGTTGCACCGACTTCCACAGCAGCAGGTGCGGCAATACTCAACGCAATTGAAGCAAGAGCAGTTGAAATGATGGCGGCAGACGGCTTTACTCCCGATGTATTTTCCAGCAGTAATGTTGACGGCGGCGACGAAATTAATAATGCTTTCATAGCAAAATATAAAAAGGAGATCAAGTCATTATGATTTATCCTGCTTTTCAAAAGCCTGAAATTACCGGATGGATTGATTTTTCACCATCTGAAATTGAAATAAACGGCTATGAGAGTGACTTTGTGCTTGGTTTTCTTAACAAACATATCAGTAACAACTGTAAAGGTAACACGCTTTACATCGATGTCGTGAAAGAGAACACACGCCGACTTGAATACATAGATGAGGCAAGACGTTTTACAAATGAAAAATTTATAATAACCTCAAAAAAATGCGAGAACGGTCTGCATATAGCCTTAACAGTTTCATGCCGTGAAAGTCTTTTCAGAGCGATAAACAGAATTATCACCATGGCAATTGATAAAAAATTCTTTATCGGTACTGTTACGGATTACCCCTTGTTTGCCGTTCGAGGCTATATAGAAGGCTTTTACGGTAAACCCTGGAGCCATAAAAACCGCAGAATGATGCTTGAAATGATGTCGTTTTACGGTATGAACACATATTATTATGCCCCGAAGGATGACCCTTATCACCGTGATAGGTGGTCGGAGCTTTATCCCGAAAATGAGCTGTCGGCGCTTGCCGAATTATCGGCTCTTTGTAAAGAGAATTTTGTGGAATTCCATTATTGTATCGCTCCCGGACTCAGCATGAAATATTCCTCTGAGGAAGATTTCGAAAAACTTATTTGTAAAGCTGAACAGCTTTACAGCGTTGGAATCCGCAATTTTGGTTTACTCCTTGACGATATTCCCGAAAACCTCTGGTTTGAAGAGGATAAAGCGGCTTTTGACGGCGAGGCAGTCAATGCACATATTTCGGTTTCGGATAAATTCCGTAATTATCTGAAAGAAAAAGATGAAAAATGCACCCTTACCGTTTGCCCCTTGCAGTATCACGGCAGGGGAGATGAATATTATATTTCAAAGCTGGGTCAAGGGATTTCAGGCGATATTAACATTTTCTGGACGGGTAAAAACATCTGCTCGCAGGAAATTACCGTTCGTGAAGCAGTTACTTTTGAAAATGCAACAAACAGACCGCCGCTTTACTGGGATAACTTCCCCGTTAATGATGCCGAGATGTACAACGAGATGCATATCGGCTATTTAAACGGCAGGGAAAGCGATTTATATCGCTATTCAAAGGGTATTGTTTCAAATACGATGGAATATGCGCTGTCAAGCAGAATACCTTTACTTACTGTTTGCGACTACCTCTGGAATCCGAATGCGTACAATGGCTTCGATTCATGGCAGAAGGCGTGTGAAATTGTTCTCGGAGAAGAAAAAGAGCTGTTCATGCCACTTCTCGATAACCTTCTTACTTCATGCCTTAAGGTTGAAAATTCACCCATGCTTAACGAAACCGTAAATCTTGCCCAGCAGCAGTTTTTCTCGGGCGACCTTTTCGGTGCAATCGGTACTGTCGGTGCTTATATCGAGGCTCTTGAAAAATGCTGCTCAACTCTCAAAACCCTTGAAAATCCTATGGTTTCGGAGCTTGAACCTTGGCTTGAAAAGCAGACCCTTGCTCTTGAACTGATGAAATCCGCTCTTTCTCTTTTCACTGATAATTCCGATGAAAACAGAGCTGAAACAGCAGAAATTCTTGAAAAATATCTCGCCCATCCTAAAACATTATGCGATTTTTCGCTTCAGGCATTCGTCGAAAGGATACTTACTTTATGAAAGATATAATTCTCGGTGCATATGAGCGCCTTTATCACAAAACACCGCTTGGATTTTACAACTGCGGAAGACTTTGCGACGGTCTTTGTTGCAGAGGTGACTGTAAAGGCATGTGGCTTTACCCATATGAGGAAGAATTATTTGCGGATAAAGAGGGCTTTGAGGTGTGCGAAACCGAAGGAAACTACGGTTATCCCATGGTTATCTGCTCGGGAGAGTGCAACAGAGCCGAAAGACCCCTTGCCTGCAGAATCTTTCCGCTCTTTCCGCTCGTTTATGAGGTTGACGGCAAGCTGAATTTTGAGGTTATTTACGACCCGAGAGCAAATATGTGCCCTCTTGCCGCAAAAAAAGAACCTCTTGACCCTTCATTTATCAAGGAGGTCAGAAAAACCGCCCGATATCTTGCAAAGGATGAAAAGATTCTTGAATATATGAAAGAAGTCAGTATTGAACTGATGGAAATAATCGAATTGCAGAATAAGCTTTTGGGTTAATTAATATATAATATACATTATATTGTATCACCGCACCAAAAATATTTCTTTAAATCAACTCTGCCGTCATCGAGGAATTCAATGCCCTCTTCGGCAAGCAGAATTCTCTGCATATTCTCTCCGCCGAAGGCAAATGCCTTAGAAACCTCGCCGTTTTTTGTAACAACACGGTGGCATGGGATTTTTTCCGGTTCGGGATTGACGTGCAGTGCATAGCCTACAACTCTTGACCACCTCGGATTGCCTGCCATTGCGGCTATCTGACCGTAGGTGCATACTTTTCCCTTTGGAATTTTCTTAACCGCATCATATATTTTTTCAAATGTATTCATTTTATCACCTTATATATAATATCACAAATCTTGCCGAATATCAATTAAAGGAGGCGAAAGGTTGAAATACAAATATATTATATGGGACTGGAACGGAACCCTTCTCAATGATATCGGCGCATCCCTTGCAAGCGTTAATGATATGCTCGCCATGAGGAATATGGAGCCGATTGATATTGATTATTATAAAGAATGCATCGGAGTTCCCATTATCAAATTCTACGAAAAAGTTTTTGATATGGAAAAAGAGGATTACTCTATTGTTATAAAACAATATAATGAAGGATATCTGCGTCACCTCAGTGATTTCGGTTTAACCGACGGTGCGGTTGAAGCTCTGGATTATTTTAAACAGAGCGGTGCAAAGCAGGTAATTGTTTCCTCGTCAAACAATGAACAGCTCTGCATGAATGCCGAAAAATACGGTGTTTCGAAATATTTTGATGCGATTCTCGGTGCAGGAGACTATTTTGCAGGCTCAAAAATAGAAAGAGCAAAGGCCTATTTAGAAAAAAACAGCGCAAAAAACGATGAAATTTTAGTTATCGGTGACCTCGAACACGATGCTGAAATGGCGAACACTTTAGGTGCTGATTGTATACTTTTGACCTCGGGTCACGAGCATCCCGAACGCCTGAAAAGCGCAAAAACACCCCTTGCTGATGACCTCTTCGGGCTTATTAAAATCATATGATTTTTCGGGCGGATGATATCCGCCTCTACCGCATAAAATGAACTTTATCGTAGGGCGGGGGCTTGCTCCCGCCGATTTTATTTTTCGCCACCAAACAAACGTTTGCAAAATCGTTGTTGAATATTACTAAAACATCAACGAACTATTTGTAAAAAACAAACAAAAAGCCGTTGCGTTCATAATTTGTTCATAAAATGTTTAAAAAATATTTAAAAATCTGCACAAGGAATGCAATATCTCCCTTATAAAGTAACTAATGTAAACTAAGGCATTACCTGAAATGCCTGTCTAAAGAAGCCTCTTGCATGGGCTTCGGGGCGTGCAAACGCTTATTTTAAATGGAGGTGCAAATATGAAAATGGCAAAAAGACTTTTAGCGGTTCTTCTGGCTTTTGTTATGATGCTTTCGGCAGCATGCGTAAATGTTTATGCATTCACCGATAATAACAACTATTTTGAACCCGGAAAATCCCGTGCCAAGTATTACCTCAACTATGAGCAGGGCTGCGGCTGGCTGCTTGATATGCTTGACGGTATGCTTGCAGAAGCAAACATCACAATGACTTGTGATGAGTTGAACGATATGGCTGGTTTGAGCACCGGCTTCCTGCTCTTTACAGGTAATGGTTGGCTTAATCTTGACCAGAAGATGGAAGATCACGGCAATCCTGCAGGTCTTTTGGATCTCAGAAGTGTTGACGGACTTATCAGAACTCTTGCCGGCGTTTTTGATTGCTTGGATTCAAATTTTTGGGTTGGTGCTGTAGAAGTTCTTGGCGTTCTTGGTGATCTCCTTGATTCATCAGCGGGTCTTAATAATACCGGCTTTAATGAGAATTATCAAAGACGATATACAACCGTTACCGATTCTCAGACTCTTGAAATGCTTATTACCTGGATTTCAAACCAGAGAAATCTTCTTGCCGGTATCATTTCAGGTACTTTCGATTACGGTTCACTTCTTGAAGGCGTTGTTGATGATCTCCTTACTGACCTTACCGGTTACACAGGCGGTGACACGGTTAATAACGTTGACTACGCTCTTATGACTATGCTCTACAACATGCTCATCGACGATTCCGGAGTACAGATTACAAGCATAGAACAGTTCGATGCAGGTATCCAGCAGCTTATCGACTGGGCACTTATCGAAGGTACAGGCATTCTCGCTGAAGAAGGCGGTAAGTCACTTCTTGGCGAAAACTTTGAGCCCCTCATTGGTGAAACTCTTGCAAATCAGCCCGGCGGCGCTTCTATTACAGGCGTTGCAATTGAAGCTGACCATGACCTTGACGGCGTTGCAGAAAGCCACACAATGAGCACCTATCAGTTCGTTAACAACCTCATCAGAGGTCTTCTTGACGGCATGATCGGTCCCATGCTTACCGAGATGCTCTGCGATGCATTCGATGTTGAAATCACAGAGGAATATCCCAACGGTAATCCCGAGGTTATGAGTGAACAGATGTTCACAATGGTTATCAGTCTTGTTGAATCACTCCTCGTTCAGAACGGTGCTCCCGCTCCCGAATACACGGAAGAAGAGAACACATATCCCGTTCTTAAGATTGAAGCAATGGTTGACTGGCTCTTCAATCAGGGCGGTCTTGATACCTTCATTCTTATCGACTATCAGGGAATCCACCTTCAGGATAACTTCATGTCGCTTCTTAACGACCTTATCCGTCTTCTTGTTAACATGCTTCCCAGCCTCGGTCTCTTCCAGGATTCGGCTCATCTCGGATATGATTCAGATGAGCTTACCGCTATCTGGTACTATGCAGATACAAGCCCCAAGACTCTCGTTGCTGAAGATGACGAAACAGCAGTTGACCAGACATATATCACCTATGAAACAGGCGATATTCTCTATGCAACAAACTACGAAGAAGTTGACGGCGTAACAGTTGCAACAGCTTATAACTATGTTTCAAATGATATGCCCGTTAATATCTCCGATTCTACAGCATCCGACTATGCTAACCCCGATTTCATCCGTCCCAACTATGTAGTTGAGACCGATAAGGTTTATGCAACCGTTATCAAGATGGCTATCAACGATATGATAGACGGCTGCTACTTCCCCGAATGGGCAGAAGATATTCCCACATCACTTGCTTATGCTATGGCAGGTCTTGCTTCTCAGGCTCTTCCCGAGAATGATTTCTATGCAAGACTTGATGCTTACCATACTCTTCAGGAAGCAGGCGGAATCGGCGTAGTTACAGACGGCAACAACAACGAAATCGATCCCATTCCTTACACAAAAATCAAGAGAATCTCCATTAAAGATATAAACGGTAATGTTGTAGGTACCGAAGATGTTGAGGTTCCCAGCGGTGCTCTTGATATCATCTGCTCCTACCTTGCAGCTTACCTCAACAACGTTCTCATGCTCAATAAGAGTATGATTCTCAGCACAGATACAACCTTTGAAAAGTTCCTTACTCAGTTTGTAACATGGGCTCTTGACCAGTATATGCCCGTTCTTGTCGGTTACGATACCGACGGTGACGGTGTTTACGGTGAATCCGGCGAATATCCCGGTCTCTGGACAACAAACTTCAACAGCCTTATTTCTACCGTATATTCAGATGTAGGTACTCTTACATTTGTTGACGATGTTGAAACCTATACATCTGACGGTGTTATGAAGATTGATGCTATCTACGAACTTCTTGATGCTACTCTCTTCTCACTTATTCCCACCTCATGGCTTCCCGATATCAACGGTTCATCACAGATGATCAACTCATGGCTTCTCAATAATCTCATCAACTTTGACCTTATCGGAATCCTTGATCTTCTTAGTGTTAATATGGACTATGATAACGGCGAGCTTAATCAGCCTCTCATGACAGTTATCATCAGAGTTATTGACCGTGTTCTCGCTCTTGTATTCAACGGCAACAGCGTTCTTATTCCCACAAGAAGCGACGTTCTTACAGCAGGCAGCGTAACAACTGTTACAACTCTCGGCGAGCTTCTTTCCTGCCGTGTTAACGGTACATGCACAACAGATGCTTCTCTTCCGCAGTTTATTTCAAGACTTCTCTATCTTCTTAATGAATATAAGTATGAGCTTCTTTCAACAGCACTTCCTCTTCTTGCAGGTATGGACTATATCCGTTCCTTCACAGAAGACGGCATGCTTGAAAGCACAATGACGACTTACGGTGTTGAAGATCTCGAAAATTATGTTTCTTCACTTACCGATAACCTCAATGCAACTCTCATTGTTGAAGCAATGACCGATAAAGCAACAGCAGAAGGCATTGTTGGCGGCAAGTTCTCCATCAAGAGAAACTCCGAAGGTACTGCTTATGACCTTGTTATCACATCAACCAACGTAACTTACGGCTCATATGCCACAAAGGCAGAGGCTGATGCAGTTGTTGAAAGCTTCGAGAACACATACCTTGAAGAAGTGGTTATTACCGAAGCAACAGCAGAATCAGAAGCAGTTTACGGCTACAACATCTGGAGAAAGTGGTCCTATCTTGAAACTGCAACAAGAACAGATTCAACAGATGATAAGGGTACTGTTTCAACCTTCTCCGACTTCAAGTATTCCAATATTACAAACAGAACAACAGCTTCTCCCTTCGTAAGCTATGAACAGGATCAGTTCCAGTTCCTTAACTATGAAGATTTCGGTGCAGCAGGTTACTTCTACACCGGCGCAGGCGATGCTGTTGACGATGCTTCAAGCTATGCATCATCCTACAGAAGCTTTGCTGAAAACGACCTTTCGGCTGCTTACCATGATTGGTTTATGCATTCGGTTGAAGCACAGCTTTATAATAACAACCTCTTTGACTCAAATGATGACGGTGTAGTTACTGCTACAGATATTCCTGACTCCACCGACACAACAATTATTCTCAATTACGCAGACAGCACACCCGGCATTCCCTCATCAATGTATCCCTTCTATACTACAACTTCAACAAGCTATCAGTATGTTGATTATGTTCACGGTACTTACTATAACAGCTCCTCCGATAACGGTAGCATTAAATATTACAATACCGTTAATATGGCTGATATGACAGCTGCAAACTACGAACAGCTTGCTCTTGCTCTTGAAATGGGCGAAGATGAGAGATATGATGTTGAGTTCTCAAGAGAAGAAGTTGAACAGATTGTTCGTCTTGCTATCGGCAGCATCAAGTTCGATATCACTCCCATAGGCAGAGATGATGCAGGTAACCTCACTTATAACGAAGGCTCCGTTCAGTGGGATGGACTTACATCAGATGAACTCAATGCTATTGTTACATGGCTTGATGCGAGAAATCTCACATACAAGGCAATTGAAAATTCCGCATACGGCGAAGTAGACTATGCTTTGTACCGTCCTCGCTTCCAGTATCTCACAACCTCAAACATTCTTGTTTCAGGCGCATCCTCAATTCCCATGACTCTTGCTACTTACAATTCAACCTACGGCAGCAAGACAATGACCGAAATGGATGAGATTTCATACGCAGAAGAAGTTAACATTGCAATTTATAACGGTTATACCAGCTATGTAAAGACTCTTTACGATAACAGAGAAGCTCTTTATGACAACATTGACCTTGTTTCCTACCGTTATGAAGAAGCTGAAAAGAACAGATCAAAGGCTATTGACACAACAATGCTTGAATGGGCTGTAAATACATTCAAGACTTCATACGAAGGCAACGCAGGCCGTAACCTTAAGTATGACGGTGTTGATGCAACAGGTGCTCTTAAGACCACAAGACTTTACACAACAACCTCCTACGAGAATTTCAGAATCGCTTATGACTATGCACTTTCGCTTATCGAAGCTGATTCAAACGCAATCCTTGCAGGCGATGAGCTTACTCAGTCGATGGCATCAGAAGCTTTCTACGGTATCATTGAAACATATTATGCTCTCGTTCCTTACACCGGTCCCGCAGACTGGACACAGCTTCAGGCATATATTGATATCGCAAATGCTATCATCGACGATCCTCTTTCATACGATGCAAATGTTGGTTATAACATGGAAGACGGTCAGTGGGAAATCATGGAAAGCGTTCTTGTTGACTCTGAAAACATGATTGCTGACACAACAATCGACTGTGAACGTCAGTCAGAAGTTGACGATATGGCAGCTGCTCTCTATCAGGCAATTTACAAGCTCAATTACCTTACTTCTCCCGACGTTATCTCCAATGTTAACGAAGCAGGTGAAGACCTTGTAGGCACAGTTGTTACAAACGTTAGTACATCACGTATCACCGGTCAGATATTCGGCCTTGAAGAAGGCGTCGGTGCTATCATGGAACTCATCCAGGTTGTTGGTATGAGAGAAGATGCCGGTTCAGGTACAACAGTTACAATTACAGGTTCAGGCCGTGGCGTTGGTACAGGTGCTTACTTCGTTGGTACTGTTGAAAACAGAGAGAGATTCAGATATTACGCAGTTGTTTACGGTGATATCAACGGCGACGCAAGAGTTGACGGTACAGACGCATCTGCTCTCGAAATCGCAGCAATGACAAGCGATGGCACAATCACTCAGGCTGATGTTGGTAGTGCTGCTAAGTTTGAAGCTGCTGACGCAAACCACGACGGTGTAGTTGACGACCTTGATATTTCAAAGATTGTTGACCACTATACATTCACAACAGAAATCGATCAGAAGTCACACAGCACAACAATCTCAGCTTAATCTGATTGCAAAAACTTAAATAAAAACTTCGCCCCCGGCTTCATATGAAGTCGGGGGCGTTTTCTGTTAATGTTCAATAAAAATCGGATATGTTCTGTGGTAACAAATGTGTCTTGATTCATGTTACCGTGATTATAAAGCTCATAAAGCTGTTTTTGCTTTGCGGTTTTGTTTTAAATAAAATGCAGGATTCAAAATCAAATCCTGCACAGAATATTCACATTTATATACTGTATATACGGTATATTTTTGTTCCGAACCGACACAAAAACATCTTGTAAAGTGAATAACTTTACCTCTATAATTCCGAATACGAATAAAAAAGCGGAGTTTTCCACTTTTTCCACGGAGTTTTCCACACCTGAAAGTAAAAGGACTTTACAAATAAATTTTGTAAAGTCCTTTACCTTTACTGCATACATACAGTATAAAATCTTGTATATAATATTTATTACATTATATTATTTGCAAGATTAATTTCATATTTATATTATATATATTTTATATAATACGTTTTCCCTTAACGAAAACTGCTTTTATTTGTGAATAATCTTTTGAAAGAATAAGCAGGTCTGCGTTTTTGCCTTTTTCAATGCTTCCTGTTATATTATCAACACCAATGGCTCTTGCAGGATTGATTGTAACAGATTTTATCGCATGCTTTACGGGGATTCCAAATGAAAGCAGATTCTTAAATTCATCAAAAAGATTTGTGCTGCTGCCTGCGAGTGTTCCGTCAACAAGTCTTGCGGCGCCTTCGGTCTTTATAACTTTTTGACCGCCGAGGGTATATTCTCCGTCTTTGAGTCCGGCTGCCATCATAGCGTCACTGATAACAACCGTGCGGTTTTCGCCTAACGTCTTGAATGTGATTCTCAATGTGGCAGGGCAAATGTGTATTCCGTCACAAATAAGCTCTGCGTTAATATTATCGCTGTCAAGAACTGCTCCGACCATTCCTGCCTCCCTTGAACCGAGACCGTTCATGGCGTTATAAAGATGCGTTGCATGCCTGATTCCCGCTTCAATCGCTTTTTTGCCCGTTTTATAATCTGCTGTAGTATGAGCGGCGGAAACTGTACAAATATTTTTTGCTTTAGAGATAAACTCGTTGGCATGAGGTCTTTCGGGCGCAATATCAACAACCTTGACGGGACATATGGAATTAAGCTCGCTGAATATATCAAAGTCAGGCTCAAGGATATGTTCTTCTGCCTGAGCACCCTTTTTTTCAGGTGCGATAAACGGACCCTCCATATTTATGCCGTGAATATATGCTCCCTCTTCCTTGCCCATTGTGTCGGCAATATATGAGAAGCATTTTTTCAGAGTGTCAATTGAAAGCGTCATTGTGGTCGGACAGAATGATGTTATGCCATGTGAAGCAAGCCATTTGCTCATTTCCGCTGCTGACTCGGGTCTGCCGTCGGTGGCGTCTGCCATGTTGCAGCCATGAATATGAATATCAATGAATCCGGGTAAAACTACACTGTCAGAAAAATCAAGACCGTCTTTATCTGTTTTTTCAACAGCGGCGATTTTTTCGCCCTCGATTACTATGTCGTTTGTTTCAACATTAAAATCCTTACCGTAAACCAATGCATTTTTTATAATCACCATAAACACCTCCGTGGTTATAAGTATTTTAGCATATAATATTTATGCTGTCAAAAAAAGAAAAACCGCAGCCGAAACTGCGGTTTAATCTGTTATTCAGATTCTTTCTTCAATGTAAGCAACAAGGTCGCCAACGGTCTTGATTTTATCAAGAGCCTCATCAGAAAGCTCAATGTCAAATTCGTCTTCGATTGACATTGCAAGGTCAACAAGGTCGAGGCTGTCTGCGCCAAGGTCACCTGTTACCGATGAAGTTTCAGAAATAATGCTCTGGTCAACTTCGAGCTGTTCGCTGATGATTTTTTTAAGTTTTTCAAATACCATTTCAATTCTCCTTTAATTATTTTTTTGTCCCCTCGGAAACTACAATATAAATATTATTGATATTTGGTTGTTTTGTCAATAGCAAATTTTAAAAATCAGGAATATTACCAAAATCTTTGCCGATAATAGTAAAAAAATGAAACGGGTTGATGCAGTGGAAATAATAACTGATTTGCTTAAAGCTTTTGCTGTGGGCGGTGCAATATGCCTTACAGGTCAATTGCTTATTGACATAACCAAGCTTACGCCGGGGAGGATTCTTGTTATTTTTGTTGTGGCAGGCGTTGTGCTTACTGCCGTCGGACTTTATGAACCTCTTGTAAAATGGGCAGGTGCGGGTGCAACCGTACCGCTGACGGGATTCGGATACCTGATGGCATGCGGAATTGAAGAGGCTGTAAAAGAACAGGGGGCAAGAGGAATTCTTACCGGTGCCTTTACTGCAGCGTCAGGCGGGGTTACCGCTGCCATACTTTGCGGATTGATTGCGTCATTCCTTGCAAAGCCCAAGGAAAAATAACAGCAACAGGTCCTGATAAAATAATAGTCGTTTTTTGCGGTTTGTCAATGCGAACGGGAATAAATTAAGAAAATCTTAAAAAAAGCCCCCGTCATAATGACGGGGGACTCTGTTTTGCAATTATGCTTCGCAGCAGGAGCAGGAAACGTAGTTTTCTTCGAGGTCAGCTGCCTGATTTTTCTTATCAAGGAATTTCTTAACAGCAAAATATGCACCGGCAATAACGCCTGCAACGGCAAGAACGATACCTACTACCTTGAGAACCTTCTTAATACAATCCATAAGATTACCTCCGAAAATAAATTTACAAGAAAATTATATCTTAATTGTAAGGGAATGTCAATAACTTAATAACCGTGGTCATAAAAAATTTACAACCACGGTCATTCGGTAAATTTTGAATTGTAAAAAGCAGCTTATTTAACAAGCTGTGCGAGAGCTGATTTCTTGTGGGCAGCATTGTTCTTATGGATAAGACCCTTAGCCGCAGCCTGATCAACCTTCTTGATAGCTTCCTTAACAAGTGCATTTGCTTCGGGTGAGTTTGCTTCAACGGCTGCATGAGCCTTTTTGATAGCAGTCTTAAGAGCTGTGTTGCGTGACTTGTTTCTTGCAGCTCTGGTCTTGTTAACTATAACTCTTTTTTTAGCTGACTTAATATTGGGCATAACGACACCTCCTTCTTCATACAGGTGATTATGATAACACATTTTTTCGACAATTGCAAGAAGTTTTTGAAAAATGTTTAAAAGATTTGCAATTAATAATACTAAATATTGAGAAAAAAATCAAGAGGTAATTTAAAATATGAATTTCAGAACCGACTTAGCGCTTGAAAGATGCGAAAATCTGGATAAAAAATCACTCAACGGAGTAAAAATGAAAGTCTTTGAGAAAAGCGGAGCAAAAATAACAAGAATTGATGTTCTGAACTTTGAGGGAGAGAAAATTGTCGGAAAACCAATCGGTAAATACGTTACCGTTGAAGTGACTCCGTTCGCCTGTCATGCGCAATTTATAGATGACAGCCTCGATGCTGTTTCAAATGAAATGAGACGCATTATACCTGAAAAAGGAAGTGTTCTTGTGGCTGGTCTCGGAAACATGAGCATAACTCCTGATGCACTCGGTCCGAAATGTGCTTCAATGATTTTTGCAACAAGGCATATAACAGGCGAATTGCTGCGCTCAACCGGACTATCCGGACTGCGGTGCGTCAGCTCGGTTTCAACCGGTGTTACCGGTGAAACAGGCGCAGAAGCAGGGGAGATAATAAAAGGCGTGGTTCAGACTGTTAAGCCGGATATCGTGATTACCGTAGATGCGCTTGCCGCAAGAAATGTTGAACGTCTCGGAACTACAATCCAGATGTGCGACACGGGAATTGTGCCGGGCTCCGGCGTAGGTAATTCAAGGCAGGAAATAAGTAAAAAGACCATAGGCGTACCGGTTATATCCATAGGTGTGCCTACAGTTGTTGATGCCGCAACGTTGATTATGGATTGCACGGGAAACAACAGCAACACCGATACGGTGTCTGACACGGCAAAAAGCATGATGGTTACCCCGAGAGAAATCGATCTGATGATAGAAAGAGCTGTCAAACTTACTTCACTTGCGATAAATTGTGCATTGCAGCCTGATATAAGCCCCGAAGATATGCTTATTCTGACATCCTGAAGCGAAGTGCCGCCCGGTTATATTCCGGGCGGTTTTTGTGCCTTGCGGCTACATCTTGTGGTTGGTTTTTGAGTGCTGCACAACGAGAAAAAATGTTTTTTCAAAAATTCTTGTCCGGAACTAAAAAACTTTAATTTTTTTGAATTTTTTTCAAAAAAACGCTTGCTATTCTTACGCTTTCACGTTATAATGTGTTTACTTAAGGGTGCAAAAGGGTGCTTTTGGGGAGTTAAGGGGATAAGCAATTTCCCGAAAAGAAAAAAGAGCTTTAGAGAAAGGAGGAGGTACTATGGATTTTTCAACCTGCGGAAAAGAAATAAGAAAATTTGACCAGGTCAACAGAATGGCTATACCTCCTTCGTTCAGAGAAAAGCTCGGGTCAACGGTGTATATCCTCAAATCCATCCATGAAGAGCCTTGCCTCCTTCTTATGTCGGAGGACAGTTGGCAGGCATTCAACGAAAAGTTCACTTCAAAGCTTTCAGGAACTCAGCTTATTGCCGCACAGCGCTGGCTTGCAAACAGAGTTGATAAGGCAAGTGTTGATAAATCCGGCAGAATCACCATCGGAGATGAATTCAAGGAATATGCAAATCTCGGCGAGGATGTTTACGTTGTCGGAATTATGAACAGAGTTGAGCTTTGGAACTATGATGCATGGGTTGAAACCACCTCTGCCTACAGCGGTGCAAGTTTTGACCTAAGTGTTATGGACTATAATTGAGCGGGGACAATGCGATGAAGGAAATTAAAGCATCGGACTTTAAACATATACCCGTTCTTTTTGAGGAAAGCATAGATTCGCTTGAAATAAAGCCCGACGGAATATATGTTGACTGCACTTCGGGTGGCGGCGGTCACTCAACGGCAATTGCAAAGCGCCTTGACGGCGGCAGGCTTATTGCCATAGACAGAGACCCTCAGGCGATATCGACTCTTAAAGA
The DNA here is from genome assembly GCA_964547575.1 of uncultured Clostridium sp. Classification (GTDB taxonomy): domain Bacteria; phylum Bacillota; class Clostridia; order Oscillospirales; family Acutalibacteraceae; genus CAG-177. Next base: position 77,777 of record CAZJOH010000001.1, read on the forward strand.
AAGGCTTGCTCCGTTTAAATGCGTAACTCTGGTTCACGATAACTTTTTTAATATAAAAAATATTCTTGCATCTCTTGATATTGATGGGGTTGACGGTATTCTTGCCGACCTCGGGGTCAGTTCTCATCAGCTTGATGAGCCGTCAAGAGGTTTTTCCTTCCATCATGATGCACCGCTTGACATGAGAATGAGTCTTGAGGGAATGAGTGCAGCGCAGGCGGTAAATACGCTTTCGCAGGATGAATTGAGAAAAATTATCTATGAGTACGGAGAAGAAAAGTTTGCTCCGTCGATTGCGAGGGCTATTGTAAAAGCGAGAGAAGAAAAGCCTGTTGAAACAACTCTTGAGCTTTCGGAAATAATCAAATCGGCAATGCCTGCGGCGGCAAAGAGGGACGGTCATCCTGCCCGCAGAACTTTCCAGGCAATAAGAATTTATATAAACGGCGAACTGGACGGACTCGGCAATGCAGTTGAGGATATGTTTGATTGCCTGAAAACAAACGGCAGGTTGAGCATAATAACCTTCCATTCTCTTGAGGACAGAACGGTTAAAAAGCAGCTTGCTGAGTTTGCAAAGGGGTGCACATGCCCGAAAAATTTTCCTGTTTGTGTTTGCGGAAAATCGCCACGTGCGAAGGTTATGAAGGCGGTTGCGCCAAGCACGGATGAGGTTTCCGATAATAACAGAAGCCGAAGCGCAAGATTGCGTACGGCTGAAAAAATTGTTTAAAAGACTATAATATTCAGCTTTTGAAAGGAGGGACAGAGGAATGACAGAATATAACCGCAGCGAAGCTCTTGATTTATCGCTGTATGATTTACCGGCACTGAAACCGACACAGCCGGAGCCGGAAAGAGAAAAAACGGTTCAGAAAAAGCCTGCAGCTGCAGCGCAAACTCGCCGTGAGTCTGTTGCCTCTGCTCTTCGTGCGGTAAAGCTGTTTTTTGTTTCCGTGGTTCTTGTTTTGCTTTTCGGTTCCGTACTTTTCTCCAAGATTTCATTAGTAACTCTTGAGAGTGAGGTTAATGATTGGGAGCTTAAAATCAAAGAGGCACAGAGCGAAAACACAAGGCTTGTAATGCAGCTTAATTCGGCGGTTTCTCTTGATAAGGTTGATGAATATGCGGTTTCTGTTTTGGGTATGCATAAGCTTGAACGCTACCAGATACACTACTTCGGCAATACGGATGGCGACCGGGTTGTTGTAGCAGGCGGAAAAGCTGTGGAGAATAAAGA
>CAZJOH010000002.1:0-59329 GCA_964547575.1 uncultured Clostridium sp.
CCCTATTTTGATTTCGGACTTTCACTTTTATCTGACACAAACGATTATCCGATTGGTGCGGATATTTACGATTGCATTTCAAAAGTAAAGGCAAAACCGTTTGACACAGATTTCGATTTGCAGATGGATTCTGCGGAAGAACTCTACGGCATTCAGCTTGAAATAAATTTCACGGATAATGATATTATCAATGCCGTCGATGAGTGCAAAGAATATTACGATGAAGCAACCCGCAACCGTGTGAAAAATATTCTTCTTGCGAGAAGAAATAAGTTTAAATATCTGATAAAATAAAGATTTATCAAGACCTTGAGCTCTTAATTGAGTTCAAGGTTTTTTCTTTTTTAAAATGTCCTGCTCAGAAAGCATGATCGGATTTGATTTCTTACATTCTTTCCATAGGTTACGGAAAAATTCTTTTCTGAAGTCCTGAAAAAGGGACACCAAAGATGATATTTTTAATATGAGGTGATATAACTTATGGATTATTTATCTTTGCTTAACGAAAAGCAGCTTGAGGCAGTACAGACAACAGAGGGATATTTAAGAGTTATTGCAGGCGCAGGAAGTGGAAAAACAAAGCTGCTTGTCAGCAGATATGCCTATCTTGTCAAGGAGTACGGCATCGACCCTGCAAACATTCTTTGCGTTACATTCACCAACAAAGCGGCAGGAGAAATGAAGAGAAGAGTGCGTGCTTTGATCGGTCAGGAATATGACACGTCTCTGATATGTACTTATCACGGCTTCTGTGTCAGAGTACTCCGTGAGGATATTGAGAAAGTATTCTATCCCAAGGAGTTTCAGATTATTGATAACGCCCAGCAGAAGGCGATTCTCGGTGAAATTTATCAGCGTTTTGAACTCAAACTGGATCATGCCAGCTTTGAAAAAATTCTCAAGCTGATTGCTTTCAAGAAATCGGACAGAAAATATGTTGAGAAAATGTGCTGCACCGACAAATATCAGATTCTTCCTGAAATAAACGACATAGATGACAGAATTGTTGAAGAATTCCTTCAGCATCAGAAAAAAGTCTATGCAATGGATTTCAATGATCTGATGTATTTCACTCTTGATATTTTTTGCCGTTTTCCCGAAGTGCTTGAAAAATGGCAGGACAAGCTCAACTACATTCAGGTTGACGAATTTCAGGACAGTTCTTCAACCGAAATGGAACTCATTGATTTGCTTTCGGGCAAACACAAAAACCTGATGATAGTCGGCGACCCCGACCAGAATATATATGAATGGCGTGGCTCTGAAGTCGGATTGCTTGTCGATTTCGATAAAACGCACATTCCCACCAAAACGGTGTTTCTTAATCAGAATTACCGTTCAACACCGCAGATTCTTAATTGTGCTAACACCCTGATTGAGAAAAACAGATTCCGTCTCAAGAAAGATTTGTTCACAAAAAGCGGTGACGGGGACCGTGTATTTCATTTTCATATGAACAACGAGTATGCAGAGGCAGACAAAATCATCGAAACAATTCAGTCGGTCAGAAAACGCACGGACTGCAAGTTTGCCGATTTTGCTGTGCTTTACCGCTCGGGCTTCCTTTCCCGTGTTATTGAAAAGAAGTTTACCGAAAACGGAATACCCTATGAGATTTACGGAGGTGTGAAATTCTATCACCGAATGGAAATTCAGGATATTCTCGCTTATCTGCGATTGGTTGCGTTTGATGATGACCTGTCTTTCAAAAGAATAATCAATACTCCCCGCCGCAAATTCGGCAGAGCAAAGATGCAGCATCTTCAACTTTTGCGGAAAGACGGAAAATCGTTTTATGAAACCCTTAAGGAGAATATCGGCGACCCCGTATTCAGAAAAAGCGGAGCTGCAGAATTTGTTGAAATGATTGAAAACCTCCGCAAAAATCAGAATGAGTTGCCTCTTTCGGAGTGTATAGAAGAAGTCTGTGCTCAAAGCGGTTATGAAAAATATATCCGTGAGCTCGGAGATATGGAGCGCTTTGAAAACCTCTCTGAATTCAAGCGCATTGCATTTGAATATGAAAACAATTTCGGCGAAAAGGTTTCGCTCAAGGAGTTTATCAATCAGATTTCTTTGCAGTCGGAGGATAACGGCGAAACCGACTGCGATATGGTAAAGCTTATGACAATTCATTCGGCAAAGGGCCTTGAATTTCCGTATGTTTTTGTTATCGGTTTTTCAGAAGGCATTTTTCCATCATCAAAAACCATTGAAGAACGCAAGGAATACGGACTTGAAGAAGAAAGAAGGCTCTGCTATGTTGCTATAACCAGAGCAGAAAAGCGTCTTTTCCTTCTGGACAGTGAGGGTTACACACAAAACGGAAAAGAAAAGCTGCCGTCAAGATTTCTCAAAGAAATCGGCGAAGATAATTATGTCCGTGTCGGTACTATTTCCAAAGAATTGCAGGAGAGCGCAGATGCCTATGCGGCAACCCTTTGCGGAGAACCGATTACCAGAAGTGTAAAAGAAATAGGCGATACGGTTACGCATCCTGCTTTCGGAGAAGGCAAGATAGTCGGATACGGCAAAAACAAAAACAGCTATCGCATTAAATTCGATAAACTGTCAAGTGAACGTGATATTTCTGCCGACTTCTTCAGCAAGCCGAGAAATCTTCCCATAATCAGGCACAGTCCTGCAACCGAAGAAGTAAAATCAGAGCCGCCAAAAGCAGAAGAAACAACACCCGACGGATACAAAAAGGTTGAAGAAACGAAAGTCCCCGAATACAAAGCAACATCTTCTTCGCAACTTCAACTCGAACCTAAAAAAGAAGCACCAAACCTCTCCGAGTACGAAAACCTCTGGAAGCGTGACGATGTACCCAAAACAGGCTGGGTGTGCTTGGGTGTAATCGATTTGGGAGCGCCCGTCGGTGTATGTGAAATGTGCGGCCATCAGATAATCCGATATGTTCACAGAATGCATCATCCCGATTACGGAACGCTCGGTGTCGGTTGTGTGTGCGCAGGTAAAATGGAAGGAAATCCCGAAAGAGCAAAACAGCGTGAACAGGATTTCAAAAACAAAGAATCACGCAAAGAAAACTTCCGAAACAGAAAATGGAAAACCTCCAAAAATAACAACAGCTACATAAAAATCAAAGACCATCTGATTGTTCTTTATTATAACAAATCCTATGACAACTGGAAGTATTCCATCGATAATAGGTTCTGCAAAGAAGTTTTTGAAACACGTGACGAAGCAATGGATGCAGCGTTTGAAGCTTTGGAAACGCTTCTTTCGAAGCAAGTAAAATAAAACCAAAGTGAAATCACAAGAATTGAAGCAAGGACGCTTTACAAATCCGCAGAAAAATAATATTATAAGAATATATCACACAAGGGGTATTTATTATGGCATTGTCGTTAGATGATAAGTTGGTTATCGGCGTTTCATCGAGGGCGCTTTTTGACCTTGAAGAAGAAAACAGAATATTTGAGGAACAGGGACTTGAGGCGTATTCAAAATATCAGACCGAACATGAGAACGATATCCTCAAACCGGGCACGGCATTTCCGCTTGTCAAGGCATTACAGAAGCTCAACGCCGACGGCAGATACCTGACAGAGATTATCATTATGTCCAAAAACAGTTCCGACACAAGCCTGCGTATTTTCAATTCCATTGAGCATTACGGACTTGATATCAGCCGTGCGGCTTTGGTTGGCGGTGCATCGATTTCGCCCTATCTCGGTGCGTTCAAAACGGATTTATTCCTTTCCGCAAACGAAAATGATGTTCAGGAAGCAATCAACGCAAACATTGCGTCAGGTATTATCTGCGACCACTCAAATCTGCCTATAAATCCCGATGATGAGATACCGCAAATCCGAATTGCATTCGACGGTGATGCGGTTATATTCTCCGATGAATCCGAAAGGATTTTTCAAGCGGAAGGCTTGATGGCATTTGAAGAACACGAAAAAATGAATGCACAGAATCCTCTGCCTGAAGGACCTTTTGCAAAGCTTCTCAAAACACTTTCGCTTATTCAAAAGCAATTCCCCAAAGACGAATCGCCAATCCGTACCGCACTCGTTACCGCAAGAAACGCTCCCGCACACGAAAGAGTCATCCGAACTCTGCGTGCGTGGGATGTTCGCATTGATGAGGTTTTCTTCCTTGGTGGAATCAAGAAAAGCGAAGTTCTCAAAGCGTTCAACGCCAACATATTCTTCGATGACCAGGCAACCCACACCGACCCCGCATCAAAGCTTGTCCCGTCCGCAAGAGTACCGTATAAGAAATGAAAAATGCCTGCAACGGTTTGTTGCAGGCTGTTTTTTATGACTTTTTCATCTCGTTTATTTTACACTTAAAAAATTGCAATGGATAGTTTTCTGCAAAATACTGTGTCCTGTAAATTTCCATTGCTTCGGCAATCAGACTATGTTTATTCTGCAGAAAATGATTGTTATCAATCAACTCAATATGCCATTCGTCCCAGTAACGTGTTTCTATATACGAAGGCAGTAAGGCCGACGCTCTTGTTTTGTATGGATTTATCGGTTTAATTATTCTTTTGATTTCGGCATTGTTTAGATTGATGTTATGCAAGTATTCAATCAATTTCTCAATACAATACGGTATTTCTTTTACGTTTTCTTTTACACAATAAAAGCCGGAATCAGGTTCGTTAAGCCAACGCAAAAAAATATCATAAGATTTGTAAGAAACCTCAGGCAATATTTTTGTTAATCCCAAACGGCACATAAATTCAGAAAAACAAGTTGCTTTTTCAATCATATAAAAATCCTGCGGTAATTTTATGAAATTCATCACAAGAGAATTATTGTCAAGAACATCTTCCTCATAATGATAAAATGAGCTGTATATCTGCGGATTGTTAAATTTTATTGACGGTAAGTCCGTATTTGTTGTATGCGATAGTAAGGAAAAGTCTGCAAGCGGTTGATAATCACTTAAAATGAGAATTCCGAACGGAACATCTTCGGTAAAGCAGTCTTCAGGCAGTCTGTGATTCGACGGAAAAACCGACAGCGAATATCTGAGTTTATGGCAAATGTTGTCCGGGTCAACATATTTCAGATTTTCGATTTTTAAATCCTTGAATTTTTCTTTGAGATGAGTAATAATCTCATCCCTGAATTCTGATTTGACAGGAATATCAACAGAATGAACGTCATCTTCAATTTCGGTCAGGTTGTGACCGTCACCTTGCATCATTTTATTGCAAAACGGACATTCTTTATCAGGCAAATCAAAGCCGTCGGGATATTCTTCGCTGTTTACTGATTCAAAATTACCGCAAATACATTTATAATGAACGGGCAAAGGATTAACTTCTGTTATGCCGAGATAATAAGCAAGCAAATAAAATTTTGATGAGAAACCGCAGCCGTATGGAATTCCATTGGTTTTGCAGTAATTGATAACCTCGTGTGCCGCAAGGAAAAGCAAATAACTTTTTGCATAAACAGCATTGCATATTTCCGTCTCTGTTCTTTCGTGCATACCTTGAATATCGCTGATTTTGTATTTCTTTTTTGATTTGTCACGACAGAGCGTTGTAAATTCTTTTGAATAATTGATTCCTGACATAGATATCACCTTCCGAAAATAATAACCATCTCTTGAGGTAAGAATACCAAAAGAGATGGTCTTTTTTCGGTGCATATCAGACTTTGACGATATACATAATTCTGACGGTCTGTCCTGCGTACATGCTTCTGACGAGTTTTTCTGCTTCATGTGCACCCGTTGCGGAAACAATCGGCTCCGAATGCACGTTGTTAATCTGGCAAACAACCTTCCATCTGTTCAAAAAATCACCTCCCGTTACTTTGTAAATACATTGTAACAGGAGGCGTGGGTTGTTTTAGGGAGATGATTAAATAATATGTGGGAGGGTGCTTATTCCTAAATCAATCAGTGTTTGGGGACAAAGTTTTGGAATGTTTTCATATATCCATTCAACGAGTTCGTTGCCATCAATAATGCCTATCCCTGCATATTCAGCGTGTGCTTTTGCTTCTTTAGAAGGTACTGCACTTGTTACAAAAATCGGAATTATATTATTATCATATTTCTCTTTTGCAAGTTCAAGTTGAGTTATACCCCAATCGCCGCTTGTGCCTATATGATGCTTGATTTGTGTTATTATTTTTATTTCAGAGAACTTATCGGTTTTTATTGCTTCTACATCAACATCGCCAAATCCTTTTATAACATTTTTACCACATACACGTGCAGTATATCCTTCACATTCAAACAATTCTTTTACTAACGTTTCTAAGCCAATGCCACCTGTTTTTAGGTGTGTATTACCTGTTTGTATTCTGTTGAGCAACTCCTTTTTGAATTCACTGGCATTATTGATTTGTTTATCTTTTATTTCATCGTAAAAAGAATATTTTTCATATTTCATTATTTTTTCTATTTCTTCACAAAATTCGGAAAGATCAGAAACGGTAGAACCTCTGACTCTTAAACGTCTTTGGAAAGCTTCCGAAAGCTCATCTCTCGGGATTGTTAATAACCCTTCTTTATTTGAGATATATTTAACATTAAGCTGATTTGCTAATTCACAATCTTTTGAAAAACTAAAAGTTTCACCGGCAATCGCAATGCGAATATAGCTGTAATAAGGAGCTATGATTACATCGCCCTTCTTTATATTTAAAAATCTCCTGATTTCATTAAGCTTTTTGCCGGTTGTTTGAGGACTTGTATTTTGATAATAGTATTTTTTAACTTCATCTAAAAGAGTTTGTTCTGAACCATTTAAATAAGAAGTAAAATCAAACTCTTTCCAACCTACCGCAACAACTCCTTTAACAAACAATGATTCAAATTCATTTTCCGATAAAAACATTGCTCTTACCATATAATAATTTCTTTCCATAGCTTTTTCTCCTTATCTAATGCGTTTTTCTGTTATTTTTAACTCTCCAAAACCTTAATCAAATCCGACAAATCGCCTTTGTTTATATCGTACACGTAGTTGTCATCCAATTCAATCCAGATATAATCAAGCAATTCGTCTGCAGGTAAAATTCCGTCATCGTGCCACATAAAATCATTCACAGCTCCGTTAACCAAAAGACGGGCTGCAAGCTGCGAGGCACGAAAAACAATGTTTTCTGAATCTTCTGTGTATCTGTCCGCAGCATATTCCCGCATAAATCCGATAAGATACATCAGATGATTTGCTCCAAGTGCCTCTGAGTTTCCTATAACTTTTACCGTTTCAAGTGAATACATTTTTGCAAAAACTTCAAATGCGCCTCGCATTGCATCCGCAAACATATCTTCGTCAAGTTCTTCTTCGCCGAAAACATATGCATTGACATTGTCCAGAAGGTCAAGCCAGTTGTCTCTTGTTTCGTAAAACTTTTCCATAAATTCTTTCATATCAATTCTCCTCGTTTTATAAATTAAAATGCAGAGCGTTCAATTTTGTTCCTTCAAAAATTCCGTGTCCTTCTACGGGTATTCTTCTCGGCATTGTCACACGTTTTAATGAAACACAATCAGAAAACAAACTATCACCAAGACGCAGAATATTTTGGGGGATATTTACTTCCTCAAGACTTTCACAGCCTGCGAAAGCGTTGTCGTCTATACGATACAAACTTTCGGGCAGATTGATTTCTTTAAGATTACAGCAACCTGCAAAAGCAAAGGCTTCTATATGCACAAGACCTTCGGGCAGAACAACTTTTTCTAAACTTTTGCAAGTGTCAAAAGTTGCTTCAGCAATGAATTTTATGTTTTCAGGTATAACAATTTCTTTGAGATTTGTGCAACCGATAAATGCGGAAGAATCGATATATCTCAAGCTTGACGGCAGTTGAATATATTCCAAATTTACACAGTTTGCAAATGCACGGTAACCGATAATTTCTGTATCTTCGGGGATTCTTGCTTTTTTCAGCTTCGTAAAATCATTGTCAAAAGGATTATTCGAACCAACCTTTCTGCATCGAATCGGGAATACGTTTTCGGGATCCGTTCCGATGTACTTTGAAACATTACCCATTTCATCAAATTCAAATAAATAATTTATTATCATTTAGATATCCTCACTCTCCGTATTTCTCCACTGCTTTCTGCAGGGCGGTTTTAATTTCATTCACAAGACTTTCGGGGGATGTTACGGTGATATGCTCGCCGTACTGCATCGCCCAGAATTTCATTGCCATTTTGCTGACTCTGACTTCCGCCGTAACCTCATCATCGGTTTCGTTGCTGAATTTAACATCCTTGCCGAACCAGTCAATAATTTCTGTAACAATATATTTCTTCGCTCTGAAAGTAACCTTCTCGGTCTTATCAGCAAACATATAAATATGCTCCGCCATGTGCTTCGGCAAATCAAGTCCGTTTTCAAGTCCGCTGACCTTTTTCATCGGTTTAATGGGAGTGTCAAGCAATCGGATATCCGTTATCCTGTCAAGGCGGTAGTTCGCCGCATTATCATATTTATCGTAGTTGCAGATGAGATAATACCTTCCGTTTGTTGCAACCATCTGATAGGGGTTGACGATATATTCTCTCGGCTTTCCCTCGCTGTTTTTTCTGGGATACCGTTTTTTATCCGTACCCATATTATTATATCTGAAAGCGACCTGTCTGCCCTTGCCGATTGCCTCGTCAAGAACTTCAATCGTATAGAAAAGCTCCTTGTTTTGCGGCATATTCTCGGGCAGATTGCGTATGTGCTTCACCTTGTTTCTGAAATACTTGTTTGAAAGCCCCTCGATTTTCTCAATAAGCTCCTTGCACTGCGAATAGGGAATGTGCTTTGAGAAAAGCAGGCTGTCAATCAGCAGACGAAGCTCCGCATCGGTAAAATCACGCACAAGATAGAAATCGGAAAGAATATAGCTTTCTTCAAGTTCGCCCTTTGAATTTTTGACCATTCGCAGAGCCTCGCTGTATTCAATTTCATATCCAAATTCAATCAGATTCATCAGATTTCGCTTGATTGCCTTGCGGTCAGCTTTCATTTCATATTCCGTTTCAAGAATCTCAGTAATCTCTTTCTGACTCAGACGATGATCCTCGTCGGTATATTTTTTGAGAATATCAAGAATGTTGATTATGAGTAATTTTTTCGGCTGCATTGAGTCCATATCCGTCACCTCGTGTTTATTCTATCATCATTGACACCATTATGCAATATTATATGGGGCTTTTTCGGGACATCTTGAGTAAACATTGCTGTTTCAAAAGAATAAGGGACTGTTTTTAATGAACAGCCCCTTATTTTCATTCATTTTCAGTCTGCAGCAACCCAATATGTTTTGCCTTCAACAAGTTGAGTTTTATCGGTGATTTCTGTATCAGCGATACGCTCAACAATAATAACCGTTTGCAACGGATCTGTTTTTTCGATTTTTTCAAACAGATTGAAAGCTTCTTCGTATGAATCGAATTCATCAATAATATCTGCCAAGGTGTATTCATAAAATACATTTTCGCAGCAAACAATCTCTTTTGCCAAACACACAAAGAATCTGCTTACGGATTTCATTTTTGCGTGACTGTAAATTCCGTCCGGTTTTTCAGCGGTTCTGATTTTACCGACTGTGTTCATGTCAACATAAACAGTTTGAAGCTCTATTGTTTTGCCGTCAACATCAATAAATTCGCTTAAACCTAAACCGTAACGAATATTTTTGTTTTCTAATGTCGTTACAAAACTATCCATATAATCCGACTCAACTTTTAATTTCATGAAGTTACTATTTTTATTGCTCATAGCATTTCTCCTTTCTAAAGATTTGATAAAGTTTTTTACATACTTTATCAATAAAAGTATGTAAGACTGAATTGCTGGATTGTAGCAACGACCAATCTTACATACTTTCTTTGAATAAAGACTACGATAGGAGATGCAGATATCCAATCGCAGTTTATTTGTTCTGACACTTTATGTCCTTTCTTTTTTATTCCTATTGATTAAACAAAGAAACTGCGCTTGGAAAAAGTTCAAGTGTGTTTCTTACAGCGTTTCAGACATCTTGAATGCGGCAATCTGCAGCCGCAACTAAAATTAAGGAGGAGATTTAACCCCATCAATGTATCAACCTGACAACACCCAATACGCCTCTTATATCACCGTCTCATAATTCACTTTTTGTTGTCAGCAAAATCATTTAAAGGAGAAATGTGTAATGCAAGAAACGCCGCCCCCATCGTGACCGAACATAGCTGAGGCCACGAAAAAGCGAAGGGAACAGAAATATTGTTCCCTTCGCAATTGCCCGGCAAAGCCGGATGAGTGATAGAAATATCCGATGTTTTGCAGCGGGAACAGAGGGTATTTCTGTCACTTTGGCAGATAAAGTTTTGCAAATCTGCCAAACCACTAAGGGGTTATTTGACAAGTTATCTTGGAAAATAACCTTTTAGTGGGGTTTTTAGAGAGAATTTTTTTGAAATTCTCGTTGGTGTTACGGCAGTGACTCAACCGTAACGGACAGTATGTCGCTTCTGAATGAAGCCCTGAAGTTGTTTAACGGCGAATAATCGCAGGACGGAACGGAAAATGCCGTACTCAGAAAGGTTTTCCGAATAACAAAAAGAGGAGTGATTCCGTGAGCAAAAAGAAATATAAGAAGATGTCGATTACCCGTATGCTTTGCGAGGAATCGAGACCTTTCTTTTCCAGATATGAAAACAACGTCACAAGAAGTGCCTTTGTGAAAGGCTACCGTAAATTTGTTGAGTTCTGCAGAACGGAATTTGACTGCAAAACAACCGAAGAATGCAGAAATCACATTGACGATTACGTTCAGTTTCTTGTTGATAAAGGACTGACTGCAAATACAATTCATACATATCTGAGCCCTGTGGCGTTGTTTTTCGGCATACCGTTATCGGATATCGAGAAGCCGAGAAGATGCTCTGCACACAATGTCAGAAGCAGAAGCACAAACGGTAAAATTCAACGCTCGGATAATGACATAAGCAACCCCCGCTATGCTCATCTCGTCGAATTCCAGAGAAGAGTCGGAGTCAGGCGCCGAGAACTCCAAAATCTGCGCGGAAGCGATTTCAAAGAGGATGAAAACGGCAATTTTTATGTTTATGTTCGCAAGGGTAAGGGAGGTAAGTCACAATGGCAATTGATATTGCCAGAGGACATGGAGTTTGTAAAAACATATTTTGACGGTACAGAAAACAAAGTTTTCGCTCCGGAAGAATTTAAAAACAAACTTGACTTGCATAAACTCCGTGCCGAACAAGCAAAGAGGGCATATCAGTACTATCTTGACAGAATCAACAATGAAGAAGGCTGCAGAGAAGAACTTGAAAAATTGATTTATAAGCATTGGCATGAACGCAATATAGACAAAAGAACAAAGAAGCCTAAACCAATCAATAAAAAAGACTTAAGCGGCACATACAAATTGAGAGGCGAAAATAAAAAGCTCGCTCTCAAACACGGATTGCCCGTTGAATACGACCGTTTGTGTTTGCTCGCAACATCAGTTTTTCATCTGAGCCATTGGCGTTTGAGTGTTTGCGCAAACAACTATATGCTTTCTGTATAAGAACTCCGTCTTCAAAGGCGGAGTTTTTCTTCTGCTCAGAAAAACGAGCTGGAAACATTTTCTTACATACTTTCAGTGAAATTAAAATTTCAATAAATTTGAAAGGAGGCAAAACCATGTCAGAGCTTGTAATGAACGTTAACGGAAATCTATTCATTGTGAAACCCAACAGTGATAATTCCGGATTTAATTTTTATAAACATGACGGAAAACGGTACGCATGGGTTGCAACAATTATCGATTTCGGAAAAGGATTCAGCTTCTGTTGCATCGGAATAAACGGGTTCTTCACAAAAAAGTTGAACAAAAAGAAAGAGTTGGTTTGGGTAGACCGAAAAGGCAATCCCGTCACTGATGACGAAGAAGAACAAATCGATGTTATTACGAAACACGGCAATAAAATGATTGCGAGATTTCTTGATTTTTCTGAACAAGACGCATTTCTTATCGGTTATTACGACAGCAAGACAGAAGTCAAACTGATCGCAGATGCAAGAGTAAAAGGCAACAATTTGAGATTTATATTTGATTTATAGGGAGGATTTTTAAAAATGAAAACATTTATATCAGTACTTTTATCGTTGGCGATGGCAATATCCGGATTTTTCGGAAATATATTTGCCAAGTCTGAAGAACCCGTTTTTTCGACCGCACAAGCCTCTGTGACGGATTTATATGTTCCCGATGAAGAGGATATCAAGCTATTTAACGCCGTAAATGAGGCGAGAAGAAAAAACGGTGTTGAACCTTTGCAACTCGACCCCGAACTGTGCCGACTCTCATATATACGGGCGCAGGAGCAGTTGCTTGAAAAAGGGCATACTCGTCCGGACGGTACTCGTTTTATCACCGTATTTAATGAATACAATTACAAGTGCAACAGAGCGGGAGAAAACATCTGTATAATCGGAGACAGCAGTACATACAGCACTCAAAAAGCCACCAAACTATGGCTCAATTCACAAAGCCATAAAGATGTTATGCTACGAGAACACTGGCAGAAAACGGGGGTTTGCAGTATCGAAAAAGACAGCAAGGTGTATTGTGTTGTGCTTTTTGCGTGCTGAGGAGGTGAAATATGTCTTTAGAGAGAATACCTATTCTGACGACGGATGGAGGACGATATTATGTAGAAAAAGATAATAATTTTGGCGTAAAGTTTATGCTTGAAAATGAAGATGAGCCTATATGGCAAGCTTCAATAATGGATTGCGGAGATTATTTTGCGTTCGGTGTGCTTGAAGACAAAATTATTCACATTACCGAGTTCAAACCACAGAACAAGCTTAAATACAAGAACGGAGACCTTGCTCCGCTATCAGTTGAAGATCAGATTGAGGTGAAAACAAATCATGGCAAAACGATTGTTGTGCGGTACTTGTACAAAAGCAGAACTCCCAAAGGAGTAATCGTGGCAGCCTACAGCGACGGTGATGAAGAATTGACATCGCTTGCAATCAGCGGAGCACATGAAGATTACTTGTGTTTTAGCTTGTCTAATTAAACAATCTTTGTTTGTCATAATAGAGTTTGACTTGCTACAAAAATTTTGCTCCACAGAAAAATCTCTGCGGAGCATTTTGAGTTATGAACCCTGAAACGAAAGGACTCAGGATTGCTTTATGAATGTATCATATGTAAACTTTGCACCGAGTCTGAATCCGTTGATAAAGCCGTCTGTTATGCTTGTTGTTAAAAACTCAAGATATTTGTCGGAATATTCGGAAAAAAGTTTTTGATCCTCAGATGTAAGTTTTTCGCTAAGCTGTTTTTCAATCTGTGCGAGCTCGTTTAATTTTTTCTTTAGTTCGGATTTTAGTTCCGAACTGCATTCCTGCGGATCTATATTGCCGTAGTAGAATTCTTCAATAAAATTTGCCATATAAATCTCCGTTCAAATACTCAATGTTTCTTCTGCAGAATAATTATATCGCAAATTATATTCTGAAGTCACGTTCTATAGCGATGAATTTTAACGCGATTTCGAAAAAATGGCCGGCTAAAGCGCACAAACATCAACTTGGATTGAAAAGTATGAGCGTAAGCTCACTGTTTAAAAGTCCGTTTTATAGGACTTAATATATGTGATAATGTAGTCACAACAAAGAATGAGGTGTGAAAAATGTATTTTTACAATATCTGCAGCAGAAACAAAATAATCCATTTGAGTGACTGTCGGTATATTACAGATTCAACGAAAAAACGATACGGTCATTTCTACTGTCTCGAAGATGCGTTGAAAAAAGGTTACAGACCCTGCCGCCATTGCTTCACTTTCATCAGACGTTTTATTGAAGAGGAAGAACGAATCAATAAATACTGCATCAGATATAACTACATTCTTTCCTACAGCAAAAATTCAGTTGAAATCACAACGGGCAAGGGACAATGGAAAATCGTTCAGGCAGAGCACAGTCAGCGAGTTGAACTTTATCATAAAAACACAGAGGTAAGAAACAGCGACAATTACAGCAGGATAAAAGGGTATCATAATCAGAGGGTCGCCGAGTTTGAACTTGTGGACTATATTCATTACATAGCAAGGCATGACGGCTCAAATAAAAAGCTTTCTAAAGGCACCAAAAGATACAAAATTATGCAGAAAAGACTTGCAGCTCAGGCAAGACGCAACTCAATCAATAATGTTATAAATCTGATTGACAGTCTGCACACAAACTATGCAGTTTAAAGGAGAAGAAATTATGGAAAACACATTTGTAACAATCACGGGAGTGAGAAATTATTACGGTATGAAGCCGTTCAAGGTCGGTAAGATTTTCAGAATTGTTAAGGAAGACGATAACGATTATGACGAAGAAGCTATCCGTGCGGAATTACCGATGATTGATACAATCGGTTATGTTGCCAACAGCGCAAACACGGTTTTTGCAGGTACGGTCAGCGCAGGCAGGCTCTATGATAAAATTGACGATTATGCCTATGCGCAGACGATGTTTATTACTCATTCAAGCGTTATTGCACTTGTGCTTTCACCCGAACAGGTTGAGGGTGATGACGATACACCGCCTGTAAAAGAAAAGGAATCAAAGGATTCGGGTAAAACAAAGAATAAGATAGGATTCTGAGACGAAGTATGAGAAAGCAATATGAGTTTGAATATTATATTTTTCCGGATAACAGCCCGAAGGAATTCAAAGTGACATGTTTAAGGATTGAAGAAAAACACCCCGAAGCAGAAAAGCAGAAATTGCTTGTTGATGTTGACGGTTCAACAATTCAGATTTACTGTATATCCGGCAAAGAAATTCTTGTGTTTGATGATTATGAAGTCGGTGCTGTTTATGTTGACTCGGATTATAATCTTGATGACATTTTTAAATGATAGCCACGTCTAAGAACTTGGGTTGAAACAATACAGAAGCTATGCTAAAATAAAAGCATAAAATTTTCGGAGGTACAAGATGAAATTTCTGCATTTATCCGACCTGCATATCGGCAAGAGGGTCAATGAATTCTCAATGCTTGAAGACCAGGAATATATACTCACAAAAATAATCAACATAATCGATGATGAAAAGCCCGATGCGGTTGTTATCGCAGGCGATGTTTACGATAAATCCGTGCCTTCTGCGGAAGCGGTGCAGCTTTTTGACGATTTTCTCTGCAGACTTGCTCAAAGAAAACTGCAGGTTTTTGTTATCAGCGGCAACCACGATTCTGCAGAAAGAATGGCTTTCGGCGGCAGACTTATGGATATCAGCGGCGTACATATGTCACCTGTTTATAGCGGAAAAGTTGAAGCAATCAGCCTTGATGATGAATTCGGCAAGGTCAATTTTTTTATGCTTCCGTTTGTGAAGCCTGCCAATGTCCGCAGATTCTATGAGGATGCAGAAATTGAAAGCTACACAGATGCAGTCCGTGTTGCGGTTGAAAATATGAAAATCAATGCCGACGAACGCAATGTCATCGTTACCCATCAGTTTGTGACGGGTGCGGAGAAATGCGAATCCGAAGAAATCTCCGTAGGCGGTTCCGATAACGTTGATGCAAGTGTGTTTGACTGCTTTGATTATGTTGCGCTCGGTCACATTCACGGACCGCAGAATATCGGCAGCGAAAGAGTGAGATATTGCGGCACTCCGCTGAAATATTCATTCTCCGAAGCGAAGCACAACAAATCCGTAACAATTGTTGAACTCAAAGAAAAAGGCAGCCTTGAAATCCGCACAGTTGCGCTTGAGCCCAAGCGTGATATGCGTGAAATCAAGGGTACATATGCAGAAATTACCCTCAAAGAGAATTATGCAGACACCAACACTGACGACTATATGCACATCACCCTCACCGATGAAGAGGATATCCCCGATGCAATCGGCAAGCTGCGTGTTATATATCCCAATCTTATGAAGCTGGACTATGATAACAAACGCACGCGAAGCTCCGCAAAGCTTGATGTCATCGAGAATATCGAGCAGAGGTCACCGCTTGATCTGTTTGCGGAATTCTATGAAAAGCAGAATAATCAGCCGATGACAGACGGGCAGTCGGAATTTATGAAATCTCTTATTGAAAGTATATGGGAGGGTGAAAAATGAGACCGATAAAACTTGTTATGTCCGCTTTCGGACCCTATGCAGGCAGAACCGAAGTTGACTTTGAAAAGCTCGGCACCAACGGACTTTACCTCATTACCGGCGATACGGGTGCAGGCAAAACAACCATTTTTGATGCAATCGCATACGCTCTTTACGGCGAAGCAAGCGGAGATTTAAGAGATTCTTCAATGCTCCGTTCAAAGTATGCAGAGCTTGATACTCCCACCGAAGTTGAGCTTGTTTTTGCCTATGACGGCAAGGAATACACCGTTAAAAGAAACCCCGAATATGAAAGAAAAGCAAAGAAAGGTGACGGCGTAACCCTTCAGAAAGCCGAAGCAGAGCTACATTATCCCGACGGCAGAGTTGTCACCAAAATCAAGGATGTAAACAGTGCGATTGTTGAAATTATGGGTGTTGACCGCAATCAGTTTTCGCAGATTGCAATGATTGCACAGGGCGATTTCAGAAAGCTCCTTGTTGCCGATACTAAAGAACGTCAGGAGATATTCAGAAAGATATTCAAGACGGATTATTACCGCATTCTGCAGGATAAAATTAAAAGCGAATATTCCGCCGTCAGGAATGAATACGAAGCCGCACAGAATAGCGTTAAGCAATATATAATGGGTATCCAATGCGATGAAAACGATGTTCTGAATATCGAAGCAGCCAAGGCGAGAAACGGTGAAATGACCGTTGAGGATGTTGTTGAATTAATTGAAAAAATTCTTGCAAATGATAAAAAATCAGAATCCGAAACTGCCGCAAAAACAGCGGAAACCGAAAAAACTCTTGAAGAAGTGACGGGCATTCTTGCAAAAGCCGAAGAATACTCAAAAGCACAGTCCGAACTTGAAAAATCTGGGAAAACATATGTGGAATTAACTGCATCTTTTGAAGAAATCAAAAAGACTCTTGAATCCGAAAAATCCAGGAAACCCGAGCAGGAAAAGCTTATAAAAGAAATCAGTGTTATTGATGCCGAGATCCCGAAATATGATGAGCTTGAAGCGAAGAAATCCGAGCTTCAGAAGCTCACAAAGCAGCTTGACGAAGGCAACAAGAATCTTGCAAATTATCTTGATGCCGAAAAGAAAATTTCGGAAGATATAGCAAAGATGAAAGAGGAGCAGAAAGTTCTCGAAAATGCAGGTGCAAACAGAGAAAAACTCCTTCGTGAAAAAGAGCAGTCGGAAAACCGCAAAGCTGCCCTTGAAAATCTTGTTAAAAAATTATCTGCTTTTGATTCTCTGACCGAAAGATATGGGCAAGCAAAAAAGGCATATCTTGCTGCAACAGACAAAGCAGAATCCGCAAAAAATCTTTATGAAATGAATTACCGTGCGTTTCTCAATGAGCAGGCAGGTATTCTTGCGGAAGATCTGACCGAAGGCACACCTTGCCCTGTTTGCGGTTCAACAAATCATCCTTGCCTTGCTGAAAAATCCGTAACAGCACCCACCGAAGCAGATGTGAACGAATCAAAATCCACATACGATAAAGCCCGCAAATATGCCGAAGAATTGAGCCGGACTGCAGGTGAAATCAAGGGTCAGGTTGACTCGCAGACAGAAGAAATCAGGAAGCTCCTTTCAGACCTTCTGAATAACTGTGAATTGGGAGTTGCACAGGCAACCGCTGAAACTATCATTGCGGAAATTGCTGCAAATCTCAAAGCAATCAACGAAAAAATCAGCGTTGAAGAAAAGAATGCAAAACGCAAGGCAGAGCTTGATGAAATGATTCCAAAAGCGGAAGAAAGAATCAGAAAAGCAGAAGAGGTAATTGCTGAATGCAGACAGAATATTTCCGCATTCACGGCATCCCGTGCCGAAATCGAAAAGCAATGCAAAACGCTTGCAGAATCCTTGAAATTCGAGGGCAAAACCGAAGCTGTGTCAAAGAAAAAGGTTCTTGAAAACACACTTTCCGCAATGCTGAAGGCTCTTGAAGATGCAGAGCAAAAATATGCCGAATCGGAAAAAGAAATTATCGGTCTTGATGCAAAAATCAAGCAGCTTAAAAAGCAGCTTTCAGAGTCCGAAGCAATTGATGTTGAAGCTGCGGAGCAGAAAAAATCCGCACTCACCGAAGAAAAAATCAATCTTACGGCTGTGCAGAGAAAAATCGGAATCCGCATTGATGCAAACACAAAATGTCTTGATAATATCAACAGAAAATTCGATGAATTGTCGGAGATTGAAGAGAGAAAAATCAGCCTCAATGCACTCAATAACACCGCCAACGGCAACATTTCGGGCAAAGAAAAAATCATGCTTGAAACCTATATTCAGATGACTTATTTTGACCGTATAATCGCCCGTGCAAATACGAGATTTATGAAAATGTCGGGCGGTCAGTATGAGCTGAAACGAAGCGAAACCGCCGATAATAACCGCAGTCAGAGCGGCCTTGACCTCTCGGTTATTGACCACTATAACGGCACGGAAAGAAGCGTCAAAACCCTTTCGGGCGGTGAAAGCTTCAAGGCATCTCTTTCGCTCGCACTCGGTCTTTCAGACGAAATTCAGTCCTCCGCAGGCGGCATAAAGCTTGACACAATGTTTGTTGACGAAGGCTTCGGCTCACTCGACCCCGAATCACTTTCGCAGGCATTCCGTGCCCTTGTCGACCTCAGCGACGGCAACCGCCTTGTGGGTATCATTTCCCATGTTGCCGACCTCAAAGAAAAAATCGATAAGCAGGTTATCATCACCAAAGAAAAAACAGGTGGAAGCAAAATCGAAATTTCTGTGTGAAAGTCCGTTTTATTGTACAATCGATGTGTCATAATGTAGTCAAGATAAAAACACGGCAGAGCCAAAAAGGAGATTATATCATGAACAAAGAAAACAATATGACAGAAATTGCCCTGAACATCAAAAACGATTACACATTCAAAATGGTTGAAATGCTTTTTGAAAACATGGATCTCGGCACACAAAAAGCTATTGAAAGAGTTGCTGAACGCGGAATTAATGAATTCGGTCAAAGCGTGGCAGGTGCATTTATTTCCGATCTTTTTTCAGATTCTGCAAAAAGCGATACACCTCTCGACCTTTCATATGACACCATTAAAGAATTAACTGCATGCGCTGCATGTGTTTATAACCACAACATCAATGTGAACGGAATGGAACCCGCCCATGCAAAAAGACTTTTCTGCCGTATGATTGCCGCATATCTGATCTACCTTTGTGCAAACGAACACGATTGCAAACTTGATGTCAGAAAACTCACCTCTGCACCATCGCCGAGTGAAGACGAAAAATACTGGGCGTCCTGTCTTGAAATCAAAATCGGAAACAAATCAAAGGTTAATTTCCTTGTTGCCGCAATTGAAGGTATGAAATGTACAGGCACAAAAAATATGCTTACCGGTCAGGAATGGTATTCAGTTGCACCTCTTGTTGAAGCATACAAAAAGGCTACAGGTGCGGATCTGGCAGAAATGGGATTCTGTGATGTTGTTCTCAGATAATCGATATTTGCCTCGAATTAACTTAAGCAAGGAGAATTGTCTATGTCTCTTCGACTTTCAAAATCAAAATACTGCAATGCCGTTCAATGCCCGAAAATGCTCTGGCTTCACAGAAACAAGCCCGAAGAATTTGACGATTCCGTTATGAATCAGGCTGTTCTTGAAACAGGTAATCAGGTTGGTGACCTTGCAATGGGTCTTTTCGGAGATTTCACCGAAGTTCCGTTCGGAGACTTAGGCGAAATGCTCGAAGAAACGCAAAGGCTAATTGACGCAGGCACACCCATAATAGCAGAGGCGTCATTTGCTCTTGATGGTCTTTTCTGCAGCGTTGATATTCTCAAAAACAAAGGCAACGGTCACGTTGAAATCTACGAAGTCAAAAGCTCAACTTCAGTGAGTGAAATCTATCTTCACGATACCGCTTATCAGCAGTATGTGCTCGGCGGTCTGGGCTACAAGGTTGACGGAGTTTATCTCGTACATATCAATCCCTGCTATGTCCGTCACGGTGAAATCGACCTTGATGAACTGTTTGTTATTGAGGACGTGAAGTGCCATACCGACTGTATGCAGACGGGCATCAGAGATTTTCTTCCCGAGCTTGAAAGAATTATGTCAAGCGATTATGAGCCTTACAGAGAGGTTGGTTGCCATTGCAACAAACCCTACACCTGCGGATATTTCGACTACTGCACGGGAAGACTTGAACACCCGAATATTTTCGATATCAGCAGATTGAAATTTGATACAAAAGTAAAGCTTTTCAATGAGGGCGATTATGAATTTGAAAGCCTTGTAAATCGCAAAGAAATCAAGGGGAATCAGCGTTTACAGGTTGAATCGCATCTGAACAACACCGGTAAAATCGACGCGAAAGGAATCCGTGAAACCGTTGACTCGCTTTCGTTTCCGCTTTATTTCCTTGACTTTGAAACATTCCAGGAGGCGATTCCGCCGTTCGATTTCACATCACCCTATGAGCAGATACCGTTCCAGTATTCGCTCCATTGGCTTGACAGACCTGACGGTGAGCTTCATCACACCGAATTTCTTGCCGAAGCAGGCACAGACCCACGCAGAGCACTTGCAGAAAAGCTCTGCAATGATATTCCTTATGATGTCTGCACAACGGCTTACAATATGGGATTTGAAAAGAGTGTAATCAAGAAACTTGCAGAGGTTTATCCCGACCTTGCCGACCATTTGATGAACATTCACGATAACATCAAAGACCTTATGACCCCGTTTTCAAAGAAGCATTATTATCTCCCCGAAATGCAGGGTTCATATTCGATAAAATATGTCCTGCCTGCACTTTACCCCAACGAACCTTCGCTTGATTATCATAATCTTGAAGGCATACAGAAAGGCGATCAGGCATCAAATGCGTTCAGAAACATGAAGTCGATGACACCCGAAGAAGTCGCTCAAACCCGCAAAAATCTTCTCGCTTACTGCAAACTCGATACCTATGCAATGGTAAAAGTCTGGCAGAAGCTTGTTGAAAACACAAATTAAATTTTTGTAATCATCTTTGCAAAAAAATAATATTTAATAAACAGGAGGAAAATTCTATGAGTTACGATGGCGGTCTTGTTGTTAAGATTGCAAACAAACAGCTTCTTGATATTCTTAAGAAGCATGATGAAAAAGGTACATTTGAAGGTGCCGAAGCGATAATCGATATGTTCGGCACAAAATATAAAGGCAAAACTCTTGCAGTTGACTATGAATATTATGACTGCGCTTATGTTGACGGTTGTCCGAAAAATCTTTCGTCTGTTTTCAATTATGTGACAGAATTACTTGATTTTTACGGTGATGATGCGGATAACAGAACAGCCTTCAAAGAGTTTTTAAACGAACTCAAAGCAAGCAAAAGTCTTATTGATTCGGGCTACACCTTTGTTGAGTGGATTTATTACGGGGAAGACGGCAACGAAAGATTCATTTACGATAAAGGCGTTGAAAAATACGACCCCGATTACGAAGATTAGTTTATACGAAGATGATTACATATAGGTAAGGTTAAATAATTTCACCTGTAAACGTTTTATACATTCCAAAAGCCGAAAAATTGCTGTAAAAGGCGGTTTTTCGGCTTTTTATGTCTTTTATGTATTATAAGAGAGTTTTATAGGACACTTAATCCGATATAATTTATCCAAAGAGAATAAAAAGGAGAATTTTTATGGCTAACAAAGGCAGAAGTCAGAAGGATTTTTTCGGCAACGGATACACTCATTATGACAGTAACGGTAAGAAAATCGGACGCAGTGAGAAAAACATCTTTGGCAGCGGATATACAAATTACGATGCACACGGTAATCGAATCGGTCGCACCGAACGCAATATCTTTGGAACTGGTTACACAACCTACGACAACAAGGGCAACAAAGTCGGCAGAAGTGATCCGCAAATATTCGGTGTCGGTTATACCAACTATGATAAAAACGGCAGAAAGGTCAGCAGCAGCGACCCGCAGCTTTTAGGTACGGGATATAACCATAACAGCGGCGGATGTTATGTCGCAACCTGTGTTTACGGTTCGTACGACTGCCCCGAAGTCTGGACTCTCCGCAGATTTCGTGACAACACTCTTGCAAAATCCGTTTTCGGCAGAGCGTTTATCAGAACATATTATGCCGTCAGCCCCACAATCGTTAAAATCTTCGGCAATACAAAATGGTTTAAAGCTATGTGGAAAAGACCGCTTGATAAGTTGGTCTCGGAGCTGCTTGACAGGGGTGTTGGAAATACACCGTATGATGATATGGTATGGTGAAGGTTATTGATAAATATTTGTTGAGATTTTATTTCCTATATGATATACTTATATTTAAAATATTATATTTAATATCTGCAGTAGTTTTTGCAACGGAGGAAATAATGAACAATCAAGTTAAATCCAAACAGCGTGTTGCTGACCATGGCGAGGTTTTTACAGCTGATCGTGAGGTTCAGGCTATGTGTGACCTTGTCAGGCAGGAAACAGAGCGTATTGACAGCCGTTTTCTTGAACCCGCTTGTGGTGACGGCAATTTTCTTTCAGAAATACTCAGGCGAAAATTAGCTGTTGTAACAAGAAAATATAAACGCAGTTCATATGATTGGGAGCGTTATTCGTTGCTTGCTCTTGGCAGCATATACGGCGTTGACATTCAGTTTGATAACGTCTGTGATTGCCAGAAGCGTCTTTATGACATATGGGAAACAGAGTATAAAAAAGTCTGCAAAAAAGAGTGCAATGAGGAAACAAAAACTTCAGCACAATTTATTTTGAGACTTAATATTGTTTGCGGAAACGCACTCACGCTGATGTGTGTTGATGCTGAAGGAAACGAGCTTGATACCCCGATTGTTTTCTCCGAATGGACGTTTCCTTTTAATGACGCAAGAATGCAACGCAAGGATTACACTATGGATGAATTGCTTAACGCATCGGAACAAACAGAAGAAATTGAAAGAACGGGGCAGTTTACTCTGTTTGCCAATGAAGACGGTGAAGTTGAACCGACACTGTTAAAGCAATACATTGCGCACTACCGTTCAATAATTGATGATGAGCGATTTGCAAAAGCCTATATGCATTTATCTCTTAATGAGGAGGATGTAACAAATGAGTAACGGTATTTTTGATAATGTTTATAATCCCGATGTGCTTTCATGTTTAGCGAATCTTTCCAACGATGAGGTTTTCACGCCTCCTGAAATTGTAAATCAGATGCTTGATATGCTTCCCCAAGAGCTTTTCAGTAACCCTGATACAACGTTCCTTGATCCTGCGTGTAAAACCGGTGTTTTCCTTCGTGAAATCGCAAAGCGACTGATTGTTGGTCTTGAGCCACAAATTCCCGATTTACAAGAAAGAATAGACCATATATTTCATAAACAGCTTTATGGTATTGCTATAACACAGCTTACAGGCTTGCTTTCTCGCAGAGGCGTTTATTGCTCAAAAGATCCCAGTTTACATTTTTCTGTTACACATTTTGATGATGTACAAGGTAATATTAGATTCAAAAAAATCAAACATACTTGGAGCAACGGAAATTGCATTTTTTGTGGTGCAAATCAAAAAGAATATGATAGATCCGATGAGTTAGAAAGCCACGCATATGAACTTATTCACAATGCTAAGCCGGAGGAGATATTTAATATGAAATTCGATGTAATTATCAGTAATCCACCATATCAATTAAGCGACGGTGGTCATGGTGCAAGTGCGATGCCCATATATCAGAAGTTCATTAGACAAGCCAAAAAATTGGCACCACGTTATTTAACAATGATTGTTCCTTCCCGTTGGTTCACAGGCGGTCGTGGTTTAGACGATTTCAGAGATGAAATGTTACACGATAAACGAATCAGAAATATTCACGATTTCCCCGACGCTTCAATGTGTTTCCCCGGTGTTGAAATCAAAGGCGGCGTTAGCTATTTCCTTTGGGATAGAGATAATGAGGGGAAATGTAAAGTAACTACACATTACCCTGACAATATGATAGTAGAATCAGAACGAGATCTTCTTGAACATGGAATGAACATATTTATCCGTGATAGTAGACAAATTGATATATTGCATAAGGTTCAAGAAAAAAATGAGCAGCTCTTTACTGATATAATGAGTGCAAATGACCCCTTTGGTTACGATGTTCGAGTTGAAAATAGTTATGTTAGAGTTCGACCTACATTCTCATTGGAGCCTTTTGCTGGTTCGTGCGAATTTTATTATTTTGGATGGCGCGACAAAGGTGTGGGTTATACTAAAAGAGATACTGTTCGTAAAGGTGAAGAATTTATTGATAAGTATAAAGTCTTCGTTCCAAGAGCGTGGGGTGTCGGTAATGTTCAGAAAGACAAGGTTAATCCTTTTATCGGAAAACCGAATTCCGTATGTACCGAAACCTACACAGCAATAGGTCCTTTTGATGAAGAGAAAATTGCAAATAATGTTATGAGTTATGTAAATACGAAGTTTTTCCATTTCCTTGTTTCTATCGTTAAAATTACACAAGCGGCAGCAAAACACGTTTATAAACTTGTCCCTATGCAGGATTTTTCCAAGAGCTGGACAGACAAAGAATTGTACAAGAAATATGGTTTTACTACTGATGAAATAAACTTTATTGAATTATCTGTATGGGCAGATAAGGATGTGGGAGGTGACAACGATGGCTAATCAAGAGTTTTTTGCTCAACGACCCGATGTCACTCCAACTATTTATGTTTATAGTCTTCCTCAAGTACCTTCACACAAAGGATATGTGAAAGTTGGGTATACCGACCGCAATGTTCAAATACGTATAAATGAACAGTTACATACAAGTGGACTTAAGGCTAATATTCTTTTTACTGATTCTGCAATGTGTCCTGATGGTTCGGTTTTTACTGATAATGATATTCATCGTATTCTTCGTCGAAAAGGCTTCAAACAGATGAACGCGGGAGAAGATCGAAACGAATGGTATAACTGTACCGTTAATGATGTTAAATCCGCTATTCTTGAACTAAAAGAAGGTATAATCACCGAAGCATCAAGAACAGCAAATTTCAAAATGCGTCCTGAACAGTATAAAGCAGTTCAGCGTACAATTGAATATTTTGAGTTTTCTGCCAAAGACGACCCTGGAAGACCGCCCAAATTCCTCTGGAATGCAAAAATGCGTTTTGGCAAGACATTTGCATCCTATCAGCTTGCAAAGAAGATGGGCTTTTCACGCGTTCTTGTTTTAACCTTCAAGCCTGCTGTTGAATCCGCATGGCGTGAAGACCTTATGACTCACGTTGATTTTGATGGATGGCAGTTTATTTCCAATAAAGATGCCGCAGGTAATCATGTTAATATTGACCGTGAATATGATTATGCCGACAAATCAAAGCCGATTGTTGTTTTCGGTTCATTCCAGGATCTTCTCGGAACAAACGAAACAGGCGGTATCAAAGCTAAAAATGAGTTTATCCACTCCATCAATTGGGATCTCGTTATTTTCGACGAGTACCATTTCGGCGCTTGGCGTGAAAACGCAAAGAAACTCTTCAACAACCCCGACGAAGAAGATGCAGCAGATTTCGATGCTGAAAAATATCAGTTGGAAGAAGCGGGTAACGCATATAACGAAACTTTCCTTCCGATTACAACGGGACATTATCTTTTCCTTTCGGGAACGCCGTTCCGTGCAATAAACAGCGGTGAATTCATCGAAGACCAGATATATAACTGGACTTATTCCGATGAACAGCGTGCAAAAGAAAATTGGGTAGGCTCAGATAATCCTTATCTGTCCTTGCCCCGTATGGTTATGCTCACTTATCGCATACCCGACAGCATTCGCCAGATTGCAATGCAGGGCGAATATAATGAATTTGACCTCAATGTATTTTTCTCCGCCAAAGGTAAGGGCGAAGATGCTCATTTCGTTTATGAAAACGAAGTTCAGAAATGGCTTGACCTTATTCGTGGTGCATATCTGCCTTCAAATCTTGATGATATGAAACTGGGACAGGACAAGCGTCCTCCTATGCCTTATTCGGATACCCGTTTGCTCAATGTTTTGTCTCATACGTTATGGTTCCTTCCTAATGTTGCATCGTGTCAGGCTATGTATAACCTTATGATGCAAAGACAGAATGCTTGGTTTAATGAGCGATATACAATCAACGTTTGTGCAGGCACAAAAGCAGGTATCGGTCTTGATGCACTTGCTCCAGTTCAGCGTTCAATGGGTGACCCTCTTCAGACACAGACTATTACACTCTCTTGCGGTAAACTTACAACAGGTGTTACTGTTAAACCATGGACAGGCGTGTTTATGCTGCGTAACCTCAAAAGCCCTGAAACATATTTCCAGACAGCTTTTCGTGTTCAGTCACCTTGGGAAATTGCAGATGAAGCAGGCAACCGTCAGATTATGAAGCAGGAGTGCTATGTTTTTGACTTTGCTCTTGACCGTGCTCTCCGTCAGATATCCGACTATAGCTGTCGCCTTGATGTAAATGAAGCTAACCCAGAAAAGAAGGTAGCGGAATTCATTAATTTCCTTCCCGTTCTCGCTTATGACGGCAGCACCATGAGACAGATTTCTGCACAGGATGTTCTGGACATTGCAATGGCAGGCACATCCGCAACCCTTCTTGCAAAGCGTTGGGAATCTGCATTGCTTGTTAATGTTGATAATGAAACTCTTGCTCGTCTTATGGCTAACGAAGAAGCAATGAAGGCTCTTATGAACATCGAAGGCTTCCGCTCTCTTAATCAAGATATTCAGACTATTATCAACAAATCTGAAGCTGTTAAGAAAGCCAAAAGCGAAGGCGGAGAAAAGACTCCCAAAGAGAAAAAAGAAATCTCTGACGAAGAAAAAGAATATAAATCCATGCGTAAGAAAATACAGGAGAAACTTATCAAATTCGCAACCCGTGTGCCTGTATTTATGTATCTTACCGACCATCGTGAACGCTCGCTCAAAGAAGTAATCACACAATTTGAACCCGGTCTTTTCAAAAGAGTCACAGGTCTTGAAGTAAAAGACTTTGAGCTTCTTTGCTCTCTTGGTGTTTTCAACGCAAATCTTATGAACGATGCTATATTCAAATTCAAGCGTTACGAAGATTCAAGCCTCACATATACAGGAATTGACAAACACGCAGGTATGGATATCGGTGGCTGGGATACCGTTATTAAGCGTGAAGAATATGAGCAGATGTTCTATAAACAGCAAGCAACAATGGAAACGCCCACATTCTTTGAGATTCCGACGGTTGATGATATTCCTGTCAAGAAACCTGCGATAAACAACTTTGCTAAAGTTTCAAAGCCCGCTTCAACACCTATAACACACAAAACAAAACCTGCAACTCAGTCGGTTACTACACAGTATGGAGTTAAATCAGCTCAACCCGTCGCAAAAGAAACACCCGAAGAAGATCCTTATGTTGCACCTGATGTTAATGTTGGTATGCTTGTTAACCACAAGAGCTTTGGTGACGGAACAATCACTTGGATTGAAAGCAACAACAAATATATCCGTGTAACATTCAGCGCAGGTGAAAAGATGTTCCCGTTCCCGTATGTATTCAAAATGGGCTTTCTTAAAATAATCGGATAGCAATCTGCCAAAAATTAAAGCTGATGCAAACTGCATCGGCTTTTGGTGCTTATTCCGGATTTTGAAAAGGGGTAATGGAATGGATGTAAAAGAAAACATTTCAGAAAATATGCAGAAACATTTTAATTATAAAGAGCAGTTCAAAAGGCTTAAGAAAGCTATTGATAACAAGTTTTATCTTGAGGCAATTTTTATAGAATATGCAATCATTGAAGATAGAGCTGAATCAATTCTTCGCTATGAAAACAACGAAATTAAAAGTGATAGTTTTGTTTCCATAGATAGAAAATTGAAAAGGATAAGTAAGCTGTCTGAAAACAAAAAATCTTTACCGCACAGATATTTTTCGGATGGAATTATCAATGAAATTCTTAAATGGAAAGAAAATCGTAATAAAATGATTCATGCATTGATGAAGCAGCATCTTACAACACAGGTGCTTGAAGAAATTGCTATGACAGGTGAAATCCTTACAAAAGAGATATGTAAACGTTCAACCAATTATAAACGAGCAGTTGAAAGACAAAAGAAGTAATCAAAAGAGAGTTTTATTGGACACTGAAACTGCTAAAATATACTTAAACATAATATATCAATAAATAATTAAATCATTCGGGTGATGGGGAATGAGGTATAAATTTTACGACCGCAAGTACAACTTTAAGTATTATTTTGACTCGGAAACGGGAACATATATCCGATCGGGAATCCTTGATGAAAACGGCAAGGATACGGGCCTTGACCCGTTTATGGCATCCTATCCGCATCTTATTGATGTGGGTATTATGGGGCATTGTATCCACGGTAAAACGGGTCTTTGTGCAAAAGCAGGTATCGGTTGTTATCAGAGCGGTATGCTTGTTGAACAACCGAATATGACGGTTGAGAATTTCAGAAAAATTGCCGAACAATCAAAAGGTAAATGCAACCAGTTTGCGCTCGGCGGCAGGGGAGACCCCGATCAGCACGAACATTTTGAAGAGATTCTTGAGATCTGCCGTGAAAATATTCTTGTTCCTAATTTCACAACATCGGGTTACGGCATGACTCCCGAAATTGCGGCACTATGCCAAAAATACTGCGGTGCGGTTGCGGTAAGCTGGTACAGAAGTGAATATACGCTCAAAGCCATACAGAAGCTTCTTGATGCAGGTGTCAAAACCAATATTCATTATGTTCTCGGCAATAACAGTATTGATGAAGCCATCGAACGGCTCAAAAATAATGATTTTCCCAAGGGAATAAATGCCGTCATTTTTCTTCTTCATAAGCCTGCAGGACAGGGCACAAAGTCAAATATGCTTTCTGTCGATGACCCGAGAGTTGAAGAATTTTTTGCTCAGCTTGATAACCGTCATCCGTTCAAGGTCGGAATGGACAGTTGCAATGTTCCGGGTGCAATAAAGTTCTGTAAATCTATTCTGCCAGAATCTCTTGACACTTGCGAGGGCGGAAGATACAGTTGTTATATCGGTGCCGATATGATTATGGTGCCTTGCAGTTTTGATCAGGAGAAGCGATATGAGGTTTCTCTTGCTGACAAAACTATTGAAGAAGCGTGGAACAGCGAACAGTTTGAACTGTTCCGCAACAAAATGCGCCGAGCATGCCCCGTATGCGAAAAAAAGGAACTTTGCATGGGCGGATGTCCGCTTATGCCGGAAATAGTATTCTGCAACAGCGATAAGAGAATTGTGGAGGAATAAACTATGAAAATCAGACTGGATTTTGTTACCAACTCATCAAGCTCAAGTTTTGTTTGTTATGCTATCCGCAGTCCTGAACTTGCGGAATTGATTGAGGCGTGTAATTGCAAAGAGTATATTGAAGCTTGCAGTTTCATCGAAACGGGACCGGAAGGCATTGTTGTCAACAGAGAGATAGGTGCTTTTTATGATGTGAGTGACCTGGATTTGCATATAGATAAGCTTGGATTGGCTGTGGCTATCGGTGATACAGAAAGCGAGTATGCAGCGAATGATTTCAGATACACCGAAGAACATGAAGCGGAAGATGCCAAGAAAGTGCTTGACTGGGATATGGTGCGCACTGCTGTTGAAGAATTCCTGGACGATGATTTTGACACGGAAGAAAAAATATTAGACTTGATTGACGAACTTCCCGCAGACAGTGTTACCTGCAAAATTTTTGAAGCTCAGACCGACGGTGACAGCTTCTATGGCTATGATAATTTCTTCCGTTCAACATTTGGTGCTTCTTCAGATTCCGCTTTTACCGTTGTTGACGGAACAATAACGGAATATCATCCCGAAAACGAGTGGTATGAAGGCGGAAGATGTGAAGAATATATCTGGAGAAACATCGGAAAAAACGCTTTTGAAAAAACAAAAATCTTTTCTGTTGATTTCGGACCGGGCTGTGAAACCATAGGTAAAGAAGCATTCAAAAACTGTTCAAAGCTTTGCGAAGTTAATTTCTCGGAGTTCCACACTTATTTCGGTGAATACTCTTTTGAAAATTGCAAAAAACTTCCGTCGGTGATTGAACTTAAATGTCCCTGGCTCAGGGAGATTCCCGAAGGTATGTTCAAAGGCTGTACATCTATAAAAAAAGTGATCCTGCCTGCGAGTATAAGAAAAATCGGCAAATGTGCTTTTGAGGGATGTACTTCTCTTCAGGAAATAGTTTTCAATGGTATCCTTGACGAAATCGGCGAAAATGCCTTTAAGGGATGTACCTTGTTGAAAAATCATCCCGAAGCGGGAATTGAATACGGGCCGGATATCTGGACAGAACTTCACAAGAAATTCATGTATTCGCAAGACGGTTTGTTATATAAATATCTTGGCAGAGACAAGCGTGTTGTTCTGCCCGGAAAAATTGACGGAACATTCATCACGGGAATTTACTGTAATGCGTTTAACGATTCAACTCAGATAGAGGAACTGATTTTTTCTGACGGATTTGAGGACATAGACCTTGGCCATTCAGACAATGAAAATAAATTCGAGAACCTGAAATACATTTATTTGCCGGATTCTGTATCGGTTATCCGCGAGCGATCATTTGCAAATTGCGTAAACCTCAAGGGTTTATACATTCCTGCAAGTGTTGAACAAATCGGAGATTGTGCATTTGCGGAATGCCCCAATCTTGAAAATGTATATCTTGCAGGCGGTAAAGGCATATATGCCAGCGCCCTGAATACATCTCATTCACCCAGACTTGTTATTCGCGGAGAGGCAAAATCCCTTGCTCAGAAATATGCCAAGAGAGCAAATGTTCCTTTTGTGATTGACACAAGAAATCGTGAAACTATTGAAGCGATGCTTCTTGCCGAAGCACGCGGACAAGTGTCTGATAATGATTTCTGGGAATATGACGAAACGATTACACCTGAAAAAGAGCTGAAGTCTGTTCTTAAGGATATTGACGAGGCTTATGAAACTCTTGAAATAATTCCTGAAAATTCAAATCAATTCAGCAAATATTTAAAAGGTATTACTCTTCACAGATTTATGAAGCTTGTTTCGGAAGTTTATAACAAGCCTCTCATACCATGGCTTACCGAAAACGGTTATATCAACCCGATGACCGATGAGGAAAAACTTGAGTTCATTTATAAAAAGCTTAAAGAAAGATATCCCGAAGGCTCTGAGTTGCCTGGAAGTGTGGGTGAAATAAAACATAAAAATTCGGATATAATTCTCACAACATTTGATAAACTTCTGGCAACAGTTGAAGGCAAAACCGAAAAAGAATGGTTTACAGAAAAAGGATTCCTTGTTACAAAGGAAACGAAACAAGCTGAAAAAGCATCTAAAGCGGCCGAAGAGAAGGCAACAAAAGCTGCTGCGGAAAAAGCCGCACTTCTTGAGACGCTGAAGAATGTTGAGAAACGTGATGAAAGTGTTTTAACGGAAAGATATAAAGCGGTGCTTGAACGCACTCTCGCAAAACTCGAAGAGTTTTATCCTGAACATAAAACCTATGCAATGGATTCTCTTTGCAGTGGAGCTCGTGAAAATGCCGTAATTCTTTCGATGGATCTCGGATATAATTCGGTTATTGAATTCCTTTATGCCTATGGCTATGAGCCGGTTTCAGGTACAGAAGTCTATGAGTTGCGAAAGAATTGCGGCTACACTCCCGGCAACGAGCCTTCCGTGGTTAAGACAAGGGTTGACAATACAATTGAGAAACTCAACGAATATTATCCGGATCATATTATTGAAGAGGCAATCCAAAAATCACACAGCAGTCTTGCCGACACAATAGCAGGTCTCTGGCAGTGGCTGGGATATAAGGATTCAACGGCTTTCCTTGCAGCTTACGGCTTTACTTATACCGCTAAAGCAGGCGGACAAGTTAAAGTCGATCCGGCTGCCATAATTGATGAACTTAAAAGACGATATCCTGAAGGTACGGATATGTCAGTTCAACAAATTACCGCAGATAATAAGGATTTATCCATTAAAACACTCAGTAATACTGCACATCAACTGTTTGGAATGAAGTTGAGTGATTATCTGTACGAACAAGGCATACTCAGCAACCCGCCCAGAGGTTATAGTGGTTATAAACGACCAGAAAAGCCAACATCAGTTCAGTCTGGAGTAACAGAATCGGTAGCTGAAGAAAAGATTGAATCAACAACAGAAATATCTGTTATTTCCGAAACAAAAGCAGAAATTCAGGTTGCAGAATCTCATGCTGACAAAGATGACGAAACCATTCTCAAAGAATACACTGAACTTCTCACAAGCCGTATCGGCACATATCCGAAGAAAAATATTTCTTTTGAAGATCTTAAGTTCTTCAATTCCGATATTTCGTTCGGTGCACTCAACAGAATCACAATAAAGCTTTATGGTGAAAAAGCAATAAGATATTGCACCCGAATGGGTTTTATGAAAGATAAAGAGGAGGAACAATAATGGCAACACCCAAATATAGTAAACATGTAGAAGCTGTAATCGATATGCTTGATCAGGGTTCGGTGGGATGGGAAGCTATTGATAAAAATTTCGACCGCACTGCTTTTAAAAAATACGTTGTTAAACATGCACAGTTTTACACTTTGGCAACATGTTGTTCTTTTTTGATTGACCGTGAAAATGCATCGGAATTTATGGAATACTTTTGCACGGATGAAGTTGTAAAGGAGTTTGGTTTGGATTCGGAAATGAATCTCAAAGTTTTGGGACTTGTCAAAATGGGTTTTATCGACGATGATGAAATGTATTTTGATATTTCTCCTTATATGGGTAATCTTTTTACTGCCGAAACATCGGAAAACCCTTCTGTATATCTTGATATATTCAAAAGACTCGACAAAATATATCCCGAATTTGAAGCTTTCAGGCAGATACATGATATGCTTGAAAACTCAACAGTTTCCGATTCAAAGACTGTTTCCAAACCCAAAGAAAACAAGCTGCCACAAAATGTTTATATGACAGATGGCGGTTATGTAACCGTCAATGATGACTTTGCTATTCAGCTTCCCGAAGGCTGGGTCTACACTTCAGACGGTAAACATAACGGTGATCGTCCATTTGCAGCTATGGAAGCCAAAGGCTACGATGGCGGTATGATAGCTTATGCCGATAACTGCTTCGTTGTGTTCCGTCTTGATCCGCCCGATATGGGCTTTTTGTCACAGATTGCAGGCGGTTTGCTTGGACGCGAAGAAAATGACCTTATCTTCCGTCCGAATCTCAATGTAAGTGTTTCATACAGAGATGAGGATGATTCAACATACGGTCAATATGTGTTTATAAATACTGCAAAAGGCTGCTATACTATTCAGTATTTCTATAAAAACGCAAAGCAGACTGCTGCACAGCGCCATGCTTCAATGGAAAAAGTGCTGAACACAATCTGTATTGTGAATGAAATACCTGCAGGCAAAAAGGCAAAGCAGGTGAGTTCGGTTCAAAGCAGTTCTGCAACAAAGACTGCAAGCAGCGCATCTAAAATCTTTGCAATGAGCGGCACAACTCTCGTCAAATATAACGGCAAATCATTCCAGCCTGAAATTCCTGAGGATGTAACTGTTATCGGTGCAGGCGCTTTTGCCGATAACGAAGAAGTCTGGAAAGTACATCTCAGAAAAGGTGTTACAAGGATTGAAAGCGGAGCTTTCACGGGAATGAGACTGAGAGAGCTTATGGTTGCTCCCACAGTTACATATATCGCCGATGATGCTTTTGACCTTGCACCTCAGACTGAATTGGGCAGGCTGATGGCAGTCGGAAAATATATTCCCGAAATGGAAGTTATGGTTGTCAAGGGAAGTTATGCAGATAATTATTTCAAGACAGTTGACATTGAAAAACTAAAAATAACATATGTCACCGAAAAGAAAACCGAGCAGAAAAAGAAGAAAACCCTGCAATCAACCGAGCTTAAATCCGCTTCAACAGATATATCCGAAGCAAGCCGTAAATATTTTGATAAGTTTGAAAAGTGTAAGGTTATTGATTCAAGAAAGAAGCTTCTCATCAAAAATCAGGAAAGACGCATTGAAGAAAATCCCTTGGGCTGCGATGCAATGGTTGTTAATCTTTGGGATTATCTTGAGGAGAAATATCCCAAGGAAGTCAACATTGAAAGAGCTTATGACTGTTTCCTGAAAAAAGAAGGTTATTGTTCAACTGTAAATGTTTCTGGTATTGCCGAAAAATACGCTTCTTTGTTCAGAGTTGATTCCGATTCCTTTAACCCCAAGAATGATCTGGAAGCCGAAATTCATGCAGGCTATATCAAGCATATCGGAATGCTCCATTCGTTCAAATCCGTTATTTATACAGCTTTTGTTTATTGCGAAAAGAATAAAAAGAAATTTGCTGATATGTCTGTTGAGGAAATTGTTGCAGTCGGCGATTTTATCAATGATTGCGGCGGAACCAACTTCAAGGCCGGTGGAAACGCAAAAGGCCCCGCATCGCTTATTCACACTTCCGAACTCAATTATTGTTGCCATGCAGAAAATGTCTTTTTGTTGGGTAAAGTCAACTACGGTTTCAAAGAGGATTTCGTTTATGATGTTGTAAGAGTTAAGAAGGAACTTCTGGAAGTTGAGCCCTTGATGAAAAAAATCCACGGATATCTTGAAGAAAAACGTGACCGTACCGAACCGTTGACAGGTGTTCTTGCGGATGCACTTGCAGTATGGTGTACTCTGGCTCTTTCAAGCTATCAGCCGTTTGCTGTTGTAGAAGGTCTGGCAGATTATGACATTGAACCGTATGAGGAGGGTGGCAAACCGAAGAAGTTGCCCGATTACACTCACCTTATAACAGAAGAAAACGGTGTAGGGTATTGTGAAGATTGCCTTATATATAATCATTCAACAGATATGACGCTTAAAATAAAAGAGGGTATTACAAGGAGCGTTTGGGGAGGAGCAAAGAGACCGGTCAGTGCAAATGAATATTTTTATTCATCAGGTAAAGCTCAAGAAGTTATTCTGCCCAAGGGTGTAAAAAGTATAGGAGACAGACAATTCAGGTTTGGTCCTGAAGTTAAACGCGTTGTAGTAACTTCAGACGAAGTGGCATTATATAAAGAACCGTTTGAATTCGGAAATCTTGAAGAAGTTGTTATTACAGGAAGAAAAACATCCATATATAACGACGCTTTTAAAATTTCTACCTATACGCTCAGCAAACATCCTTTTACGGTTACTCTTAATGAGGGCGTGGCTTTTATAGGTAACGAAGCCTTTATCAATTATCAAGTGGATAAATACAACATCGTTGTTTATAAAGACAGCTATGCTGAAAAACGCCTGAGAGAGATAGGCAACCAAAACTTTACGGTTATCCTTTCCGAAAAGCAAAAAGCCGAAGAAGCCGAAAGACAGCGACTTAAGAGAGAAACTGAAGAGAAGGCTCGCAGAGAGGCTGAGGAACGCCGCCGCCGTGAAGCTGAAGCAAAACGTATTGCCGAAGAAAAGCGTATTGCAGAAGAAAAACGCATAGCCGCACAGCGCAAGAGTGAATACGATGCTCTTGTTGCTGAAAAAGAACAGCTTCTCAAAACAATCGCAGAGAACAAAGGTCTCTTCGGCGAAAAGGCCCGACGCCGCAAAGAAGCAAAAGCAAAGCTCGAAGAAGTTGAAGCGAAGATGAACACTTATCCTGAATTCAGTAAATAAACCTGAACAACCCGGAGTGCATATGCATTCCGGGTTTGTTGATTAAAAGCGATATTTAGTGTTCCTAATTGCCTTGCTATAAAATTTGTAGTATTAATATATATTATATTATTAGAATATAATAGTAAAGTAATATAATATATATTAATACCAAATAAAAACTCAAAACCCGATTCCATTTTTGGAGTCGGGCTTTTTGTTTACTATACATTTAATATATGTTGCAGCGTATTTGGGCGCTTTTAGGGTTCAACGGGTTTTTCTAAATCAATCTTACATACTTTCTATGAAAACTCTCCCAAATTAAATTATAACTAAAAAAATTCAAGTGTCAATACTTGTTGGAGGTTAATGTGAAAAAAACAGAACTTATACAAATTCTTGATTCTCCCAAACAGCTACCTTTTGGTAATCAGTTTGTAGCTAAATGTCCTTGTCACGATGACGAGCATCCCAGTCTATACATTAAGGAAGACGAAGAAACAGGCAATATACTTCTTTATTGTATGGCGGGGTGCAAAACAGAAGATATTGTTAAAGCGTTGGGTCTGGAAATGAAGGATCTTTTCACCAATGACAATAGCGGTCATACAAAAAGCTATGATCAGAAAGAAAAAGCTTATTTTTATTACGATAAGGCAGGAGTTCAGATTGCCAAAAAAGTGTGTTACGGCCACTCGGACAGTTCTAAATCTTTTTGTTGGTTTCATTTAGAAAACAACGAGTGGGTTAAAGGCTTGAATGGCATCAATGTTCTTTTGTACAATCTTCCGTCCGTTTTAAATGCTGCAGAAACAATTTATATAGTTGAAGGCGAGAAAGACGCCGATTCTCTTCAACAAATGGGCTATATTGCAACCACGCCCCCACATGGTGCAGGGCATAAATGGGATTCGAAGAATTACAACAAATTCTTCAAAAACAAAGATGTGGTTATTCTGGCGGACAATGATGATATCGGAAAAACGCATGCAAAAGATGTGGCATCCTGTGTTTCAGGCGTTGCTAAAAGCGTCAAACTCATCCTTTCCGAAAATATCTGTTGTGATCTTAAGGAACACGGCGATATTTCCGATATAATCGAAATTTTGGGCTATGACGATACAAAAGACCTTCTTGATGTGATTGTTGAAAATACAGCGTTTTATTCTGCTCCCAAAACAGAAATCGGAGTTATGCCAAGCTTTTGTTATTCCAACGGAACCAAGGTGTGTGTTAATCCCGCTTTGCTTGCTGAACAAATCAAAGAAGACGGTATGTTTACTCTGGTTAAAGATAACGAGTACAGCAATAACAGTGTATGGTTGTTTAGCAACGGCAGATATCGCAGATGTTCGGACGATGATGTTAAAGCGGTTATCAGTTCCTATATAACTGATTACGATAAAAGCATTTTGAAGATGTCTGTCGTAAAAGAGACATTGGAGATTATTAAGGCGAACTCAGACTACATATTGTTCTCTTACTTTGACCAAGATGAGAATATCATCAATTTCAAAAACGGAGTTCTTAAATTAGATACAATGGAGTTCTTGCCTCATTCTCCCGAATATTTATCAACCATTCAGATCAACGCAGAATGGTCAGATAACACGGGAGAAAC
Source organism: uncultured Clostridium sp. (assembly GCA_964547575.1). Lineage (GTDB taxonomy): Bacteria > Bacillota > Clostridia > Oscillospirales > Acutalibacteraceae > CAG-177. The sequence continues at coordinate 37,417 of CAZJOH010000002.1, forward strand.
ACCAGTATTTGATGCATATTTAGATATGCTCACTAACGGTAATGAAGACTTAAAGAAATTGTTGCTTCAGATTATAGGTTTGTGTATTTCTAATGTGAGCGGCTATCGTACAAAGAAGTGCCTCTTCCTTGTGGGAGAGGGAAATACCGGGAAAACCAGAATTAAACTGCTTGCAGAAAGAATTATCGGCGAAGAATACTGTTGTTCACTTGATATTTCAGATCTTGAAACACGCTTCGGTCCATCGGCTCTGATTGGCAAAAGGGTTGCAGGCAGTGCAGATTTGGAATTCGGTACTGCAAGTCAGCTTAAAGTTTTAAAGCAACTTGTCGGCGGGGACACAGTAATAGTTGAAGAAAAATTCAAGTCTCCGGTTTCGTTCAGGTTTAACGGTTTCCTTTGGTTTGGCGCAAATAAAATGCCGTTCTTTGGCGGAGATAAAGGTCCGTGGGTGTATGAACGCTTAATTATTGTGCCCTGCAACAATGTTGTTCCTCCTGAAAAAAGAGACCCTTTTATTGTTGAAAAGATGATGGAAGAAAGAAACGGTATCGTTCAGAAAGCTGTTGTTGCTTTAAAAGAGCTTATCGCAAACAACTTCAAGTTTTCTATTCCTGAGGTTTGCAACGAAGAACTTGAAAAATACAAAAAGCTTAACAGCTCCGCCGTTTCATTTTTTGAAGAGTGCTGCAAGCTTAGACCTGAAGGCGTGCCAATCGCATATAATGACGAGAAAACTATGGCCTATATAAGACGTGTTTTCAATAATTGGTGCAAAATCAATTTTGGAAAAACAATTATGTCATCCAAAGATTTCGATAATGAAATTGCTCAATACCTTAAGAAAACTCCTGAGGAGTTAAAAACAAGAACAAGCAGCAAAAGATATTATATATTCACATTGACGGAAGAAGCTGTCGATGATTACAAATATCTTTAATTATGCTGACACTGAAATGACATTGCTTCAAAAACATTTGTCATTTGAAGATGCCTTATTTTTCAATGGGTTTTACTCTTAAATGACAAAATGACAAGTTTTTTATTATTAGCTAAAGAAAAAATACAAATACTAATCAATTTAAAAGAAGGACAAGCTTGTTACCCGAGTTGTCATTCTTCGCAATGTCATCATCAGTTTTCGGGGTGAAAAAATAAACAGAAAGAAGGCAATTATTTGGTCTATCCAAACATTCCTATATTTGATACAGCAATAGAAGCTATAAGAAAAGAAGTGAAAGCGCAACACAATAATAAAGATGATTTTATTGATATTAAAGAAGGTGTTGTTGTTCGTCAATCAGAGGACACATATATATACCGATTTGCATGTTCAGACACATCTGATTTGCGTAGAGGTCTTGATTGTAAATTATGGATCAACGATATGATATATGATGCGGAAGTTTTACAAGTCAAAAAAGATAGAGTTTATATTAAATGTACATTCGTAGGCGATACTGTTGAATTTGCGGAACTTACTTTTGATTTGACTTTTATACTTTTGGAGCTTATTGAAAGACTTACTGAAATGGAAAAGAAACCGGGGCATGTTTTAAAACAACTGATTTTTAGTGAACCAAATAAAAACAGAAAAACGACTGTTTTGTCTTTGGGTCAAATTAATGCTGTTAAAATGGCTCTTGCATTGGTTATAACATTTATTTGGGGACCTCCGGGGACCGGTAAGACAAAAACGATTGCTGAAATCTGCAGAGAATTCTATCAAGGAGGACTTCGTGTTTTGATTTTGTCTCAGGCGAATAAAGCTGTAGATGAAATAGTACTTAAATATAAATCTCTTTATAATGACTGGGCAGTAGGAGAAGTGGTTCGGTATGGCAATGCCGAGAATGAAGAGTTGAAAAACGAGAAATTTTTATTATCACGAGAACTTGCATTGCTCAATTGTCCTGAATTTCAGCAAAGAAAAGAAGAAATAGAAAAGAGACTAAAAGACGATAATTTATCCGATTATGAAAGAATAAGTTTGTCCGAGGAATTGAACATAATAGATAGAAATCTTAAATTTGAAGAAGCGGCTATCGTAAAACAAGCAATTGTTGTTGCAACAACTATTTCCAAGGCTGTTGTTGATCCGGTTATATTTAAAGAAAATAAATTTGATGTTGTTATTGTAGATGAAGTCAGTATGGTTAATATTCCGCAAATTTTCTTTGCTGCCGGTTTGGCAGATTCAAAGCTGATTTGTGTAGGAGATTTCAAACAATTAGCAACAATAGCTAAAAGCGAAGATGAGTTTCTGAAAAAAGATATTTTCAATTATTGCGGCATTGATGCTGCTTTGGCAAAAGGATATCCGCATGAACATATGTGTATGTTAAACACAGGGTATCGTTGCCATCCGCAAATAACCAAAGTGTGTTCTGAACATATGTATCACGGTAAGTTAAAGTGCCATGAAAGTGTTGAAAAGAAAGTTGAACATATAACCGATTTGAATCCTGTAAAAGGCGAGCCGATTGCCCTTGCTGATATGAACGGACTCGGAGCACTGATGACGGATACGAGGTTAGGGACTCACGGTATCAATATCGCAAGTGCGTTTGTTTCGTTTGCTTTTGCATTCAGCAATGCTGATTTATGCGAAATCGGAATTATTACGCCATATAAAAATCAGGAGCATTTATATAAGATGATTCTCAAAGATTCAGGTGTTTCAAGAATACAACTTGAAGCTTCAACAGTTCATAAATATCAAGGGTCTGAAAAGGATTATATAATATTTGATGCTGTTGATACGGTTCCGTTAAAAAAGCCCGGACGCCTTTTGAGTGCACAAAATAACGATACTGCTAATCGTTTGGTTAATGTTGCACTGACCAGAGCTAAAGGTAAGTTTGTTTGTGTATCAGATGTAAACTTTTTTATGTCATATAAGGATGAAACTCTGCTTTTGCACAAATTGATTGCAGAAAATCAAAACTCAAATAAACATATCCAAAAAGAACAAATTGCAGATGCTCTTATGAATATCAATACTCCGCATATGAAATTTTTCTATGAAGAAGATGCTCCTCGCAGTTTGTTTGAAGACATAAAAAACGCTCAAAACGAAGTGATCGTTTTTATGCCACACGGTGTTTCGGTTCACAAGGAAAATAACAGTGAACTTATAGAAGCATTACACAATAAATCATTTGACAGCATTAATTTAAAAATATATCACACACCCGGCGAATTGCCGCCGGAAGGTCTTGGAATATTTGCTTCTGAAAACAAATATTCAAAAGCCCCTCTTATTATCATTGATGAAAAAATCATATGGTATGGCGTTGAACTGACAAAGTGCCGCAGAACAACAGGTAAGAAACTTATTGTTCGCTTTAAAGGCAAAAACACAGCAAAATTTTTCAAAGATAAACTTATCAAAAACTGATTAAACATATATCTTATTACAAAATATTTGGTATGTTTAGTTTTTTAACTTTACATAGATATGAGGAAAGACGGGCAGATTTGATTTCACCCGATTTTAATAAAAGAAAGCTTGCTTTCCACAGAATGAAAATGAAAATAATCCTCTGAAGAGGTAGGATAGAGCGTCCTCGAAAAATACTTATGGAGGTATAGACCATGTATGACGGAAAAGAATTCCTCTCTGTGAAAGAATTCTGTGAATACTTCGGTTTTGAAAAACACGCAGTTTACAGATATATCAGAGACAAGAAAATCTTTGCTGTAAAAATAGGTAAAAGATTTTTTATACCTATGAGCAAGATCTACGACTTGGAATATTAAGGCTAATATTCCAATGTTTACGAAAAGTTCGCAATTCGGCCTCGACAAGAGGTCGGGTTGCGCGCTAAAATCGGAGTGCAACTCCAAAACTGCGGCGAAGGGAACAGAGTTTTGATCACCGTTTCCGCAGGAGGAAAATAAATTGTGAAGCGGCTGTATGCCATATTTTTAACCCGCAAACAAATAAATCCGAAAGGTACAGCTTTCGCAATGACTAAAACCGAAGAGGTTGCAAAAAATAGCCATGAAAGTTCAGATGAAAGAGGTTTTCTGTTGAACAACAATGGCGCAAAACAGGTAATTTCGAATGAGCTCTGGTTTAACTATTTTACCGATACCCTTTATTCGCAAGGGTTAATCAAGGCAGAGCAAAAAGCCAAGCTCATGAGCAGAATTGCCGCGAAAAGTAACAGCAAAAACACAAATTAATGGTGGCTTGAGTGTGCAGCGCTCTGCTGCGCACTCCTTACCAGCATTTACATATCGCAATCGCAGAAGATTGCAATTATAATTAAACCATACAAATATTTTTTTAGGAGTGATAATTTGAATATTATCGACAAGCACAAGCTTATCTATGAAGGTAAGAGCATTTTTGACATACACATGCGTGTAACCTTTTATGCCCGTGTTTCAAGTGAAAAAGATGAACAGCTCAATTCACTTGAAAACCAGATTTCATACTACGAAAATTTCATTAAAGAAAAAACCAATTGGGAGTATGTTGAAGGTTATGTTGACGAGGGTATTTCAGGCAAAAGCACAAAGAAAAGACAAAGCTTTAACAGAATGATAGCAGACGCCAAAAACGGTTTGTTTGATTTCATTGTTACAAAAGAAATTTCCCGTTTTGCCCGTAACACAGTTGACAGTTTAAGCTACACCAGAGAGCTTCTTGACTGTGGTGTAGGGGTGTTGTTTCAGAATGACAACATCAACACATTTGATAAAGACTCTGAACTCAGGCTCGGTATTATGTCAACTATTGCGCAGGACGAGCTCAGAAAGCTTTCCGAAAGAGTAAAATTCGGTCACGCACAGGCTATTGAAAAGGGCGTTGTTCTCGGTAACAGCAGAATTTTCGGCTATGACAAGCTTAAAAAACGTCTTGTTATCAATCCTGATGAAGCTCCGATGGTTGTTGAACTTTACGAGCTTTATGCGACAGGCGATTACAGCATGAAACAGATTGAGAATATCTTTTGGAATAAAGGATATCGCAACAGAAACGGCAATAAAATCGCACACAGCACTTTGGCTAATATAATCGCAAACCCCAAATACAAGGGTTATTATGTCGGCGGCAAGGTTAAAAATCTTGACTTGTTCAGCGAAAAAAGAGAGTTCATTCCCGAAGAGGAATGGACTATGTATAAGGATGAAACAGGTGAAATCGTTCCTGCCATTGTTGATGAAGAACTTTGGGAAAGAGCTAATTTCATTCTGAAAAAACGCAGCAACGATGTAAAAAACCGTCAGGGTATCTGCAATCACGCAAATCTTCTGACAGGTAAAATTCTATGCAAAAACTGCGGTTCACCTTATTACAGAAAAGACAGCGTTGACAAAAGCGGCAACAAAAATTCAAAATGGATTTGCAGCGGCAAAATCAAAAATGGCAAAGAATACTGTAATTCCTTTGCAATCTATGAAAGCGAAATTAAAAAGGTACTTTATGAAACCTTTAAAGACACAACAGAAGACATCGAAAGAATCATTGATGAGTATACACTGATGCTTTGGGATATTATGAAGGATGACGGTCTTGAAAGAGCGCTTGAAAGAGCAGAGGAGCAAAAAGACAAGCTCTACAAGAAAAAAGCAAAGCTTCTTGATCTTTATGTTGACGAAGCCTATACCGAAGCTGAATTCAAAAAATTGAACGCAAGCAACTCAAAGGAGATTGAAAAGGTTGAGGCTGAAATTGAAGATTTAAAGAAACAGCTTGAATCCGATGCAGGTTTCAAGGACAGCATTGAAGAAATTAAATCTTCTCTTGTAAGTGCAGCGAAGGTTGCATCCGAAGGATTAATCACAAAGAATTTCATTGACAAATATGTTGATAAGATATTTGTGAGCGTTGAGGATGACTCTCATGCAAAAATCGAAATCAAGCTTGTAACGGGCGAAACAACCGAAAAATATCTGCTCAAACTCAAGGCAAGACAAAGGGCTGAAATTGTTGATATTACTGCGGTTCAGGGCTCTGACATTCAAAACTGTCGTATGGGTCATACATCTAAGAAGATGATCGAGGCTTATGAAAACGGCATGAAATAAATTTTTGTATACAGGAAGAACCGTCACGGCATTCGTGGCGGTTCTTTGCTGTGATACACAGAGACTGATAAATGTGTTTCAAACTTGTATTGACCGATGGGAAATCTAATGATATAATATAAAATTGTAATATTCAATTTCAAGGGAAGCCAAGGTGAATAAAATGAGAAAAATAACCAATATTAATGAAAACTGGACTTTTATCAAGGACGGAGAAATCGAGAATGTTTCTCTTCCTCACACATGGAATGCGCTTGACGGTCAGGGTGCTTCCGAAAGCTATTACAGAGGCAGATGCGTTTACGAAAAAAACGTTCCCGCCTTTGAGGGCAAATCTTATCTTGAAATCAACGGCGCAAACACAATCTGCGAGGTTTATGTTAACGGAATTTATCTCGGCAGCCACGAAAACGGCTATGCTATGTTCCGTTTTGATACAACAGATTTCCTTACAAAAGAGGAAAACAAAATCAGAATCATCGTTGACAACAGCGAGAATGAATATGTATATCCCCAGATGGCGGACTTTACCTTCTACGGCGGAATTTACAGAGATGTCAACATCATCAGCGGCGTTGCACCGTCGCATTTTGCGCTGCTTGACATGAGCCTTTGCGGTATGTATATCACTCCGAAGGCAGACGGCAGAGTTTTTGTAAAGAGTGTTATTGAGGGTGTCTGCGAGGGTCTTACAAAGGAATTTGTTATTACCGACGCAGAGGGCAACGAGGTTGCAAAGGAAGAAATTCCTGCCGATAAGGATGCTGTTAAGCTCTTTGTTGAGAATCATATTCTCTGGGACGGCGTGGAGAATCCCTATCTTTACACAATGACTGCAAGACTTAAAAAGGACGGCGAGGTTATCGATGAGGTAAGCGACCGTTTCGGCTTCCGTGAATTCTGTTTTGATAATGAAAAGGGCTTCTTCCTCAACGGAAAGCATGTTAAGATGAAGGGTGTTTCAAGACATCAGGACAGAGAAGGTCTCGGAAACGCACTTACATATAACGAACATAAGGAAGATATTGAAATAATCAAGGAAGTCGGTGCAAACTCAATTCGTCTTGCTCACTATCAGCATGACGAAAAGTTCTATGACCTCTGCGATGAATACGGCTTCCTTGTATGGGCGGAAATTCCCGTTATCTCGAATTTCAGCAAGAAAAAGCAGGAGCAGGCAAAATTCATGCTTGAAGAGCTTATCAGGCAGAATTATAACCATCCCTCAATCTATTGCTGGAGCGTTGCGAATGAGGTTTCAATCAACAGCGCAGCTCCCGGTCTTGTAAACGGAATCAGCGAGCTTAACAATATCGCTCATGCTCTTGACTCAACAAGACCTACCGTTACCGCACAGCTTACAATGGTCGGTATTAACTCAAAGCTCAATGAAATCCCCGATATTCTCGGCTATAACCACTATTTCGGCTGGTATATGCAGACTGTTGAGGGTATTGACAAGTGGCTCGATAATTTCCACGAAAAGAAGCCTCATATCAAGCTTTGCATCTCCGAATACGGCGCAGAGGGTATGCCCAATCTCCATGCTGCAAATCCCGCTCAGGGCGACTACACAGAAGATTACCAGGCATATTACCATGAGCATTATGTCAAGGCTATCAACGAGCGTGACTGGCTCTGGGGTTCATATGTGTGGAATATGTTTGACTTCGGCTCGGCAATCCGTAACGAGGGCGGCGTAAGAGGCAGAAACAATAAGGGTCTTGTTACCTTTGACCGCAAAATCAAAAAAGACGCATTCTATGTATATAAAGCACATTGGTCGGACGAGAAGTTCGTTCATATCGCAGGCGAAAGATTTGTTGACAGACCTACGGGAGAGCAGAAAATCAAGGTTTATTCAAACTGCGATAGCGTAACTCTTACCGTAAACGGCGAAAAGACAGAGCTTACGGGCGATAAGGTTTTCGTTTTCGATGCAGTTATCAAAGAGGGCGAAAACGTTATCACCGCAAAGTCGGGCAAATGCACTCATAAGATTACCGTTAACGGCACGGATATTCCCAATCCCTCTTATGCTCTTCCTGACGGCTGCGAAAGCTTCGTAAGAAACTGGTTCTCCGCAAGCGACGATATCAACCCCGATAATCTTTCACTTGAGGATAATGTGGGCGATATACTCTTTAACAGCGAGGTTCAGCGCCTTATCAAGAACCATGCAAATATCACTATTGACAGCAATATGCCCCTGCTTAAGCCTGTCGGCAAAATCCCTCTTAAGCCTATAAGCAAAATTGCTTCAAAGCTTGGTGCAGGCGAAATTATCTCAATGGCAAATCAGTTCCTGCAGACAATCGAAAAGGATAAATAATCAAGCATCAAATACCCCCGAAATTTTGGAAAAAGCCCAAAATTTCGGGGGCGTTGTTAATATTTAAAGATAAGCTTTAACATTTTTATCGTAGTGTCCGGTATCCTGAAAACCGTTTTCGGTGCGGATGCATTCGCCCCATTTGCGTGCGATTTCCTCATAGCTGTCCGTGCGCACGTTTGCTCTGTGGAAGCCGTCTTTGCTGCCCCTTAAGCACCAGTCGGATTCCCACATGCCGTGTCCGGTAGCCTTGTATGTCCAGAGAAACCAGCTGTAGTTTGCATTGTTAAGGGTATTGAAGCAGTTTTTCCAGGTGGTTTGCTGATGCGGATAGAATTCGCCCATCATCATGGGAACATCGGCATAGATAAACTTTGTAAACCATGCAAAAAGGTTGAAAATGAAGTTGGAATTGTTGTAGAAATGAACCTGAAAAACAACATTGTCCCAGCCCTTAAGCCATGCTTGCGGAAGTGCGATTGCAGTCCAGATGCATTCCATGGTGATGATATGCTTATCGTCAACTTTGCGGACGGTATCATAAAGACGGGTGTAAATCATTTCGTTGTTGACTCTGCGCTCTGTTTCGCCTGCGTCAACATCACACATAGGCTCGTTGAGAAGGTCATACATTGCAACGGCAGGCTCGTCTTTGTAACGGCTTGCGATAGCAGTCCAGAGTTCATCGGTAAGTTCTCTGTATCTTTCGCCCTGCTCGGTATCGTCATAAAGACCGCACTCGCCCTTTTTGCCGTTATGAGGAGCATCGCTCTGATATCCTACTGCGCCGTGCATATCAAGAACAACATAGATTTCACGCTCTGCACATTCGCTGACTACCCAGTCAAGACGGGAGAAATCCCATTCGCCGTTTTCGTCAAGAATCTTTCTGCCGTTATCATCATAATAGAAATTTCTGAACCAGAACGGAACACGCACGCAGTTGAAGCCCATCGACTTTATTTCGTCAAGGTCATATTCCGTTATCCAGTTATCCATATAGATATCCATGAGCTCATAAGCTTTTTCTTCGCCGAAACGCTCGGTGAGAATTTCAAGCACGGTGTAGTGGTCGAGGCTCTCTTCATAGGGGCAGAGCCAGTCCTCCCAGATCATCCATGCGCCAAGGTTAACGCCTTTGAGCTGAACCTTTTCACCCTTTTGATTAATGATATCCTGACCTTTTGTTACAAGAAAATCCTCTTCGGTAAAGCCTGTTACTCCGCTTTCGGCGAAAGCAATGCCGCAAACGGAAAATACGGTTATCACCGCAAGAATAAGAGATATTGCTCTTTTAAATGCTTTCACAATCAATTCTCCTTTCGGTTTTTCGAATTGATTATACTCTATATCCCCGATAAAATCAAACATATTTGAAAGTATTGACGAATTGTCCCATTTAAGATATTATATTAGATATCAAACAGAAGTGAGGAATGTATATGAAATATATCGTTTATGAGTTCCTTAAAAAAGCGATTGCGGTTATAACCTCTGCTTTTATGGCGATGACGGGCGGAATTTTTGCCGAAAAAGAGCCTGATGAGCCTGAAAGACCCGCAGCAAATTCCGTTACCGATTACAGCGAAGAAGATGCTGACTATTCACTGACGGTTGATGTTGAGGACGAAATTCACGATATCAGCGATTTGCTTTTCGGTGTTTTCTTTGAGGATATCAACTTTGCCGCAGACGGCGGACTTTATGCCGAAATGGTGGTTAACCGCTCATTTGAATTTACCGAAATTGCAGTGAATGATGCTCTCTACGGCTGGAATACCGTCGGAGGTGCATCGGCAGAGGTCAAAGCAAATGCAGAGGATTCTCTCAATGCCAACAATCCGAATTATCTTGTGATTTCCAATAATTCCGATACTCCCGCAGGCATTGAAAATGTCGGCTTCCTTGACGGAATGTCGATTGAAGAAAATGCAAAATATAATTTTTCTGTTTATGCTAAGGGGCTTGAAGGCTATAACGGCTCAGTTACCGTGCGCCTTTGCTCGGGCGGAGCTGCAGTTGCAGAGGGTAAAATCAATGCAATAACTTCTGAATGGCAGAAATATGAGCTTGAGCTTGTTTCGGGTAAAACGGATTTTGAAAACGCAACCCTTCAGGTGCTTGCCGATAAGGGAAGTGTTGCGCTCGATATGATTTCTCTTTTCCCCGACGATACCTTCAAGGGCAGAGAAAACGGCATGAGAAAGGACCTCGGCGAGATGCTCGAAGAGCTCCAACCTAAATTCCTGCGCTTTCCCGGTGGCTGTGCTATTGAGGGCTATGACTACGAAACTTTATACAACTGGAAATATTCAATCGGCACGGGCGATGACGGTCTGCCTCTTGAATTTAACGGCAAATACGGCGATGTTGCCGCAAGAAAGCAGGGGATAAATCTCTGGACAAATGTTGCCGCAACCGATGACCCTTATCCCTGCTTCATGACCTACGGGCTCGGCTTCTATGAGTATTTTCAGCTTGCAGAGGATATCGGCGCAGTAGGTGTTCCCGTTATCAACTGCGGAATTTACTGCCAGATGCGTGGCAGAGGTCCCGTTGATATGAACAGCGATGAGTTTAAGCAGTATGTTCAGGACATGCACGACCTCATTGAATTCTGCCGTGGCGATGAAACCACAACATGGGGCAAGGTGCGTGTTTCTCTCGGACACGAAGAACCCTTTGAGCTTAAATATATCTGCATCGGCAACGAGCAGGAGGGCGAGGTTTACTTTGAAAGATATCAGGTATTCCTTGATTCCTTCAATGAGGCTAAAGCCGAAAACCCCGAGCTTTATGAGGGCATTGAGCTTATCTATTCTTCAGGCGCATCCGACGGCACTCACGGCGATAATTACCTGAAATCCTATGAATATGCAAAAGAACAGCTCGGAGATTCCGATGTTGCCGAGGATTTTGCAGGTGCAACTGACCAGCATTATTATAATCAGCCCGAATGGTTTTTGCAGAATGCCGATTATTATGACGAGGATAATTATAAACGCTCCGTTGATGAAATGACGGACACAATCTACGGCGGCGGAATTCAGGTATTTCTCGGTGAATACGCCGCAAAATCCAACACTCTCAAAGCAGCGCTTGCAGAGGCGGCATATATGACGGGACTCGAAAGAAACGGCGATATAGTCCGTATGGCGGCTTATGCGCCCCTTTTCGGTAATCTCACGGCAACCCATTGGTCGCCCGACCTTATCTGGTTCAATAATCATCAGGCTACGGGTTCAATCAACTACTATGTTCAGAAGCTTTTCTCTGTAAATCAGGGCACAAAGCTCCTTTCCTCAACGCTTGACGGCGCAAAGGTTGAGCAGCAGCCCCTGAGCGGCAGAGTGGGTATCGGCACATGGTATACCTCTGCAGAGTTTGATAATGTAAAAATTGTTTCAAACGAAACGGGAAGAACTCTCGGCTCGGATAAATTCTCGCTTCCCCTTAACTTCTGGTGGAACTGGGATAATGTTTATGACAGCAACGATTTTGAAATAAAGAACGGCAAGCTTGTTCAGACGAATGTATGGATGCCTTATACCGAAACGGGCAAGGTTGCATATTTCGGTAATGAAGAGTGGAGCAATTATACCTACACCGTTGAGGCAACAAAGCTTGAAGGTGACGAAGGCTTCATTATTCCCTTTGCCGTTAAGGATGAGCAGAACTGCTGGTTCTGGAATATCGGCGGCTGGGGCAACACCATTTCATGCCTTCAGGAGATTGAAAACGGCGCAAAATCAAAAATGATTGAAACCGAAAAGCCCTGCACAATTGAAACGGGCAAAACCTACGAGCTTAAGGTTGTTGTTTCGGGCACAACCGTTAAATGCTATATCGATAATGTTCTCTATGTTGATTTTGATACCGCACACGAAGCGGAGGCAGAGGCTTATCAGGTTGTCAGCACAGATGAAAACGGCGATATCATCATAAAGCTTGTAAATGTTACCGAAACAAGCAAGGTTTTTGCAATTGACCTTAACGGTGCAGACGTAAAAGCTACTGCGGTTATCAATCAGGTTGCAGGCGACAGCCTTGCCAACGATAATATTCTCGGCGCAAAAGAGGACTGCATTATGGAGGAATTTACCGTAAACGGCGTTTCGGATAAATTTAACTACACCGCACCGCAGTATTCGGTAACCTGTATAAGACTGGAGAAGAACTGATTTATGGCTAAAATCTCCGGCTCATGGAGCGGTATGAGAAAATATCTTGAGCAGGAAATGCTTGCCGATTCCTTAAAAGAGAGAATTCAGTATTCCTGCACTTCATACCCCAATATGGATGAATGCAAGATTTTTGAAATCCGTGTTGACGGAAAAACTATCAAAAGATTTTCAATGGAAACAGTTGCTTTCAGAGATAAGAGCAACGAAAAAGAAAAAGCATGGGGAATTTATTGGCAGGAAAAGAATACTGTTCCCGTTGAAAACAAAACGGAATTTGATGATGAAGATTTTTGCAGTGCATTGAAAATCTACAGGGAATTGCCGATAGAAAAATCAATTGAGCATGATAATCCGCTTGTAAGAATGTTTGCTGTTATTGACAGACGTGTGGGCAAACGCACTCTTGCGAAGATTTCCGAAACTATAGATAATCAACCCGAATGGCTTAAGGAATTGTATCTTTTAAGGATTAATGCAGAAAAATTAAATAGGGGCTGATGTGCGCATCGGTCCCCAGCTGCTCCGTAACACTTAAAACTTTAAAATAATTAATTTCCAATCCTCCGTCATTGCTTACGCAATGCCACCTCCTTTGCCAAAGGAGGCTGATAAGCAGGAAGTTGATTTTGGGCTCCTTAGAAAAGGAGCTGTCCGTAGGACTGAGGATTGATTAATAAAATGCGTCACAGACCATTAATTGCGAATTTTGCATTGTGAATTACGAATTAAAAACGGCTCGCACATCAAAGTGCAAGCCGTTTGCTTTTTTGTATCAGTTTTTGAGGCTCTGCATGGGAGCAGGAATTCTTCCGCCTCTTGAAATGAACTTTGCGGGAGAATATGTTGAAAGCGGCATAACGGGTCCGCTGCCTAAAAGTCCGCCGAAGCTCAATTCTTCGCCGACGGTTTTGCCGATTGCAGGGATAACTCTGACCGCCGTTGTTTTGGAGTTTACCATACCGATTGCAGCTTCGTCAGCGATAATTGCCGAGATAACCTCTGCGGGAGTATCGCCGGGAATATTAATCATATCAAGACCAACCGAGCAAACGGCAGTCATTGCTTCAAGCTTTGTGATGCTCAATGCACCGTTTCTTGCGGCATTAATCATGCCTGCATCTTCGGTAACGGGAATGAATGCGCCCGAAAGTCCGCCAACGTGCGATGAAGCCATAACGCCGCCTTTTTTAACCGCATCGTTGAGAAGTGCGAGCGCTGCGGTTGTGCCGTGGCATCCGCAAGCCTCAAGACCCATTTCCTCAAGAATATGTGCAACCGAGTCGCCGATTGCGGGAGTGGGTGCAAGGGAGAGGTCAACAATGCCGAAGGGCACGCCGAGCCTGCGTGAAGCTTCGGTTGCAACGAGCTGACCCATACGGGTGATTTTGAAGGCGGTTTTCTTGATGATATCCGCAACCTCGGTCAGATCGCAGTCGCCTGCCTTTGAAAGAGCTGCTCTTACAACACCGGGACCCGAAACACCTACGTTGATAACGCAGTCGGGCTCGCCTGCACCGTGGAATGCGCCTGCCATGAACGGGTTATCCTCGGGAGCGTTGCAGAAAACAACAAGCTTTGCAGGGCCGATGCAATCTCTGTCCGCAGTAAGCTCTGCGCTCTTTCTTACAACGTGACCCATCATTGCAACGGCATCCATGTTGATGCCCGTTTTTGTTGAACCTATGTTTACCGATGAACAGATGTGGTCGGTAACGCTCAGAGCCTCGGGGATAGCCTCAATAAGCTCTTTATCGCCGGGACCGAAGCCCTTCTGAACGAGAGCGGAGAAGCCGCCGAGAAAGTTAACACCGCAAGCAACAGCCGCCTTTTCAAGCGTTTTTGCAAGCTTTACTGCATCTTTATCCTCGCATGAAGCAAGAATCATTGCGGCAGGAGTTACCGAAATTCTTTTGTTGATAATGGGAATACCGAATTCCTTTTCAATCTGCTCGCCCGTTGAAACAAGATTTCTGGCATAACGGGTTATTTTGTCGTAAACCCTTGCGCACATTGTATCAATATCGCTGTGGCAGCAGTCGAGAAGAGAAATTCCCATGGTTATGGTACGGACGTCAAGATGTTCGTCCTGGATCATGGTTATTGTTTCAAGAATATCTCTTGCGTTAAGCATAGTATTTCACCTCGGAATAAGCCTTATATGGTATGCATTGCGTTGAAAATGTCCTCGTGCATGGCATGGATTGAAAGACCCATATCAGCACCGATTTTGCCGAGCATATCCGAAAATTCGGTGAAGGGGATATCCGATTTTGAGATATCAACCATCATTATCATCGCAAACATATCCTGAAGGATGGACTGTGTAACTTCAAGAACGTTTATGTTATGGTTGCAGCATTCTGTTGAGATTTTTGCAAGAATACCGACCATATCTTTACCTATAACTGTTATAACTGCTCTCATAATTGCCTCCTAAATGTCAAGTACCTCAATAATATCTTTTATAACAAAATCTGCGGCGGTTTCAACATTCTCTTTTCCGGTGAACAAACATCCGTATGTGCTTGCGTTCTTACCCGATAAAACATCGATTTCTCTGTCGCCTATCATAACTGTTTCGCTTCTGTCGAGATTATAGGTGTCGCAAATCCAGTTTACCGCATCGGGTGCAGGCTTTGAGGGGAATTTCATTGAAGAATCAACAAACGCCGTAAAAAACTTCGCCATGTCATATTTTTTGAGGTAGAACTGTGAGGATTCCAATCCTCTGTGGGTATATAAAAAATGCTTTTTGCCACTGTTGAACAGCGTTTCAAGCGTTTTATAAGTATTTTCAAAGGGAACGGCTATGGGTCGGAGCGTGTAGTTATGCTCATGCTCACGGAAAACTGCCCTTTCCTCATCGTTCACCTCATAACGCTCAAAGGCGTGAGCAAAGGTGATTTCCAGAAGTGCTTTTGCTTCATCATAATCGGCGGTTTTGCCGAATTCGCCCAGAGCTTTGAGAAATGCCGATGTGATGTGAGGATAGCTGTCAAACAGCATGCCGTCAAAATCCCAGATATAATTCTGCATATCAGTCACCGAAGCCGTTGGGGTTCTGCGACTGCCAGCGCCATGAATCCTCGCACATTTCGTCGATTCCTCTTGCTGCAACCCAGCCGAGCTCTTCCTTTGCCTTTGAGGGGTCGGAATAGCAGGTTGCAATGTCGCCGGGTCTGCGGGGTGCGATAACATAGTTAACGGGCTTGCCGCAAGCCTTTTCAAATGCCTTAACAACGTCAAGAACGCTGTAGCCGATGCCTGTTCCGAGGTTATAGGTGAAGCAGCCGTTTTCGCCGAGAATTTTTTCGACTGCCTTTATATGACCGAGTGCAAGGTCAACAACATGGATATAGTCACGCACGCCCGTGCCGTCGGGGGTGGGGTAGTCGTTGCCGTTAACGTTGAGATGGTCGAGCTTTCCGATTGCAACCTGAGTGATATAAGGAACAAGGTTGTTGGGAATGCCGTTGGGGTCTTCGCCGATTCTTCCGCTCTTGTGTGCGCCGATGGGGTTGAAATAGCGAAGAAGGCAAACACTCCATTCGCTGTCCGAAGCACATACGTCCTTAAGAACCTTTTCTATGTAAAGCTTTGTTGTACCGTAAGGGTTTGTGGTCTTACCCTCGGGCATATCCTCTTTAAGAGGGGAGATATTTTCACTGCCGTAAACTGTTGCCGATGAGCTGAAAACCATCTTTTTGCAGCCTGCATCCTTCATCGCCTCGCAAAGAGTAACGGTGCCGCCGATGTTGTTATCATAATAATCAAGGGGATTTGAAATGCTTTCGGGTACACACTTAAGACCTGCAAAGTGAATTACCGCATCAATCTTATTTTCCGCAAAAACCTTGTCAAGACCCTCACGGTCACGGATATCGCATTCATAGAATTTAACATCCTTGCCTGTAATTTCTTTTATGCGTTTTATACTTTCGCTCTTGCTGTTGCAGAGATTATCGAGTATAATAGGTTCATAGCCCGCATTGAGAAGCTCTACGCAGGTGTGTGAACCGATGAATCCTGCACCGCCTGTAACAAGAATTGACATAAATATCCCTCCGAAAAAACTATCTAATGATATTATAAATATATTTCAACAAAAATCAACGGAAGTGTAAACAATATTTTTGTAAAAGGAAGTGAGTTTTTTGTTCAGTTATGAAAAATTAAAGAAAGACGAAGAAATTTTAAGCTATATAGATGCAGCCAATAAGGTTCTCGGTCAGATAGGCTATACCGAGCACGGAGTTGCCCATGCGGTCAAAACAGGAACGGATGCAAGCATGATTCTCGAAAAGCTCGGTTATGATGAGAGAGAATGTGAGCTTGCAAAAATTGCAGGTCTTATGCACGATATCGGCAACACAATAAACCGCACCGACCATGCGCAGAGCGGCGCATTTCTTGCATTTGAGCTTCTGCGTGCGAGAAGTTTTCCTGTTGATGAGGTTATCAAAATCGTAACGGCAATAGGCCACCACGACGAAAAAACCGCCGCACCCGTAACCCCGATTGCCGCCGCACTTATTCTTGCGGATAAAAGTGATGTCCGTACCTCGAGAGTCCGCAACAAGAAAACCGTGCATGACGATATCCATGACCGTGTAAATTATGCCGTTTTCAGCTCAAAGCTTGATATTGACAAAGAAAAAAGCATGATTTCACTCACTCTTAAGATCGATACCCTTATCTGCCCCGTTATGGAATACTTTGAAATATTCCTTGACAGAATGGTGCTCTGCAAAAAATCCGCAGAATTTTTCGGCTGCGATTTTGAGCTTATTATTAATGATACGAGGTTGCTGTGATGTATAATTTAACCGATGTTTCAACAATCAAAGATATACTTGCCCGCCACGGCTTTCATTTTTCCAAGGCGCTCGGTCAGAATTTTATTATAAATCCTTCAATTTGCCCCCGTATGGCAGAGGAAAGCGGTATTGACGAAAACTGCGGCGTTATCGAAATCGGCGCAGGTATAGGCGTACTTACAGCCGAGCTTGCAAAGAGAGCCAAAAAGGTGGTCGTTATCGAAATCGATACAAAGCTTCTGCCGATTCTTGACGAAACACTTAAGAATTTTGATAATATCGAGATTATCAATCAGGATGTGCTGAAAACAGACCTTGCCGCACTTATCAAAGAAAAATTTGACGGCATGCCCGTTTATGTATGTGCAAATCTGCCGTATTACATAACTTCGCCCGTAATAATGACGCTTCTTGAAAGCAGATTACCGATTGAAGCAATAACCGTTATGGTGCAGAAGGAAGCGGCACAAAGACTTTGCGCACCCGTAGGCAGCAGACTTTCAGGTGCTGTTACGGTTGCGGTTGACTATTATGCAAAGGCTGAAAAGCTTTTTGATGTTTCAGCAGGCTCGTTTATGCCCGCACCTAAGGTTGACAGCAGCGTTATCCGCATGGAAATACGCAAGACACCCGAAATTGAAATAACAAACGAAGAATTATTCTTCAAAATGGTTCATGCAGCATTCGGTCAGAGAAGAAAAACCGCATCGAATTCAATAAGTGCAGGCTCCGGAATACCCAAGGATATCGTTATAAAAGCAATTGAAGAATGCGGATTCCCGCCTGCCGTAAGAGCCGAAGGACTGACCATGCAGGAATTGGCGAATCTGAGCGAAAAAATAGGCGAATTGCTGAAAAACCATTAATTTTTTCTTGACAAATTTGACATATTGACTTAATATATAGAGTATAAAAGCATCGCTCCGATACGCATTTGAATATCGGAGCTTTTGTTTTTTCGGAAAAAATAAGTGGAGGTATTCTAATGACAAACAAGAGAAAGCTTGCGGCAATTTGTATTGTTATTGCCCTTCTCGGTGCAATGTTCAGCACATTTGCATTTGCCGCAGAGGAAGCAGTTCTTCTTTCTGCTCCCACAGAAACAGCATTTTCCGTTGATGTTGACGGCGAAATCTATGAGTACGACCTCGCAGACGGCGATTCGGCTCACGAATATGTTGACAATTATGCGGACAACCTTACAAACGATGCGGGCTTCAAGGCTCATATCGAAACAGCAATTGCAAAGGTTCGTGAGAGCATAGGTAAGTATGCAACAATATGGGCACTTGTTCCCCCGGTAATCGCAATTGTTCTTGCACTTATCACAAAGGAAGTTTATTCTTCACTCTTTATCGGTATTATTGCAGGCGGCTTTATTTTTGCAGGCGGCAATTTTGAAACAGCTGTAAACCATGTTCTTTTCGACGGCTTCGTTGCAAGTCTTTCGGACAGCTACAACATGGGTATCATCATTTTCCTTGTTCTTCTCGGAATGCTTGTTTCTCTTATGAACAAGGCAGGCGGCTCGGCAGCTTTCGGGCGCTGGGCATCAAAGCACATCAAATCAAGAACAGGCGCACAGCTTGCAACAATCCTTCTTGGCTGCCTCATCTTTATTGACGACTACTTTAACTGTCTTACAGTTGGTTCTGTTATGCGTCCTGTATGCTACGAAAAGAAGGTTTCGAGAGCAAAGCTTTCATACCTTATCGACGCAACGGCAGCTCCCGTTTGCATCATTGCTCCCATTTCTTCATGGGCAGCGGCGGTTGCAGGCTTTGCAAGAGGCGCAGGCGCAGAGAGCGGCATCAGCCTTTTTGTTCAGGCTATTCCCTATAACTTCTACGCTCTTTTCACCATTCTTATGATGGTTGTTATCGCAGTTGCAAAAATTGATTACGGCCCGATGAAGCTTCATGAGAAGAACGCAATCGAAAAAGGAGATATCTTCACAAGCGGTGACCGTGTTGAAAATGACGATGCAGCAGCTAACCCCAAGGGTAAGGTTCTTGACCTTGTTCTTCCCGTTGTTGTTCTTATCATCACCTGCGTTATCGGCATGATTTATTCAGGCGGATTCTTCAGCGGCGAAAGCTTCATTGATTCATTCTCGAATTCCGATGCATCCGTAGGTCTTGTTATCGGCTCTGCAATCGCAATTGTGTTTGCTATTGTTTATTTCCTTATCAGAAGAGTTATCACCTTCAAGGATATCATGGCTTCTCTTCCCGACGGCTTCAAGGCTATGGTTCCCGCTATCCTTATCCTCACCTGCGCATGGACTCTTAAGGCTATGACAGACAGCCTCGGCGCAAAGATTTATATTTCACAGCTTGTTGAAGGCAGCGCAGGCGCACTCCAGGCACTTCTTCCCGCTATCATCTTCCTTATTGCCGTAGGTCTTTCCTTTGCAACAGGTACATCATGGGGCACATTCGGTATCCTCATTCCCATCGTACTCAGCGTATTTGAGGCAACCAATCCTCTCATGATAGTTTCCATTTCGGCATGTATGGCAGGCGCAGTTTGCGGCGACCACTGCTCACCCATTTCCGACACAACAATCATGGCTTCCGCAGGTGCACAGTGCAACCATATCAACCACGTTTCAACCCAGCTTCCCTATGCATTTACAGTTGCGGGTATTTCATTCGTAACCTATATTATTGCAGGCCTTCTTGCAAAGTCGGGTCTTGCAATCGTTGCTCTTCCCATCGGTATTGTTCTCACAATCGCAACACTTCTTATTATCAGGAGTGCCTCAAAGAAAAAGGCATAATTTCTGCGTAGGTTGAATTGAATAAAGATGAAAGCCTTCCGTTCCGACGGAAGGCTTTTTGAATTTATTCTGTGAAGTATGAGTTGATTATATCAGGGATATCTTCAAGTGCGGGTAGATAAAGATAAACTAATTCTGATTCCCCGCTATAACCTCCCCAAAGCTTATCATAGTATATGTATAATGTTTTTTCAACGAATCCATATGAAGGTTCTTCTTCATCATAATATTCCCAAATTCTTGCTGAAAAATTACCGGCAGTATACAACCCATCGTTTTTTGAAACAGTCAGAATTTCTTTTTCACCGTCGGGATATGTGATTAAAAGAACAGTTTCTTCAATTTCAGGCTCGAAATCACCTGTTGAAATAAGGTTTGTAAGCGGTGAATAGAGAATTTTAACATCTACCATTTCTATAACTCCGCCGCAGGGAAACTCGGGCTCATCTTCATGGGAAGCACTGACATAAACTGTCATGAAAGAAACAAGTAACAGTAAAGTGGTTAGAATACAACAAATTTTTTTTATGTTATTTTCCTCGTTTTAATTTTTATTCGGTTACTTCTGTTTGTTGCGGTACTGCTGTTACCGTTAAGGTAGTGCTTTCATCTGAAAGAAAATTTTTGAGAAACTCCTGATCCATAGATTCAGGCATAGGCTGTTCTACTGGTACTTCAATAAAATCTAGAGTTTGAGTCTGGTATGTTCCGTTGGCAACCGCATCCTCATACTCATCTTTAAACAAATATGGATAATCGGGTGTCAGATAATATTCGTTTATAAGTTCATTGTCAAAAGTATAAATAATATCTGCATTATAAACTTCTTCGTCCTCCTGGTTTGCAAAATCCTTGGGATTCATTACAGGTGTGCCGTTAAGAAGATATTTTATTCTCCATGCATATTCAAGATTTGCTTTGTCAAAATCCTCTCTTGATATGTTGAAATCACGGATAAAATTTACCATCAGCATTACATTTGTTTCGTCAGGGTCGGGCTGAGCATCTCTCCACTCAAAAAATGTTTCTCTGCCAACAAGATGTATAAACGGTGCTGCTATACTGTAATATCTGTGTCGATAATACTTTAGCCCTATAACACCATCACCTGTTTCAGCTGAAGGTAAAGTTTCAGAAACGAAGTAATTATCTGTTTTTTCAATTTGCAATTCAGTTGCGTTTTGTTCGGTGGTGACAGGCTGTGTTTCAGAAACACTTTCGTCCGTTGTTTCTTCCTGTATAACAGGTTTGTTTCCGCAAGCAGATATGCCTAAAATAATGCCGATTATAATTAACATAGATATTATTCTTTTCATATTTTAACCTCCAATTCAGTTGTTCGTACTGTACCAATATCCGCCATGATTTTTATATGCTTCATCTTCGTAAAATCTCGGTGTAAAATCTCTGTAAAAATATAGCGGATTAATTGTGTACTCATATGTTTTTCTGGCATCTTCTCCAACGGCTGAGTTTTTATTATTCATTTCTATATGAAGGTGAGGACCGCTTGAAGTTCCCGTTGAACCTATATATCCGACAATATCCTCTTTTGAAACTTCATCACCTTCACTATATCGTGCTTTGGATTTCATATGCATATATATAACAATCAGTTTTTCGCCGGTAACAGGGTCGGGGGTTTTAGAAGTTATACAGATATAATTTCCGCAGCTTGAATCGTAATCTGCTTTTTTTACTATACCGTCAAACGGAGCAATCAACGGTTCACCCAAAATATTGTTACCCGATACAT
>CAZJOH010000003.1:0-56050 GCA_964547575.1 uncultured Clostridium sp.
ATATCTGCACCCCTCATTATCTCCACACGGACATGGCGTTAAAGGCTCTTGAAAAAGGTATAAATGTTTTAACTGAAAAACCCTGCTCAGTTTCATCCGATGAGGTTGAAGCTCTCCGCAAGGCGCAGAAAGAAAGCGGAAAGCAAGTCGGTATCTGTTTTCAAAACAGATACAATAACTGCGTTCAGCGTGCAAGGGAGATAATTGCCACGGGCTCTCTCGGTAAAATACTCTCGGCACGTGCTTTTGTCACCTGGAGCCGAGGTGAAGGCTATTATTCCGATGATTGGCACGGCACACTCGATAAAGAGTGTGGCGGAGTGCTTATAAATCAGTCCATACATACGCTTGATCTCATTGAGCATCTTTGCGGCAAATGCAAAAAAGTCACTGCTCATGTTTCAAACGACCACTTGAAAGGTATAATTGAAGTAGAGGATAACGCAAGCGTGCTTATGGAGCTTGATGGCGGTATAACCGCAATGATGTACGCCACAACGGCTTATGCCGAAAACTCTGATGTTTTCATTGAGATTTCTTTTGAAAACGGCAAGCTTCGCTTTGAGGGTGACAGACTTTATTCCGTTGATACCGACGGAAACATCACCGAAGCATGCGAAAGACCCGAGGCTGTTTATCACGGACAAAGCTATTGGGGCGTTGGGCATTCCATTCTTATTAACGATTATTATGACTGCCTGAAATCCGGCAGAAAATTTATAATTGATGCCTTTGAGGGCGGAGATGCGGCAAAGCTTGTTTTTGCCTGCTATGAATCCTCCGAAAAAGGCGAAAGCGTTGAAATTAACTGATTTCACGAAAGGAGAAAATAATATGTTTCACGAAAATTTAAAGGGCAGAGTAGCTGTTATCACGGGCGGCGGCGGTGTTCTTTGCAGCGGTTTCGCAAAGGACCTTGCTAAGCTCGGCGTTAAGGTTGCTGTTCTCGATTTAAGAGAAGAGGCTGCACAGAAGGTTGTTGACGAAATCACCGCAGAGGGCGGCACGGCTCTTGCAGTAGGCTGCAACGTTCTTGAGGCTGAAAGCCTTGAGGCTGCAAAGGCAAAGATTATTGCCGAGCTCGGCGTTTGCGATATTCTTATCAACGGCGCAGGCGGCAACTCCCCTCTCGGCACAACAACAAAGGATACTCTCGAACTTAAGGATATGGCAGAAAAAGCAGAAGGTGTTAAAACTTTCTTTGACCTTGACGCTAAAGGTATTGAATTTGTTTTCAACCTCAATTTCCTCGGCACACTTCTCACAACACAGTGCTTTGCAAAGGAAATGGTGGGCAGAGAAAACGCAACAATTCTCAACGTTTCTTCAATGAACTCCTTCAAACCCCTCACAAGAATCCCTGCTTATTCAGCAGCAAAGGCAGCTATTTCAAACTTTACACAGTGGATGGCTGTTCACTTTGCAGAGGTTGGCATAAGAGTTAACGCAATTGCACCCGGATTCTTCTCAACAATCCAGAATGCAAAGCTTCTTTATAACGAAGACGGCTCACTCACCGAGCGTTCAAACAAGATTATCACCCACACTCCCATGCGCCGTTTCGGCGTTCCCGAGGATTTGACAGGTGCGCTTGTTTTCCTCTGTGACGAGCAGTATTCGGGCTTTGTAACAGGCGTTGTTCTTCCCGTTGACGGCGGCTTCTCCGCTTATTCGGGCGTATAATTTAAAACAGACATAAAATTAACCGGCAGGCTGAACCTGCCGGTTTTTATTAGGTCTTACTGCGTGATATTTCTCTTTGCCTTGCGTTTTTTGATAAGCTTTCTAATGATTATTATCACAACCGCAGCAATAACAACAACGGGAAGAATAACGGGAATTCCTCCGATTACCGCAACGGCAAAATCTTCAAGTCCGTCCTTGAGATTATCAATGTTATCAAGGAATTCGTTTTTTATTCTCTGCCAAAGTGTGCGTTCGGTTTCGGTAACTCTTTCAACCTCACTGATATGAAGAGTTACCGTGCTGTAGCTGACTCTGTTTTCAAGCACACGAAGCTGTGCGGTGTAGTTTTCAATCTGATAATTGACCTCGGAAAGTCTTTCCTGAATGGCAAGAACGTTTTCGAGTGATGCCGCCTTTTCAAGCAAATCGGTAAGGGTTTCCTTTTCTGTTTTGTATGCGGAAATTCTGCTTTCGATATCCACATATTCGAGTGTCACATTCTGCTGTGTTTCGGTTTTGGAGGTAATTTTTCCGTTTTCTTCGGCTGAAAGCATGAACACATCAAGCTTATCCGCAGGAATTCGTAATGTATAAACCGAATATCTGTTGGAATTACCGTAGCCGCCCATGTTCGCATCGGAATTCTCAACATATCCGCCGTTTGCGGTAACGCTCGCAGAGAGTGATTCGATATATTTATCGTATTCCTTCGTCTGAACATATGCTTCAACGGTTTTGATAATTTTTTCATTCGTCTGCGGTGTTTCGCCCGAATCTTCAAGTGCACCGGTATAAATTTCCTCTTTGTAATTCAGAGATTGGGAACTGTTATAGACTATTCCGCCCGCACTGTCTGCGACACTTGAAAATTCCATCTCCCCAACTTCAATGTCCATGTTCGCACCGCATGCTGCAAGTGAAAACGCAAGGACAGCACAAAGGATAATTACCAATATTTTTTTCATTTCAATCACCTTTCTTTTTTCTTTTAAATGTTGAATTTAGTTTGCATAAATGTTAAATTTCTTCAAAAGCATTGACATTTTCACGAAAATATGTCACTAATATAGTATAAATATATTATGGGAGGTACTTCAGATGAAGAAATTAATCGCTGTGATTGCGGTTTTTGCGGCTGTTCTTTCTTTTTCGGCATGTAAAAAAATCAACATGACTCCCGAAGAAAAGCAGTCATATTATGCAGCCGAAGAATCCAAAAGGGTAGCTGCTTCAATCCAGGCCGAAAACGATTACATTGATGGCGTTAACGATTATTCTGACAACGAAATCGGTAAAACCGTTAAGGGAGAAAGGATTGTTATAAAGGCTGAAAGCTCATTAGGATATAAGTATATTGTTTTTGAGTTCAACAAAAAGGGCAAGATGACTGCACGTTACTCATATGAATTCTTTGATTCAATTGAAAATTATGAGGTTCAGTCCGAAATCAAAAGTCCCGGCAGCAAAAAGCTTGTAAAAACCGACGATGAAGCAAGAATGGTTGTTTATAAATATGACGAAGTCTGGGAACAGACCTTTGATGAAGTTTATGAAGGATATAGCAAGCAGGAAGTTAATGATCTCGGTTACTCAATTGTAGAATAATTCATTTTCCAAGCCGTCCGAAAGGGCGGCTTTTTTATTGATAATCAGCAACATAATATTCATTGATTTTTTCTTTGTCAAAGCTGAAGATTATATCTGCATTGAATATTTCACGCTCTTCCTCGGCTTCATTTCCGGGTATTCCTCTGATCGCACCGCCCATAGTGCTGTCAACATACGCTTCATACGCTTCATTTGCAGAATTAAATTCTTCTTTTGTTATTCCGAAGTTTTCAACAAACTGCATCATTGCCATACCGTCTGAAGCTTTAACGGTTTTTTCCCATTTCTCATATTCTTGTGAATCAACAAGCCATGCAAACTGCGAAGGGATAACCGAATATATGCTTCTGTATACGCCGCTGTTAAAAAGCTTGTTGACCGTAACAGACACCGACTGGGATTGAACGGAAAAAACCTTCTCGGTTATGCAATCCTCAACGGCAACATTCATCATTTCCTCGTCGGCATAGCAGTCTGCCTGATACAGGATTCCATTTCCGTTTTCGGGAGCAGCCATATTATCAGCCTCACTTGCCCTGAATATGAATCCGGGAGAAAAGATAACAACGGCAAACATCGCAGCAGCCGCTACGGGAATCCAGAGCTTATAATTGAAGCTTTTTCGTTTCCGTTTTTTGCATGCTTCAAGAATCTTCTCCTGCTGAATTTCACTTAGCTGAATTTCTTCAACTGCGGGCTTTATTTTTTCAAAATCCATGTTATCTCGCCTCCTTTTCGTAAATTTCTTTTAGTGCTTCCCTGCCTCTTTGCAGGCGTTTTTTGACCGCTGCTTCGGATATGCCGAGCATGGACGCAATTTCCCGTGCCTTGTAGCCCTCAACATAATGAAGATGAATTACGATTCGGTATTTCTCTTCAAGTGAAATCAGCAATTCGAGGATTTGCGCATTATCCTCGCAGGTGCCGAAATTCCGTATTTCGTCAAGGCTTACAAAGCTCTGATATTTTCTTTTTCTCAATATGTCCTTACATATGTTGGATGCAACCCGTATCAGCCACGCTTTTTCATGCTCGCTGTCGTTGAAATCCGGAGCTTTTTCTACATATCTTAAAAAGCATTCCTGAACCGCATCATCTGCATCCTCCCTGTTGCCTGTCATGACCGAGCAAAGACGATAAAGGCTGTTGCCGTATTCATGAACCGCTCTTTGGGCATCAGGGAATATTTTATCTTTCCTCATGGGCAAATTACCGCCCCCTTTTCACTATATACACGTATTTGCCGGATAAAAGGTGACAAAAAATTAAAGCATTCCCGTAAGAATGCTTTAAAAATTTTATTTAGAATAAACCTTGATTATTTCGCCAATATACATTTTATGATAATCCTTTTTGGCATAGTTATTTTCTATTGACGCATCAATAAATCCTGCGGGATCGATAAACTGCGATGCCATTTTGCGGCAAACAACAGTATATTCAGCCTCTTCAAAGGTTACTCCTCCATCAACAAAAACAGGCGTGAAGCCGCACTCCTTTGCCTTATCGATATCTCTTCCGCTTTTTGAACCGCAGATACGGAGAGCCTCCTTATATTCGGACGCATAGAAAGAGAGGGTAAATATTCCCTCTTTTTCCGTGAATTCATAAGTATAACGCTGCGGACGGATAAAAATAAACGCCGCATCCTTGCCCCAGATTTCGCCCAATGCGCCCCAACTGACGGTCATTGTGTTGAATTTATCTTCATTTCCTGCAGTAACAAGTCCCCAGCCGTCGGAAATAAGCTCGGGTGCGCTGATTTTAATATCTCTGATGTTTATTTCTTTCATAACTGCCTCCTGAAATATATTAATCAATTGTAAAATTTTATTGCGAAGTGACGCACGGGGTTTTATTTTCTGATAGAGAAAAATAACACGGTATTTATAATGTATAATTTATTATATCACAAATTATTTGTGCTGTACAGATTTTTGTGACACGGAAAAGAGAAAAAAGGAGAAAACAAATGTCGGAACAGAATATACCCGAAGTAAAAGGTTATCTGCGTGACTTCATGCTCACCGTCCCCAAGGAAATATATGCCTGCACAGGAATAAAAATTCTTGGAAGAAGGATAAAATCCCTGCTGTTTTCAACCGATGCAAGCATTATAAAAAACACCAATGCAGATGCGGTTATTGCAGTTTATCCCTTTACACCACAGCCGGTTATCACTCAGGCTGTTATGACTGCGGCTGATGTACCCGTTTTTGTAGGAGTCGGCGGAGGGCTGACTCAGGGACACAGAGTTGTGAATCTTGCTCTTCATGCTGAATTTCAGGGTGCACTCGGAGTTGTAGTTAATGCTCCAACAAAAAACGAGATAATTGAGGAGCTGAAAAAGTCAATTGATATTCCCGTTGTCGTCACCGTCGCCTCGGATAACGATGATATTGATGCACGTATTTCGGCAGGAGCGGATATTTTTAATGTTTCCGCCGCTGCAAGAACTCCCGAAATAGTAGCAAAAATCAAAACAAAATATCCGGATTTTCCCGTTATTGCTACAGGCGGTCAGACGGGTGAAACCATTGCCGCAACCGTTAAGGCCGGTGCAAATGCAATAACCTGGACTCCGCCATCAAATGCCGATGTCTTCAAGGATATTATGGCGGCATACAGGCAAGGTCTTCCTCATCCGTAACATTATTAATTAATAATATGTAAATTTTGAAAAATATATTTGAACTTTATACTCATAAGTGGTAAAATATAAATCTACATGAAGTAAAGGAGGTTACCGATATGTCAGATGAGAACATAAAGGGTATACCCGAAGAAGAAAATGCAGAGCTTCAAGCTGAAGAAATCACTGAATCATCAGAAGAAACAGTAATTGCAGAAGAAGCTCCTGAAGATGAGTCGGTCAACGAAACAAGCGAAGAAACCGAAGAAATTGCAGAAGAAGCAGAAGAGTCGGAAGAAACAGAAGCAGTCGACTGTGAATCCGAGGAAAACATTGAAGCTTCCGAAGAAAACAACGAAGCTTCCGAAGAAAACAACGAGGCTTCCGAAGAAAGCAACGAAGCTTCCGAAGAAAGCAACGAAGCTTCCGAAGAAAGCAACGAGGCTTCCGAAGAAAGCAACGAAGCTTCCGAAGAAAGCAACGAGGCTTCCGAGGAAAACATTGAAGCTTCAGAAGAAGAATGCCAGAACACAATTGATGAAGATAACCTTTGTCCCTACTGCGGAGAAAAACAAAAAGCAGAAGACAGTGACTACTGTGCAGAATGTGAAGCTGCCATGCTTTCAAGAAAAATCCCGTTTCTTGCATGGGTAGGCGGTCTTGCTGCCGTAGTATTCAGCGTTTTTGCACTGGCACTGGTTTTCCTTCTCACTGCACCCTCACTGCAGGTTGCAAAGGCTGATGCATATGCAAGAGAAAATCGCTGGTATTCAGCATACACCGAATATTCATCCGTGTCTTCTGTAGTTGAAGAAATAACAACCATTCTCGGCGGAGAATCCCCCTTTGTGCAGACCGGTTCAAATCTTTCTGTCAGGAAGTTTGATGCTCTCGCACACTACACCTCTCCCCTTGAAGCTTTCTATTATGAGGGCACAAGTGTTCAGCACCTTGAGGGCACACTCAATCCTACTATGAAGGATTACTACGAAATCTATAACGATTATATGTCCTCGTATGATATCGTACTTAATGCACTTGATACCAAATTCGGAACATCGTCACCTACCGCCGAAGAAATGCACGCAGCGGTTGAAGAAATTCGAGGCACGGAAGGTCTGAGTGATATCTGGGTAGACTATTATCACCTCACCTTCGCTTATAACTACGACGAATCTGACGAAGTTGCCCTTGAATATCTCAAGGCAATAGATGAAAATGTAAAAAAATCCGACCTTGACTATTCTTGGCTTTACTACACAGAAATCGCCGACCTTCTTTATAAGACAGAAGATTACGAAGGCGCAGAAAAATATCTCGATATGTTAATCAAAAAGGATAAAACCAATTTCGGTGCATATGAGCTTAAAATGCGTATTCTTATGAAAAACGAAGGTCTTGACGAAGCAAAGAAGCTTCTTGATGAATTTATTGAATGCAATGAAGGCATCGATACTGCATATGTTCTTGAAATAATGTACCTTCGCTGTGAAAAGGAATATGACAAGGCTATTGAACTTTGCACCGAAGCAATGGAAGAATACGGTTCATCACCCGAAATCAACCGTCAGCTTGCCCTTCTTTACCTTCTTAAGGGCGATTATGATAACGCTTACGAAACCGCATTCACTGCATACAGCAACGCAATCTATATTGCTCAGTACTATCAGGACGAAAGTTCTCTCACCACTCAGCTTTATAACACCCTATATCTCTGTGCTTACCTTAACTCAGAAAGCGGAAGCATGAACACCGATAACGCTGAAGAAGTAAGCCAAATCATCAACGACCTTAAGGATTATATTGATACCGAATCCGTTCTTGATATTATTAACGGCCAAAAGACTGTTGAACAAGTTCTTACGGAAGGAGAGTTCGATTTAATATGACAACACTTTATATCATCACCAGAATTCTTACCTTCCCCGGAGCATATCTCCGAGGCTTCTGGGAGCAGCTTACCTGCAGAATTCTCGGCCTTCCCGTTGAGATTTCCGGATATCTCAGAATTGATGAAGCATGCAGCCATGTTGAACATGCTCTTGCAAAAAAAGGCTTTGCATCGTATCTCATGGCAACGGGTGCAGGATTTATGAATTTCATGACAGGTCTCCCCATTTTCCTTGCCGGTTTTATGAATCTGCGCTATATGGGAATTACTCATCACGATTCGCTCGGATATTTCATTTTCTATGTTCTTTTAACCTATATCGGATTTTCAATGCTCTGCAATATCTTCCCTCTTATCGAGGATGCGATGAATCTGTTTGATATCGCATATAAGCAAAAGAAAATGAACATAATCGGCAGAATATTTTTTGCAATTCCCTCTGCGCTTTCTTATGCAGGCGCATATCTCGAAAAATACTGCCTGACCTTCATTCTTTTTGCAGCAGCAGTTATTCTTTCATTTGTTTTGTAATTTTTATTTATTTGTAATTTTTATGTCACAGAACTGTAAAAAAGCGGAATTATAATCTGTGTAAAGAGAATAGAAAGGCGGGTATAATTATGAAAAACAAAAAGCTGTTAAAATCCGCAGGATTTTGGTGCTTTACCATTGCAATTGCAGAGTTTTTGCTGTTCCTCATCTGGGGACTGAATATGCAGGGCGGCGATGAAATGGGCTTTTCACTCATAACAATCTATTTTGCAATTCCTCTTACTTCACTTATTCTATGCACAGTTCTTGCAGCAAAAAAGACAAAAGCCTGCGTTGCACTTGCAGTCCTGATAATACTCATTGAAATTTTTCTGCCCTTTTTTATATTCGGCACCTTTGAAATCGGACTTAGCCTCGCTCTTTCGGCAATACCGTGCGCTTTAGGACTTATTATCGGATATTTTATAAGTAAAAGAAAACAACGCAACTGATAAAAGAACGGCTTGTACAAAGTATACAAGCCGTTCTTAATTTAAAAAGCAAAAACGGAGAACACTTCTTTCAGAAGTTTCTCCGTTTAAAGCTAACTTACTTTGACTTATGCTTCCTTAACAACTACCTGCTTGCCGTTATAATAACCGCACTCGGGGCAAAGTCTGTGAGTTCTCTTGTACTCACCGCAGTTTGAGCACTTTTCAAGCTGGGGAGCAGACATCTTCCATACGTTGGAGCGTCTCTTGTCTCTTCTTGCCTTTGAAACTCTTCTCTTGGGTACTGCCATGCCTAAGCACCTCCTTAATTTTGTGCTTTATTAAACCCTCGGGTTTTTTATTTTAGTTATCTAAAAGCTGCTTAAGCGCCGCAAGACGCGGGTCAACCTCTTTTTCGCAGCTGCATGAGCCTGCATTTAAATCAGCACCGCACTTCGGACACATACCCTTGCAATCCTCGCTGCAAAGAAGCTTTGAGGGAAGGTCAAGGAAAATATCCTCGGTTATAAGTGCATCAAGATCAAAACGAAGCTCATTGACGAGCAGAAGCTCATCGTTTGTTTCGTCATTAAGACTTGTAACAAGCGTGTGGAAAATTTTGGTTGCGAGCGGAAGCGAAATCGGTTTTGCGCAACGGTCGCAAGCGGTTTCAAGAGTGAAGTCCGCCGTCGCATGGAGTTCAACTATGCCAGTATAGTTGCCTGCATGGCCGCTGATTTTTACCGGAGAAGCGAAAGGCTTCGAGCCGTTAAGCTCCTGCTCCGAAAGGTCAAACTCATAATCAAACTGCTTAACCATTCCTTCAGTGTTAAAAATAGGTTCTAAATCCAATATCATAAATTTACACCTAAAATCACGCACAAAATATTATATATTCTATGCTGCAATTTGTCAACTAAAATTTTGAATTAAATTCAGATTTTTTTGCAGAAATCAAAAACTCTTGCGGGAAGATCATTCTCATCGCATGAAACGGTGAAAGTGATATCCTGCTCTGCAATCTTGCTGAGCTCTGCAACCTTCTCAAGGAAGTTTGCAAGTGCCTCATAGTCTCTGCCACCGATTTTAAGAGTAGCATCAACAAGAATATCTGTGATATCATGGTCGCCTGCAACGATACCGCAAAGGAAACCGTAGAATGCATCATAACCAGATACATTGTAGTGGTCTGTTTCAACAAGTCTTGCTCTGTAGTTTACATCGTAAGTGAGAAGTCTTTCTTTTTCAATGCAAACAACATTGCCGTTTGACTTTTCAACAGCGTTATTTACGAGTTCAATAAGTCTCTTTGTTTTTCCTGAACCTTTGTTGCCAATAATAAGATTAATCATTTTAAAAATCCTCCTGTATAGTAAATTTATTTAATTCTTGCTTCGAGTGCCTCTTTCTCTGCTTCGTAACCGGGCTTACCGAGAAGGGCGAACATATTCTTTTTGTAGCTCTCAACACCGGGCTGGTCAAAGGGATTTACGCCGAGAATATAGCCTGAAATTCCGCAAGCCTTTTCAAAAAAGTAAATCATCTGACCGAGAGTATATTCATCCTGATTTTCGATTTCAAGAACAATATTGGGAACATCGCCGTCTGTATGTGCAAGAACGGTTCCCGCAAAAGCCTTGCTGTTAACGAAATGAACGGTTTTGCCCGCAACAAAATTGAGTCCGTCGCCGTTAACATCATCGAATTCGATTTCAACGTTTTCCTTGGGATTGTTGACCCAAATAACCGTTTCAAAAAGGCTTCTCTCACCCTGCTGGATATATTGACCGAGAGAATGAAGATCGGTTGAGAAAATCGCTGAAGTGGGATAAATACCCTTGCCGTCTTTTCCTTCGCTTTCACCGAAAAGCTGCTTGAACCATTCGCACCAAAGAGTCATTGAAGGCTCATATGCCGCCATCATTTCAAGCTTCTTTCCGTCACGGTAGAGCATATTTCTGATTGCCGCATATTTGTAGCAATCATTTGACAGAACATCATCCTTTGAATAAGCTTCTCTTGCATCTGCCGCACCCTGCATGATTGCATCAATATCAATGCCTGCAACCGCAATGGGAAGAAGTCCCACGGCAGTAAGCACGGAATATCTTCC
Source organism: uncultured Clostridium sp. (assembly GCA_964547575.1). Taxonomy (GTDB): domain Bacteria; phylum Bacillota; class Clostridia; order Oscillospirales; family Acutalibacteraceae; genus CAG-177. The sequence continues at coordinate 10,893 of CAZJOH010000003.1, forward strand.
GCCTACATCATCGGGAACAACAAAGGTCTTATATCCTTCGCTGTCCGCAAGGGCTTTGAGAGCTCCTCTGGATTTGTCTGTTGTTACGTAAATCCTTTTTGCCGCTTCTTCCTTGCCGTATTTTTCTTCTGCAAGCTTTTTGAAGATACGGAATGCAATGGCTGTTTCGGTAGTGGTTCCCGATTTTGAAATAACGTTAATCGAGAAATCCTTGCCTTCAATGAGCTTTATAAGCTCTGCAACAGCCGATGAGCTGATTGTGTTACCACCGAAATAAATATCGGGAGTATCCTTCTTTACAAGGTTATAATTATTTGACTTTATAAATTCGATAGCTGCTCTGGCACCGAGATATGAACCGCCGATACCGAGAACAACAAGCACCTCAGAATCCTTCTTGATTTTTTCGGCGCATTCTTTAATCTGAGCAAATTCTGCCTTGTCGTAATTAACGGGAAGATCTATCCAGCCAAGGAAATCGCTGCCCTGACCCGTCCCCTCATGAAGCATTGCATGAGCCTTGGAAACCTCTGCCTGCATTGCCTCAAGCTTTTCTTTGCAGGCATATTTACCTGCATAGTTGAGATTGAGTTTTATTGCCATCTCAGTCTTTACACCCCTGCTATAAAAATCGATTATTTAATATATTTTACCCTATAAATGCATTCTTTGCAACAGTTAAAAGTAAAAAATATTAAAATATTTTTAAAACAAGAGCTTATTAAAGAAAAAAACAGATACGGAACATCACATTTTGTTCCGTATCCATTTTACCATATTATCCTTATTATTGCAAACAGTATTTATGAAGCAAGTGCATTTATTATTCTTTTGAAAATTATTCCGAAGGTAAGGCTTTCAACCGTATCGGGCGAAGTAAGGTTATAAATACCGATTATCTCATCACCAAGCTTAAACGTAACTGTACCGAGCACCTGCCCTTGCTCAACAGGTGCGGCCACGTCAACAGCAAGGTCTATGGTCTGCGTTATATCACCCTCTCTGCCCTTCTCGATTAGCACGGGATTTACTGCGGGTATTTTAGGGCTGATTTCGTCAACAACACCGTTTATCACACCTACATTCGGAATAAGCGATGTATCAATAACGGGCGTTACGGTTGAATAATTTGCAAACCCCCAGTTAAGCATGGCTTTTGCCGTTTCAAAACGGTCAGTACTGTTATCGCTGCCCATTACAACTGCTATAAGATGAGTGCCGTCACGCATTGCGCTTGCCGATACACAGCAGCCCGCCTTTGAGGTTGTACCCGTTTTAAGACCCGTTGTGCCCTCATAAAAGCGTACAAGCTTATTTGTGTTTACAAGCTCCGTCTGACCGTTTCGCAGTGAATCCATCCATATCGTTGTGTAATTCATTATCAATTCATGTTTCAGCAATTCTCTGGACATTACAGCTACATCGAGTGCTGTTGTAAGGTGATTTTCCGTTGTGTCATCAAGACCCGTGCAGTTTTCAAAATGAGTATTAATCATTCCGAGCTGTTCTGCTCTGTCATTAAGCATTTTAACGAACGCTTCGTCACTTCCTGCTATATATTCTCCCAAAGCCGTGCAGGCATCGTTTGCACTGTAAACTGCCGTTGCCTTCAGAAGCTCATCAACCGTCATCTGTTCACCTTCCTTGAGCCATATCTGTGAGCCGCCCTTTGAAGCGGCGCTTCCCGTTACCGTAACAGTATCACTAAGTGATATCCTGCCCTCGTCAATAGCCTCACAAACCAACAGAAGCGGCATAATTTTTGTTACCGAAGCAGGATAAAGCTTCTCGTTTTCATTATACTGCATCAGCACTTTACCCGTTGATGCATCCATAAGCACCGCCGCCTTTGCTTTGATTTCTACGGGCGTTGTTTCTTCTGCGACGGCATATGACGGCAAAACAGCCGCAAAATATATTACTGCCGAAATAATGACCGATATAAACTTTTTCATAATGACTCCCCTTTCACTTACAAATAAAATATATGTTGCAAACAGCATTGATTATCACCGTTTTTTCTGCTATAATTCATTTGATAATTTTTTAAGGAGATTTGTATGAAGGCTGCGTTTTATACTCTCGGATGCAAAGTTAATCAATATGAGTCGCAGGCAATGGCGCAAAGCCTTGAAAGCCACGGCTTTATTATAACCGACCATTCCGAAGAAGCTGACGTTTATATTATAAATTCCTGCACCGTAACGGCAGAAAGTGACAGAAAAACAAGGCAGGCTGTACGCCGTTTCAAGAAGCTGCATCCTGACAGCATTGTTATTCTTACCGGTTGCATGCCGCAAGCTTTTCCCGAAATCAGCGGCAAGCTTGACGAGGCAGATATCGTTATCGGCAATAAAAGCAACCGTTTTCTCAATGATTATATTACACAATATATCAATAACGGCGGAAGAATTGTTGCCGTTGATGAGCATAAAACCGGAGATGCCTTTGCAGGCGACTGCATCAGCAATTTCCGTGAAAGAACAAGAGCGAGCGTTAAAATCGAGGACGGATGTAACAGATTTTGTTCTTACTGCATTATTCCATATGCAAGGGGAAGGGTGCGTTCAAAACCACTGGATGAACTGAAATGTGAAATCGCTGCACTTGAAAGAAACGGCTTTTCGGAGATTGTGCTTGTCGGAATTAATCTTTCCGCATACGGCATGGGTTATGGCTATAATATTGTTGATGCGGTACGTCTTGCCGCCTCGTTTGAAGGTATTAAAAGGGTCAGGCTCGGTTCTCTCGAACCCGATCACATAACAGATGAAATTATTGCAGGTCTTGCGAAGATACCTGAATTTTGTCCTCAGTTTCATATATCCCTTCAAAGCGGATGCGACAACACCCTTAAACGCATGAACCGTCATTATAACAGTGCCGAATACTATGAGCTTTGTCAAAAGCTGCGCAACGCCTTTGACGGCACAACGCTGACAACGGATGTTATGGTGGGCTTCCCCGGTGAAACAGATGAAGATTTTATTTCTTCGCTTGAATTTGTGAAAAAGGTCGGGTTTGAAAAGGTCCACGTTTTCCCCTATTCCATAAGACCCGGCACACCTGCCGCAAAAATGACAAATCAGATTGAAAAATCCGAAAAAGAGCGCAGGGCAGCAATAATGAGCGAAACCTGCGATAAAATAAGAAACGATTTTCTCCACAAACAGATAGGTGAAACAGTTGAAATTCTTATCGAAGAATATCACGGCGGTTTTGCTCAGGGATATACCGCAAATTATACACCTGTTAAAATTGCTTGCGAAGATATCCACGGAATCATAAAAGCAAAAATTATTGATGTTGAAGATGATTTTTGTTTTGGTACAATATAAAAGCTACAGCCCCGAAACACAGTGTCAAAAACCATTATGTTTTGGGGCTGTATTCTAATATATTTCTGTCCGTTCGTTAATTATTTCTTGATACAATTCACCATTGATATATTTTAATGTTTTTTCGCAATTTCCAAATGAATCCAAATAGGAAATATCAAAATTTTCTTCATCTCCAACTCTTTCTGATTTCAAAGTGCGTTCATCAAGTCTTTTCATAATCATATATGTTGTTTCTCCTTTATAAGTTGAAGCATATTCATATGGATAATTATCATTGCTGTCATACTTATATTCTTCTATAACATCAGGTTCATCGGAGCCGTTTACAAAATGTTCTGATTTTATTATTCTGCCTTGGCTATCATATGTATTATATGTTGCCATTCGTTCTTCATTAGGACTTTGATTATAGGTTTTATAATACTTCCATTCAATTAAATTGCCTTTTTCATCATAAGTACTTATTGAGTTTCCTTCTTTAATTGAATATATCTTACCGTTTTCCCTATATGTGTATTCAAAAGATTAATTGAACTCTTTATCTGTCGGAATACACACATAATATCCGTCACCATATATTGAATAAAAATTAATGACAGCTTCACCAACAGCTTCTATCGAACGCAATAATCCTCGGTCATCATAATAATATTTTACAGTTGTTTTATTTTCGTAATCATTTATATCATAGTAAACATCTTCTGCGATTTGTCCGTTATTTCTATACATTACTTCACGAATCATATTTTCAGAACCATAAGATATTGTTTTCCTTTTTGACAAAACATATTCGTTTTGTTTATCATATTCCGGAATACTTGCACATCCGTTCAAAAAAATCATAAACAAAACTATTAATATCCAACCCCGTTTCATTAAACTCCCCCTTTATTCTTTATAATCAAATATTATATAATTTACAAATCCGATAAAGTAGTATTTAATCCTACTTTATCGGATTTGTTAAGATGTGGTAGCATTCAATGTTATAATATAGTTAATAATGTACTTATTCAAATATTTGCATATTCTCTCCTTCAGTCCTACGGACAGCTTCCTCATCAGAGGAAGCCCAAAGAGGAAAATAGTATTTCAAGTTTCGATTATCGTAAATATTAAAACCCTTTTCTTCAATTTTAATGTTTATTATATCAAAAAGAGCTGCCACTTTCGTGACAGCTCTCATTTTGTTTATCAGGGACTATGATTCATTAAGAATCAGTCTTCCTTCTTTCTTGCGGTGATTACATAAGCAGCTGCAGCTGCGCCGGAAATTACTGCAAATGCTGCAAGACCGCCTGCAACCGAACCTGTTTCGGGAATTTCAACATCAACATCTGCCGAATCATCGTCAGACTTTTCTGCCCATGTTGCTTCGAATACAAGGTCTTCATCACCCATCTTCTCGGGAACTTCGGGATTCCAGCCTTCGAATGTGAAGCCGTCCTTTTCGGGATCAGCAGGAACGGGAATCTTTGCTCCTTCAACTACCTTATAGGTCTTATATATATCGCCGTCAACAATGTATGTTACTGTGTGTGTATGCTTAACAAGTTCTGCAACACCAACGATAACAATGATACCGCCAACGATTGAGACACCTGTGATAACCGCTGCATTAGCGATTGATGCTGCGATAATTCCGCCTGCAACTACTGTTCCGCCAACAACGATTGTTACGAATGTCTTATCGATTTCGTACTGAGGCTCGAATACCATATCTTCAGCAGGCATTGTTTCGGGAACTTCAGGCTCCCAGCCTACAAATACATAGCCGAACTTCTTGGGTGCTTCGGGAACGGGAATTGCATCACCTTCAGCAAGAACAGACTTTGCATGTGTATTTCCGTCTGCACGAAGGAAGGTTGCGGTATACTTATCAGGCTCGGGGTCTGCCCATGTAGCTGTGTATGTGAGGTCTTTTGCAGGCATTGTTGATTCAGGTGCGGGACTCCAACCTGCGAAAAGACGTGTTGCTGAATCGGCAGGATCGTCGGGAACAGGTACTTCTGACTGATAGAGTACATCATATTCCGCATAAACTTCACCGTCAACAAGGTAGGTAACCTTATAGGTATTTACATCAAACTGAGCATATGCATCAATGCTTTCGCTGCCCATTACCATATCATCGGGAAGAGCATTGCCGTCCTTATCAACCCAGCCCTTGAAGGTAAGACCTTCTACTGTGGGATCTTCGGGATGAACGATTGTTTCGCCTTCCTCAAAGCTGAGGGTCTTATAAAGTTCGCCGCCGTCTGCAAGATAATAGTTGATGTTGTGCTTTTCAACATCCCATGTTGCCTTTACGGTTACATCATGAGCGGGCATTGTTTCGCACTCGTCGATTACTTCGCCCTTATCGTTTGTCCATGTCCAGCCTGCGAATACATGACCTGCCTTTACGGGAACGGGAAGCTCTCCGATTGTTGCACCAAAGTCATATTCCTTTGCAGCAATATCTTCGCCGCCGTCTGTGTCAAAGGTAATTGTATACTTGTTAACTTCCCACTTAGCGGTGAATTCAAGAGCGTTATCAGGCATTGTTTCGGGAAGGTCTACGATATTACCTTCTGAATCCTGCCAGCCTATGAACTCATATCCTTCTCTTTCAGGGTCAGCAGGAAGCTTGTCTGTAAGGTCTGTACCGTAATCAAATGTTTCATCAAATACGGAAGTGCCGTCATCAAACTTACCTTCGCCTGCATCAAGAGTAATGCCGTTCTTATTGGTTTCCCATACAGCCTCTACTGTAAGATTTTCAGCAGGCATTATTTCGGGAAGTGAGGGATTCCAGCCCTTAAAGGTCTTGCCTTCAGCATTATCAAGAGTATAGTCAGCGATTTCAGCGTCCTTTTCATAGTAAACTGTGTTGACAACTTCATCGCCGTCCATGTATGTGATTGAGTATGTGGGGTTCTTTTCAAACTTAGGATAAAGCTCTACGTTTTCGGCAGGAAGTGTTGTTACTTCATTACCGTCCTTATCAAACCATCCTGCGAAATAATAGCCGTCCTTCTGAGGCTCATCTGCGGGAACGGGAACTTCTTCGCCTTCAAGACCGACATCAGTATATTTCTTGAATTCCGTGCCGTCTTCATTATAATAAGTTACGTCGAAGAGTTCATTCCACTTCGCTGTAAGAGTAAGGTCCTTTGCGGGCATTACCTGAGGAACACTTGCATCGTTGCCATCCTCATCAACCCAACCTGCAAACTCATAGCCTGTCTTGGTGGGAGGATTAAGTTCATCGGGAACTACAACAGCTTCGTCAGTTTCAGCTTCAATCTTTCCGATTTCAGTACCGTCTTCTTCAACAAAGAAGATTGTATGCTTTTCAGATGCCCATTTTGCAGTAAGAGTTACATCCTCTGCGGGAAGTTCATATGACTCACCGGGCTTACCGACATATTCACCGTCAAGATACCAGCCGAGAAGCTCATAGCCGTCCTTGCTTACATCGGGGAGATTGATGCTTTCGCCGTACTTATCGGTCATTGTTTTTGTGTCGCATTCGCCTTCGTTGGGGTCAAATGTAACTGTGATATCTTTTACTTCAAGGATTGCAACAAAATTCTTGCCATCTGTTGAATCCATAACAAGTCCGCTTTCTACATCAGGATCCCATGCTATAAAGTTGTATCCGGGAATATCGTCTTCCGAAGGTTCTTCAGGAATCGTGATGGAGCTGTCAAACTCAACATAAATTGTTTCGTATGGTTCTGCGCCGTTATCGAGATCTTCCTGTGTGAGATAGAAACGTGCAGGATACTTGTCTGCGCCTGTTGTGTAAAGAGTAACATCGCCTGTTACTATGTATGAATTTTCGCTGTCATCAATAACAACCTTTGTTCCGTCTTCAAGTTCCCAAACATCTGCAGGATAGTTTTCAGGAGCATATTCAGTATAAAGCTTTTCGCCGTAAGCAAATGCTCCATCAAGAACTGCAACGGTTGATTCGTATTCGCCGTCACCGTCCTTATCCGCCTTAAAGGTTACTGTATAAAGCTCAGCTTCATAGATAGCTTCAAACTCTCTGTTTTCTGTTGCTGTTTCGGGGATATCATCATCCCATCCGACAAACTTCTTGCCGATAGCTGAAGGTTCTTCGAAATCGGTTTCGGTTGTATCAGCCGAATAAATGAATGAATATCTATGTACGTTGCTGCCGTCTTCAAAAGTACCTTCTCCTGACTTGAATATGAAGTCAATTATATGAGCTTCATAAACAGGGTAAAGATGAAGTTCTTCTGCGGGCATTACATCAGGAATAGTTTCAACTGTTGTACCGCCTTCAGTGGTTGTCCAACCAAGGAAAGTGAAGCCGTCCTTTAAAGGTTTGCCTGATGCATTTGCTGCAAATTCGGGAAGTTCTGCACCGAATATCACATTCATTTCATCAGTCTGTTCACCTAAATTGTCTTCATAGTGGTAAACAAGTTTATATTCATTTCTTTTATAATAAGCATTAACAACGGAGGAGCCGTCTGCCTTAACAACAACATCAAATGAGCTCTTGGTTTCATCAAGAGTGAAACGCTCGTCTGCAGGAGCTTCGGCACTTACGGTTGAATTGGGCTTTGCTTCTTTGGCAACACCTTCAACATCTTCGGGATAGCTGCCGTCAGCCTTCATATAGAACTCTTTAAGTGTATATGAAACATCGGGAGCCTCCTTCCAGACTGCATAGAGAGTCTGGACATCATAGTCATAAGAAACTACGGATACCTTTTCCTGAGTTACACCTGCAGCAGGCTTCTGGGTTGACCAATAGTCAAACACTCTGCCGTCAGGGTTTGTGGGATTGGCAACCGCATTAAGATCTGCCTCTGTACCGATAATACCCTTTTCGGTAGTATATGTATTCTCTTCCCAATTGCCGTTTTCATCAACAAGACCCATATCAAAGATGATTTCGCTTGTTGTTGTAACTGTTGCGGGATTGGTATAGAATTCAGGCTCCCAGTATGTCATGGAAAGGTTATAAGCACTGTTGTTCTTATATTCGCCGTCCTTGCCCTTCATTATATCAATGAACAGGTTCTGACCGGATCTCTCGTCACTGGAGCTCTTATAATATGCAGGAACCTTTCCTTCACCCTGTGTATCAACAGTGTTGGTGGTTGTGTTGTCATTAACCTTAATCTTATACTCAAAAAGCCAGTCATCATCAACAAGGGGGCTGTTGTTAACACCGCTTCCGTACAGAATGTTACTGCTTAAAATATCACGGGTATCAAAAAAGTTTTCATCGCCTTCAATATTGTTGATAATGAAGTCCATATCCTTTCTCCATTTGGAGTCGTCACCATTCCAAGGATATGAAGCTTTTGCCTCAAGAGCATATTCACCGGCATCATAATCATCACCGTCAGGACCTGCATATTTAGAATTTACGGTGAGGGCTGTAAGAGATGCTGCATAATAATCAGATACTGAAAAATACTGATTATCAAACAAGAAGCACATGTCACCGCCGTGGGTAGCAAATCCTGTTTTGATATAGACTCTCGCCTTAAGTTCTTCACCGGGCGCAGCCTTTTCTGTTTCGATCCAGCTTCCGGGATTGTTGGGATCTTCTCTGAAAAACTTTACAGTGAAAGTGATATCACTGCCGTCAGCAGCAGGATCCCAATCATCCGCTGCAGATGCTGCAACTGACATTGAGCTGAATATCATTATCAATGCGAGAAGCATTGCCAATGATTTCTTTAAATGTGTCATATGCATTTTCCTCCTTATGCGTTAAATGCCATACTTTCGTATAATACAATTTATCTTATCATAATTCAAATAAAATTTCAAGTATATTTTATAATTAATTATATTATATAAGAAACATTTTTTTGTGTAATCGGTACATTTTACCTGTTACTCTGAAACCGTATCCGAATCAATAACTTTTGCCGCACGGATTTTTGCAAGCTCATACATCATTGTCTCTCTCGTCTTGCCGTGAACATTAAAGAAGAGAAGAGTTACGCCCTTCATGAATCGTCCGATAGCCGGAGCAAGTGCGAAAACAGTCCAGATGCCCGAAAGCATGTGGGGGTCTGTCTGCGGAATGATCATACCGCTTGCATCCTTGAGAGGTTCAAAGTGAATGGCGTCAATTATCACACCGCTGAGTATATTTGCAACAGCAGTTGAGATAAGGGTCATATAACCCATAGCGGCAGTAATGGTTGCTTCGTTACGGACACCCGATTTCCATTCAACATAGTCATAAAGGTCGCCGTTAAGAGCAGTACTGCAGTAACGCTGAATGCTGTTAACTGCACCGCAGCAGGTAAGCGCAAATATAATCCAGATAAAATTAAGGATGAAGTGATCCTCACCAAATGGCTTATATCCTATAAGCCACATAATGAAGTAGCATGCACCGCAGAACATATAGCTGCCTGCAGCGAGATTCTTAAGGCCGAATTTTTTTGTGAGCTTAGGAGCAAGAGGAAGAACGAAATAGCTGGGAAGACCCGTAAACAAACCCGAAATTGAGCTGAGTGACAGCTTGCCCATACAGTTAATCCAGAAAAACTCCTCAACCATACCGCCGGTACTCTTGCCGACAGCAAAGAAATTCTTGATGATAAGCACCCACATAGGTCTGCATGTGCCTACGGTTTTAAAAGTCTTGATAAGACCCATTTGCTTCATTTCGTCTCTTGATGCAAGAGGCATTCTCTCCTTGAGAGCAAAGAAACCGTAAGTTCTGAAAATAAGCACGCAGGCGATAAAGAAAACCGCACCGCCGGTATAAACATATCTGGTGGGAACACCTTTAAGGAAGTCAACAAAAACAGGGAACAACGAAGGAAGCCACACGCCGGCAAGGTCTGCATATGCGTCTGTAGCTATAAGTCTGTTACGTTCCGAAACGTTAGGTGTTATGTTATAAAGAATCGTCTGATAGCTCGTATTATAAAATGAATTGGCAATAGAGCCTACATAGTTAAACAGGAAAAATAATATGAGAAGGGTAAACTGGTTGAGTCCTTCAGGCAGCACCCATGGTGTAAACGCCGAAAAAAACCAGAACGGCAGAGTCAGAAGCAGATAAGGGCGCACACGTCCCCAACGGGTTCTTGTTCTGTCGATTATAAGACCCGAAAGTGCATTATCAATCGAGTCAAGAATACCGCTTATCGTGCTGGCTGTAGTCCACGTTTTTGCAGAAATCCCAAGAAAGGTTGTTGCAAAATAAAAGAGTCTTTTTGATGAAAATGAATTCCAGTTTGTATCACCGAAACCGGAAAGAATATATGCTATGTAATGTTTTGGACTGAGATACTGCTTATTCTGTTGCTCCAGATGTCTGTTAACTTTTTCGACATCAACAGTCTGTTCCGAACTCTTATTTGTGTTCTCTGCCAAAATAATCACCTTCCTTAAATTTAAAAACTACGCTATCGTATAGTTACCCAATATATCGTTTATTTTATTATATCTGCCAAAAAAAATCAAGCATATTTCGAAAAAAAGCTGAAATATGCTTGATTTTAATTTTAGGTTGCGGTTTATTATAAGGCTATCACTTCACTGATAAGCGGTTTTTCGCAACGGTTTCTCCAGAAACTGTTTGCATAAATTTTTACGGTATACTCGCCTGATGCAAGGCCTTCAAAGCTTACGCTGAGCTTTTCGGGCATATCGTAAAAATAGAATTCACTCCATACGGTTGAATTGCGAACGATAACGCCGTCTTTATTAATAACATATATATTATAATCATTAATATATTCACTTGAAATTTTCGCCTGATCGAATGTTACCGTAAATCCGTCCGCAGCCATATCGGAAATTTCTGCCTTTGCTGTTTCGTCAAACCACGGGGCAAGATCGGATTTATAGCGTTTATCGGTATAAAGATACGAATCGGGATTCCATGCCTCATCGATTTTCCATGTGAAGGGGAAGAAATTCGAGGTTATAAGGTCATAAGGATAAATTCTGACTCTGTTTTCGGCATCAGCTTCAACAATAAGCATCTGTGCGGCTTTTTCCTTTCCCGGAGGACATGTGCCGTAAACCTTATCAAATTCGTCAAGCTCAAAATAACTGAGTGTGCCCGTACCGAGGCAGGTGAAATGTCGCTGATGGATAGAACGGGGATCGTTTATCGGAGCATGTGAATGACCTGAAAAATCGATAATCTGAGGATAGTTCATAAGAATATCGGTCAGTTCATCTTCACCCCAGTTTGCGCTGCCGTAAACAGTACCCATAATATGAGGATGCTGGAAGAAGAATATCGGTCTGACAGGGTCATCTGCCGCAGCTTTTTTAAGCTCCGCTGCAACCCATTCTCTCTTTGCATCGTCAAAATGACAGCCTTTCGTGCAGGTTACACTGATAAAATGATAACCATTGATTACCTCATGAGAATCGGGAGATTGAGAAAAAATTCTTCTGAATCTGTCAAGTGCAACCTCTTCGCCGGCTGAAAACTCATGGCTTGCAAGAGAAAGCACAGCCTTCGTACCTTCTTTGAGTGTTTCATCAAGAGTGTTTTTAAAAGCAACCATCTGTGCTTCAGTACCGCTGTTAGCGAAATCGCCTACAACATACAAAGCGTCGAGCTTTGAATACTCTTCTTTTTCGCTTAGAGCATACGAGGTTTCAACTGCCTGCTTCATTCTTGCACGTTCAACGGTGTCTTCGTCCTTATAGTGAACATCACTTACTACGGTAAATCTGAGAACAGGTTTAAAATTTTTATCAAAAGCCATAAAAACCTTCCTTAAAAATGATGATAAATTTAATCGGAGCCGTTCAGAAGAACAGCCCCGAAAATGTTTTACATGTTAGCGAAAATGAATGTTGTGATGAAACTCATAACACTTGTCATAAGGTCCTGAATAATTCCTCCGATATTGATGTATTCAAACCAACCTTCAAAGTTCTTCCAGAAGCCGGACCAATCAATAGCTTTGATATCGGCAATAAACTCATCGATGGTTGTTATACCGTCATCTTCCTCGTCATCAGCACTTGCTTCCTTTTCTGCGAGGGTTACTTTGTATGTTTCGCCTGTGAAAACATTACCTGCGCTGATCTTAACAAAATATATGCCTTTTTCGAGAGCTTCTGTTTCAACAACAGCCTTTTCGGAGTTAAAAACAGTTACCTTTTCTTCAACGGTGTTTCCGTTTTCATCAGTGATTTGAACAAACCACTGACCGTTTGTAACGTCCTTTTTGCCGTCATAATCAGCAATTGTTATTTCATAACCGTTGTTTTTATTAGGTGCTGTAAATTTGAAGATATCAACATCCGAAGCATCAAAGATATTGCCTGTAACAGTGTTGTTTTCGGTAATTACATTTGCATACTTTTCTTCATTGTTGTATTCATACTCATCTGTTGAGTTTGAATCGCCTGCAAAAACTCTTACCTGGTAACCGCCGGTGCTTCCGCCAACACCTTCAACCTTAAGGTAATATGTACCGCCGTTAACGCCGAAGAGAGGGCTTTCCTTAACTCTTTCAACATCATCAATTGCGATTGTACCTACAACTTTTTCTGTTGTTAAACCGTCAAGACCGTCAACAACCTTGATAAGAGAAGCCTTGTAGCTGCCTGACTTTGATGCAGTATTGTAAATACCGAAGAAAGCAAGTGAAGGCTTTGCAAAGGTTACAAGATAGTAGTCAACATCGTCTTCGGTGATAGCACCGTAGTAAAGCTTAGTATCGCCCTTCTTTGAAAGGGTAAGCTCTGTAGCCTGAGAAGGTGTGTTGTTGGTTTCGCTCTCGAAAAGAGCGGTTTTGTCGATTGTTGCGGTAAGAAGATACTCAAGAGTATCATCAAGAACTCTGTCCCAGTCAACCTTTACATAGTAAACGCCGGGAATTACGCTGAAATCAAAAGAAACAGAAGCATCTGCACCTGTTGACTTGAAGGTATCAAGAATGTTTTTCTCAGAATCGAAAACCGTTACCTCAAAGTAGGATGCATCTGCGTCAGCGTCCGTCTTGACATCATGAGCAAGAGTCACGGTTACAAGACCGTTTTCTTTTGCTGTGATTGCATAGAAATCAACATCGTCTGCATCTGCGATATTGCCCTTGATGCTTGAATCAAGAACTAAAGCGTTAGCTGTTGCAAAATCTCCGTTGTCCTCAGTCTCTTCAGGGTCTGCTGCAAATGCGCAGAGTGTTCCGCCGAATGCAATAAGCACAGCAAGAATAAGAGCGAGGAGTGATTTTATTTTTTTCATCTTTTTGTCCTCCTTATTTTTTCAAAAACATGATAATTGCATTTTATCATATTTTTTTATGCTTGTCAAACTGTATAAGTGCTATATTTTATTAAGTTTTAATTAATAAAATATTAACTTATATACAATTATCCGAGATCGGGTTCATCATCAAGGATAAATCCCGGTTTTTCAAAGCCTTCAAGCTCCATGATAACTATTTCGTTTTTGCCTTCTTTAAGGAACGGAGCAGGTATGTATGCCGACTTTTGAGGACCTGCCTCCCAGTATCTTGAAAGGACACGGTTATTGACTATAATAATGCCCTTTTTGAAATCGGGAAGCTTGATAAATGTATCACAGCATTCATCGATATCAATTTCAGCCTTGAGGAATACGGGTGTGCCGTCAAAAGGCTGAATACCGTCTGTGAACTCTGCTGACGAGATATCATCAAGCGGGAGAGGATAGTTTTTCCAATGATAAACAAAGTTATTGTTAAAGCCGATTCCGTGAGTTATACCCTTTACATCCTTAAGCTTTGCGCCGTAATTTACCCTGCCCATATTTTCAACAAGCACGGAAATTTCAGCTCCCTCCGCAGGAATTGCAGCACTGTTCATCGGTTCGGTATCGTTTCTGTACTGAATGCCGACAAATTTTCCGTCAAGATAGATATATCCTCTGTCATGAACATCCTGAAGTCTTATTTTCTGACTTTCTCTGGGGCCCTTTACAAAAGCTTCATAAAGAACAAATCCGTATCCCTGATTAAGCTTTTCCATCGGCATGGGCATAACAGACTCAACGGGAACGGAAAGCTTATCCAGATTATCAAAAAGCTTTGCAGATTTTGTAAACTTAAACTCGCCGTATTTTTTCTTCTTTATCGGTGCGGGCATTTCAATCTCGGGAATCGGTGCATATTTTGAAATAACCTCTCTGAATTTATAATACTTTTCGGTAGGCTCTCCGTTTTCATTAAGCGGAGCATCATCATCATAACTTGAAATTGTCGGCTCATATTTATCGTAGTCATTTGCGCCGTTCATATAGCCGAAATTAGTTCCTCCGTGGAACATATATGCAGAAACACTTGCACCCATCGAAAGAATTTCGTCAAGTGCATCTGCAGCATCCTGAGGGTCACGGCTGTGATGGTTTTCTGTCCAATGATCAAACCACCCGTTCCAGAATTCTGTACACATAAGAGGTCCCTCGGGCTGATACTCTCTCAGACGTGCGAACTGCTCTTTTGCTCTTGAGCCGAAGTTAGCTGTTTTATGTATTTCGGGAACAGTTCCTGCCGTGAGCATCTGATATTCTGCACCGTCGGAAGTAAAGAAAGGAACATTTACTCCTCTGTTTCTCATGCCGTCGGCAAGATAGCGTATGTATTCGCTGTCATCACCGTAGCTGCCGTATTCATTTTCAACCTGAACAAGAATAACATTGCCGCCATTGGTAATCTGATGAGATGCAATTCGAGGAATAAAATCATCAAAGAATCTGTCAACCGCAGCAAGATAATCCTTATCCATGCATCGAAGTGCCATGGAATCATTCTTAAGAAGCCACCAGGGCAAACCGCCGAAGTCCCATTCCGAACAGATATACGGACCGGGTCTTACTATTGCATAAAGACCTATCTCCGCTGCAATATCAAGGAACTTTTCGATATCAAGCATATCGGAATAGTCGAATTCCCCCTCATGCATTTCATGAAGATTCCATGCAACATAGGTTTCAACCGTATTGAAGCCGCACGCTTTGAGTTTTATCAGTCTGTCACGCCAGTATTCGGAAGGAACACGGAAATAATGGATTGCGCCTGCAATTATTCTGAACGGTTCTCCGTTGAGATAAAAACCGTCTTTTTCGATAGTAAAGCTGCTCATATTATCCTCCTTTACCCAATCAATCGGGAAGCTCTTCTCTTTCATAGGGAAATTCGCTGAAAACTTCAAATTTCTGTGCCCGCATCCAGAGTGAGGGATTGATTTTTATCGTAAAGCCGCAGCCGCTCGGGGTTATCCATTCGTGCATGGGAAGCTCCGGAATGCCGTAAGCCGAAAGAATGGACATGATTACTCCGCCATGAGTAACAATTGCCGCAGAGGTGATGCCTGTTTTCATAAGACCCTCCGCAACCTTCTCAAAGGTACTGCGTACTCTTTTTTCAAATTTTTCATTGCTTTCGCCAAAGGGAGGCTCCACACCCTTTTCGCCTGCAAGCCATTTCGGGAAAACAGGATGATCTTTTAACTCCTCGGCTGTTTTATTTTCAAATTCGCCGAAGTTATATTCGATAAATCCGTCAATTACGATAGGATTATTATCGGGATAAAGAATTTTTGCAGTCTGAGTGCATCTTTTTAAAGGACTTGTAAACAGCGCCTCAACATGCGGATATATAAGCTCGTCCTTCATTTGTAAAAGCTGCGCTCTGCCCTCTTCACCGAGGTCAACATCGGTATGACCGATATAGCGCCCCTCAAGATTTTCATCCGTGAGCGCATTTCTGATTAAATGGATAGTATAGGACTTCATTTTTCCTCCAAAACCGGAACTCTATTTTTGTTAAAATCGACAATATACAAAATGTATATTATTATGTATAATAAATGTAGCAAATGCCAAGATTTATACAGTGAGGAGAATTATCATGGAAAGAAGCTTCCCCGTAATCCTCAGCGAATTGAGAAAAGAAAAGGGAATAAGCCAGAAAGAAGCTGCCCATCAGCTCGGAATATCGCAGGCATTGCTTTCGCATTACGAAAAAGGAATCCGTGAGTGCGGTCAGAGCTTTTTGATTAAAGTTGCCGACTTCTACGATGTAAGCTGCGACTATCTTCTGGGAAGAACTGTTGAAAAAAACAGCATAAACACGGCAGCGGATGAGATGTTTGAATCGGAAGATTGCGATAACGACCCCACTCCGCAGACTCTTGTTAAAGCCTCAATGCAGCTCATGCATGCAATGAGAAAAGGAAATAAAATGGGCGGGGTTGACCTCAACATTCTTTTTTCCGTCGCCCTTTATAAAATTATTCTTATTCAGGCGAATGCGGGCAATCTGCCGAAAACCTGGGCCGGCAGAGCCTATTCCGACGGAAAGGTTTGCTGTAATATCGCATATCTGGGCGGAATTGATCTGATTTCCTATAACGCAACAAAGCCGCAAACTAATCCCAGTCCGGATGCAGATTCGCCCGTGCCCGATGCAATCAAAACAATGGTTTCGTTTGCCGAAGATTTTATTTTCAAAAACCTTGCTGAGGCAATGCCCCCCATGCCTCATGAGTTTTTCAGATAAAAACAGCAGGAATACTGCAAAGCAACGCATTGATATTCAATGCGTTGCTTTTTTATTACATAAGGGATTCGTAGAGCTTAATATACTCTTTTGCAGAGCGTCCCCAGCTGTTATCGCATTTGAGAGCTCTTTCAACAAGCTTCTGCCAACATACCTTATCGCTGTATGCTCCGAGCGCACGTCTTATTGCATCAAGCATATCATAGGCATCATAGCTCTTGAATGTGAAGCCGTTACCTTTGCCGTCGCCGCTGTCGGTAATGGTATCCTTAAGTCCGCCGGTTTCACGAACAATGGGGATTGAACCGTAACGAAGAGCAACCATCTGTGAAAGTCCGCAGGGTTCGCTCTTTGAAGGCATGAGGAACATATCGCTGCCTGCATAGATTTTTCTTGCCATATCGGGAACAAAGCCGAGTCGCAGACCAACCTTATCGGGGAAGTTTGCGGCAAGCTCTTTGAAGAAGGCTTCATATTCCCAATCGCCCGAGCCGAGAACGACAAGCTGCATATCTGTTGAGTCGAGAAGTTCCCACATGATACGCTTGATAAGGTCAAGACCTTTATGAGCAACAAGTCTTGTAACAATACCCATTACGGGAATGTCCTCTTTTACGGGCAGACCGAATATCTCCTGAAGAGCAGCCTTGTTCTTTGCTTTGTTTGAATAATCCTTTGCGGAATAATTATAGAAAATATCCTTATCCGTTTCAGGGTCATAGTTTATTGTATCAATACCGTTGAGGATACCGCTTAACTTATAGCTTCTCTCCTTGAGAATGGGATCAAGACCGTGGCTGAACCAAGGGTCAAGAATCTCGCTTGCATAAGTATTGCTTACGGTTGTAACCTTGTTCGAGCATTCAATTCCGCCCTTCATAAGGTTTAGGCAATTGCCGAACTGAAGCAGGGAGGCGCATTCCTCACCCAGACCGAGGAGGTCACCGAGAATTTCATTGCCGTAATAGCCCTGATACTGGATATTATGAATTGTAAATACGGTTTTGATTCCCGTATAACCCTCCTTGTTGCCGTAAAGAGTTGAATAATAAACAGGAACAAGTGCGCTCTGCCAGTCATTGCAATGAATGATATCGGGCTTGAAATCAATATAGGGAAGAATTTCAAGAACCGCTCTTGAGAAGAAAGCGAATCTCTCGCCGTCATCATAGTGACCGTAAAGAGTGTTTCTCTTGAAATAATATTCGTTATCAATAAGATAATAAATTACACCGCCTGCCTTGGCTTCAAAAATTCCGCAGTACTGCCTGCGCCATGAAACAGGCACCATAATATTTGTAATAAACTTCATGCTTGCACGCATTTCGTCGCTGATTGTGCCGTAAAGAGGCATAACAACTCTGCATGCAACCTTGCGTCTTCTGAGTGCCTGAGGCAACGAACCCGCAACATCTGCAAGTCCGCCGCTTGCGGCAAAGGGAAGAGCTTCACTTGAAACATAAAGAACTTTCATTTATTTCATCCTCTCTTTTGGATTATGAAAAAATAACGCATGTGTAATATTTATCCTGATATTCAACAACACCGATACCGATTGAGGTTGTATCGGCACTCATAAGACGTTCGGAAAGCGCTGATGAAACACTGCTATAGACACCCTGACCGCTGTAATCGGTAACAAGAACATAAACAGAAGCATCAGGCTCACCATAGATAGCGGGAAGTGCCTTCGATGTGGCCTCTGTTCTCGCCTTTGCCTTCAGAGTATTATTGAGCGGAGTGACACCCACCGCAACTCTGTCCTGATTAAGCTGCTCAAGAATAGCCTGCTCAAGATTATCAACAACCGTAACGCCTGCATTGACATCAAATTTTGAAGTTGTACCCGGTTGCGCACTCTGACTCCAGATATCGCCCTGAGTAGGTGCAGGCGGATCAATGGTAACAGCCTCTGTCTTGGGATTTCCGTCCTCATCCTTCTGAACAATGCCGAACTGATTTGTAACAACGGCATACGACGTTCTCGGAGAATAAGCCGTTGTGGGTTCAGCCGTTGTTGACTCCGTAACCGGCACGGTATATGTTACAATTTCAGTTACGGGAACACCGTTTACATCCGTTACGGGCTCACCGTTGGGGTCTGTCACCTGAACCGCACTTGTTTCCTCGATAAACAGAGGAGCTGTTGTTGATTCGGGTTCGGTTGTGGTAGTTGTTGTTTGCTTTCTTGTAGGATAAATAAAGTTTGATGAAACGCCCGGTCTTGTGTATTCGGAAACCATGGTATATTCAAAATTTTCACCGTTTGCATCGGTTCCCGTTACAACAACAACCTGAGTTTCAACAATCATTTCCGGCTCAGTGGTTGTTTCCGTGCCGTCAAAAACACCGGTTTTAACAAGAATGACGACAAGCACAAGCACGAGTGCAAGTGCGACCACAACGCCGGTCAGTATATTTTTGGTAGACATCTAATTTCACACTTTCTCAGATAACAATTCCTTTTCCGATATAGACAGGGTAATTTGATGCGCCGCAAAGCATTTTGTTCGGCTTAAGAACAGCCGCTTTATCAATGATAACGCAGTCGAGAGTTGAATTCTCGCCGATGAACGAGCCCTGCATTACAATTGAATTCTTGATTTTGGCACCCTTTGCAACGGTAACCCCTCTGAAAAGAATTGAATTTTCAACCTCACCGTCAATACGGCAGCCATCGGCTATAAGTGAATTTTTCACGTTTGCGCCGATGCCGTAAGTTGCGGGAACTTCATCCCTTACCTTGGTATAAACGGGTCTTTCAGCAGTAAAAAGCTCTTTTCTGTTTTCGAGCTTGAGAAGCTCAAGGCTTATATCGTAATAGCTCTGGAGCGAACCGAGAACCTTTACAAAACCTGTTACCTCATAGCCGTAAATTCTGATATGTTTGATATTGTTTCCGATGATTGTTTCAAAATCGTCAATCTTTGAGCTGTGAGCCTCATGAAGAAGGCGCTCAAGGAGAGTTCTTCTGATAATCATGATTTTGAGTGAATAATCAACCTCGGAGCTGTAGCAGTCAAGAACCTTTGTTTCGGTAACTCTTGAATCTGCATCCATGATGATTTCGGTGTTGGCTTCCATTTTGGGAGGAATACCCTTTGTATATGCGATTGTTACATCGGCATCCTTTGCAACATGAGCCTTGTAAAGAGCCTCATAATCCATGTTGCAAACAACATTGCAATCGGTAAGAAGAACATGATCCTTACCTGATTTTTCAATATAGTTAATGCTGTTATAAAGAGCATCTGCCTTGCCCTTGATCATGCCCGCACCGGGAAGATTGTAGGGAGGAAGAATTGTCATTCCTTCTCTTTTTCTTGAAAGATCCCATGCCTTGCCGGAACCGATATGGTCCATGAGCGAACGGTAGTTGCTCTTGGTGATAACACCGACCTTGCTGATGCCTGCGTTAACCATGTTTGAAAGAGGAAAATCTATAAGACGGTAACGACCCGCAAACGGAATCGAACCCATTGTTCTGAGAGCTGTAAGCTCGGGAATCACTTCATCGTTGGCATTTGAAAAGATAATGCCGAGAACATTGTTTGCTGCCATTATTCCGCACCTCCGATATCGCTGTCTATCATTGCCTGAGGCTCAACCTTTGCACCCTTGCCGATTGTAACGCCGTTACCTATTACGGCAACGCCCCAATCCTCAACATTCGTCATATTTTCGGGGCTTTCGCCTACAACTGCGCCCTCTTCGATAACCGCATTTTCAGCAACTATCGAATACTGAACAACCGCACCCTTCTTGATAACCGTGCCGGGCATAACGATTGAATATTTAACCTCTGCGCCCTCTTCTACGGTTACGTTTGCAAAAAGAACGGAGAAATCGATATCGCCGCTTATCTCACAGCCTTCGGTAATCATTGAATTTTCAACCTTCGCACTCTCGCCGATATAGTGAGGGGGAGCTGCAGGTGAACGGGAGTAAATTCTCCAGCTGTCATCATTAAGGTCAAGGTCAACCTTGGGATTGAGAAGGTCAAGGTTTGCATCCCAAAGACTGTTGATTGTTCCGACATCCTTCCAGTAGCCGTCAAACTGATATGCAAACATTCTCTGACCGTCACCATGCATTGCAGGAATAACATCATGACCGAAATCGTTGCCTGAGCCTTCCTTTGCTTCGTCTTCGATAAGATATTTTCTGAGCTTCTTCCAGTTGAAGATATAAACGCCCATTGAAGCCTTGTTGCTTCTCGGATTCTTGGGCTTTTCTTCAAATTCGCTGATTGAGCCGTCATCATTGACTATCATAAGACCGAAACGGCTTGCCTCTTCCCAGGGAACTTCGAGCATTGCGATTGTGCAGTCCGCATTTTTTTCCTTATGGTAATCAAGCATCTTTGCATAGTCCATCTTATAGATATGGTCGCCCGAAAGAATAAGAACATATTCAGGATCATATCTTTCGATGAAATTGATGTTCTGATAAATTGCGTTTGCGGTACCCTTGTACCATTCCGTACCCTTAATCTGCTGATAGGGAGAAAGAATATGAACGCCGCCGTTTGCACGGTCAAGATCCCACGGCTGACCGTTGCCGATATAATCATTCAGCTCAAGAGGCTGATACTGGGTAAGAACTCCGACTGTGTAAATACCGGAGTTAACACAGTTTGAAAGAGGGAAGTCAATGATTCTGTATTTGCCGCCGTAGGGCACGGCAGGCTTTGCAATGTTTTTTGTCAGAATGCCGAGACGGCTGCCCTGACCGCCTGCAAGGAGCATTGCTATGCATTCGGGTTTTACTGCCATAGGGATTTCCTCCTTTGATTTATAAAATGTGAATTTGATTAACTAAAATATAACAAATCGCTGATGACTGTTGAGAAATGTTGGCGGACGGCGTTTTTCTTGCATGAAGGCGTATCGGGTATACATCGAATGCAAAAATATCAAGTAAAAATCATAATTATTATAAGCGATTCGCCCTTACCAAAAACGTTTACGTTCCGACTCATTTATCGGCAGTCAGCGGTGATTTCTTGCGGGATGTGTTTTTTATATACATACAGCTTAAGCCTTCAATATCAAGCTCAATGCTGTAATCATATCCGTGCATGGGTTTCTTCTTGGCTTTTACCGAGCCGACGGTGCTTTCACCCTTGCCGCCGAATTCGGGAGATGAAGAGCTGAACACAACCCTGTATGTCCCCTCTTTCGGAACACCTATGCAATAATTATTTCTTGTGACATTTGTAAAATTGCAGACCGAAATAATTTCATTGTTGCTTTTGTCGCTTCTGATATATGCAATAACGGAATTCGAGTTATCGTTTCCGATTATCCACCTGAAGCTTTTGCTGTCACAGTCACCCTCCCAGAGAGGAGGCGTTTTCTTGTAAAATCCGTTTAACTCCGCAACATATTTTTTGAGTCGTCTGTGAGATTCAAAATCAAGAAGATTCCAGTCAAGCTGTTTCTTATAATTCCACTCGCTGAACTGACCGAGTTCACTGCCCATGAAGATGAGCTTTTTGCCCGGATGCGACATCATATATCCGAGGAAGGAACGCACACCTGCAAACTTTTCTTCATAATTTCCGGGCATTTTATTGATAAGTGAACCCTTGCCGTGAACAACCTCATCATGGGAAATCGGAAGAACAAAATTTTCCGTGAAAGCATATGAGAAAGTATAAGTCAGTTTATCATGGTTGAATTTTCTGTAAATTCCGTCAAGGTTAAAATAACGGATGCAGTCATTCATCCAGCCCATATTCCATTTGAAATTGAAGCCGAGTCCTCCGAGATATGTCGGTTTTGAAACACCTTCCCACAGCGTGCTTTCTTCTGCAATCATAAGAACATCTCCGTGTTCTCTGAAAACAGATTCGTTAAGCTTTTTAAGGAACGCAACCGCCTCAAGATTTTCTTTTCCGCCTTCGATGTTGGGCATCCAGTTGCCGTCGGTTCTGCAATAGTCGAGATAAAGCATTGACGCAACTGCATCAACTCTGAGTCCGTCTATATGATATTTATCAATCCAGAACATGGCGCTGGAAACCAGGAAGCTCTGAACCTCGGTTCTGCCGAAATCGAAAACTCTTGTTCCCCATTCATAATGCTCGCCTTTTCTCGGGTCGGAGTATTCGTAGCAGACGGTACCGTCAAATTCATAAAGCCCGAAGGCATCCTTCGGAAAATGAGCAGGCACCCAGTCAAGGATAACTCCGATATTTTCCTTATGAGCTTTATCAACAAAATAGGCAAAATCGTCGGGAGTGCCGAAACGTGAGGTCGGAGCAAAATAACCTGTTACCTGATAACCCCATGAGCCGTCAAACGGATGTTCCGTTACAGGCAGAAGCTCTACATGGGTATATCCCATTTCCTTTACATAAGGAATAAGTCTGTCTGCAAGCTCTCGGTAAGACAGGAAATTGCCGTCATCATACATCTGCCATGAGCCAACATGGACTTCATATATATTAACCGGTGAAGAATAGATATCGGATGTTTTTCTCTTTTTAAGCCACGCCTTGTCTGTCCACTTAAAATCAAGCTCGCCGTAATATTTGGATGCTGTTTCGGGTCTTGTTTGTGTATGGAACGCATAAGGATCGCTTTTATAAATCATACGTCCGTCGGGAGTTCTGATAACATACTTATACGCATCGTACTTATTTACGCCGGATACAGTGCATTCCCATACGCCGTTGCTGATTTTCCGCATGGGAGCATTTTCTGCCTGCCAGCCGTTAAAATCGCCCGCAACACCTATCCGTTGAGCATTGGGAGCCCACACCCTGAAACACACTCCGCCGTTCCCATCGGGATGTGCGCCGAGGAATTCGTAAGCCTTGGCATTTGTTCCCTGATGAAACAAATAAAGAGGCACATTGTATTTATCTTTTCCCATGAGACATACTCTCCTTTGTCTATTCTGTTATATTATATCAACTATCCGACTCCATTTCAAGTATATAGTATAATATTTAATATACAAAATCTTACCTGAATTATTTGACATTTTGACGATAAAAGTTACAAAAATGTCACCTCCATTGACAAATATGCCGAGTTTTGATATTATCTATGTGATTTATTATTTTAAATTTTAATGGCAAGGAGCGCCTGCAATATGATTAGTTCAGATAACTTATGCATGAGCTGTATGCGTGAAATCGGCAACAGCAAGCAATGCCCTTATTGCGGATATCATGCAGAATCAACACAGATCCCCCCCTATCTTCCCGTTAGAACGGTTATTGCAAACCGCTATCTCGTAGGAAAAATGCTTGAATACAACGGCGAGGGTGCTACCTATATCGGTTGGGACCTCTCCGAAAAAAAAGCTGTTAAAATCAGGGAGTTTATCCCCGATTCATTTACGGCAAGAACAACCTCAAACCTCACTCTTCAGGTTATGAGAGGCAGCGAAGCCGTTTTTGCGGAGCTTCGTCAGGATTTTGTTGAGCTCTGGACAAAGCTTGCAAAATTAAAGGGTCTTTCCGCTCTCATAAGCGTAACAAACGTTGTTGACGATTACGGAACTTCGTATGCGGTTTATGACCATTTTGAAGGTATTACTCTGCGTGAGTTTCTGCTGCGCAGCAAAACGGGATATATTCCTTGGGAGAAGGCAAGGCAGCTTCTCATGCCTATCCTTTCAACTCTCAGCACTCTGCATTCACAGGGCATAATCCACAGAGGAATTTCTCCTTCAACGCTTATCATCGGAAATGACGGCAAGGTCAAGATTTCAGGCTTCTGCCTCGGAGCGGCAAGAACCGCAAGAAGCGATCTTAACAGCCAGCTTTTTGACGGTTATGCAGCTATTGAGCAGTACGGTTTTGACGGCAGTCAGGGCACATGGACCGATATCTATTCCTTCGGCGCCGTGCTTTACAGAACTCTTATCGGCAGTGACCCGATTTCAGCAAAAGAAAGAATGACAAATGACAGGCTTATGGTTCCCGGTAAATTTGCGGAAACTCTGCCTGCTTATGTAATAAACGGTCTTATCAACGCTCTCCAGATTCTTCCTGAGGACAGAACAAGAACCGTTGAGCAGCTTCGTGCCGAGCTTTCCGCCTCGCCTACCGCAGCTGCGGTAAGCGGTCAGTATCAGAGACCGGTTGCACCTCCTGCCGCACCCGCTCCCGCACCTCAAAAGCCTGCTTCAAGCACTTCAAAAAACCAAAAGTCGCAAAAAGGCAGTGCACAGATTATTATCACAACAGCTGTTATAAGTCTTGCTGTCGGTCTTATTTTATTTGTTGTTCTTGCTCTCACGGCATTCCGTGATAAAATAAATATCAGCTTCAATGCGGAAAACACAACAATCTCCTCCGTTTCGCAGACAGATACAGAGCAGGTTGCCGTTCCGGATTTCAGAGAAAAAAGCTATCTTTCAATTGAATCAAACCCTGTATTCTATAACAATTTCAAGTTTAAGGAAGAACCTGTTTTCAATAATGATATCGCAAAAGGATATGTTGTAACCCAGAGCATTGAGCCAAACACCATGGTGCCCAAGGGAACGGAAATTGTCCTTTATGTAAGCAAGGGCGAAGAGCAGATCGTTCTTCCGGATGTTACGGGGTCTGACTATGAGGAAGCTGCTGCAAGGCTTGAAGAACTCGGATTTGTATGTAAAAAAAGCGAAACATCCGACGGTTATTACAGAGAAAACGAAGTTGTTTCGATGGCTCCCATAGCTGAAAAGACATATTCAAGAGGAACAACCGTTTATCTTAAGGTTTATGTTCCCGAAACTGAACCTTTAACCGACGAATCCGGAGAAATCATTGAGGAAGAACTCCCCGAAAATGACATCGTTATTTCCGAAAACGAAGAATAAATCAATGCGAAGGGGTTGTCTTTGACAGCCCCTTTAATTATGGGTGAAAATATGCTTGATACCTATCCGAGCTACTATAAAAATTTTTCATGCATTGCGGATAAATGCCCCGACACCTGCTGCGCAGGCTGGGAAATTGTTGTTGACCCCGAAAGCCTTCTGAAATATAAAAATCTCGGCGGCGAATATGCAGAAAAAATCCGTTCTCTTATTTCTGTTGACAGCGACGGCGACAGCATTTTTACTCCTGCGGACAGCCGCTGCCCGTTTTTGCTTGACAGCGGGCTTTGTGAGATGTATATTGAACTCGGACATGATTCTCTCTGCCGCACCTGCCGCCTCTTCCCGAGGCATGTTACATATTTCGGTGCAAGAAAAGAAACGGGAATATCCCTCTCCTGTCCCGAAGCTGCAAGAATCATAATGGAAAATTCCGAGCCGATTCATTTTGAAACGGAGGAAATCCACGCCGATATTATGCCGACCGCAATCGACCCGAGCTTGTATTTTACACTTATTGAAACACGAAAAACGGCGATAAATATACTTCAGAACAGAAAATTTCCGATTGAGAAACGTATTATTGCTTTTCTTATTTTATCGGAAGAAATTCAGTTCCTGATAAGAAAAAACAAGCTGCCCGATTCAAAAGAAACCTGCAAAAAAGATTTCCTTAATATGAATTATGCGGTAGGTTCTCACTCCGATAAAAAACGGACTGTCGCAAAATATTTCAACGACTTCAAAAGCCTTGAAATGCTTGATAAATCATGGGAAAGCAAGCTTCTCAAAGCAGAAATGACTGCGCCCGTAAAACCCGACGGATTCGAATGGGAATACGAGCATCTGATGATATATTTCATATTCCGTTATCTCATGGCGGCAGTATTTGACGGCGACCTGCTTTCAAAGGCAAAATTTGCGGCTGTTTCATATATAATTATCAGCCGCTTACAGACGGAAAACATAACAGATAAATCCGCAAGAGTTGCCGCAATGCAAAAATATTCAAAAGAGGTTGAGCATTCACAGCTTAACATGGACAAAATTTTTTCGGCAATAAAAAAGTCACGCTTTTACAGCATCGACAACCTTATAAACATTCTTTCGGAGGATAAATAAAATGAACTATTGCAGCTATGTAAATACCAAACAAGGCAGTAAATCGGTTCACCGTTATTCAAACGGTAACACACTGCCTCTTGTTCAGCTTCCTTTCGGCATGACGGCTTTTGCACCGCAGACAAACGAGGATACCCGTTGGTATTATCATCCCGACAGCCGCAGCCTTGAAGGAATAAGACTCACTCATCAGCCCTCTCCGTGGATTGCAGACTACGGTGCTTTTATATTTATGCCTCAGAACAGACTTCTCGGTGCCGAAAGCGGCAGACGTTGGTCAGGCTACAGACCCGAGGAGGCAATCCTCACTCCATATTATCTGAAAACCCGTTTTCTGCGTTCAAGAGCGGATTTTGAGCTTGCACCCTCGGAAAGAGGTGCAATATGCAAAATCACATTTAACGAAGATATTGACAACTACTTTTCCGTTCTTCCCGTAAAAGGCAATTACTCCTTCCGTTTTGATACAAAAAGCAACACTCTCTATGCTTCAACGGATATGCATATGAGCGGCGAGGCTGTAAAATTCAAAACATATCTTGTTATCAGATTCCCCGAAAACAGCGTTGATATCAAGAAAACGCTTATCAACGCAGGCAGCAAATTCCTCGGCGGTACAAAATGCAGAGGCAAAAAATCCGGAATTCATCTTG
Source organism: uncultured Clostridium sp. (assembly GCA_964547575.1). GTDB lineage: Bacteria > Bacillota > Clostridia > Oscillospirales > Acutalibacteraceae > CAG-177. Next base: position 38,349 of record CAZJOH010000003.1, read on the forward strand.
CTCTTACAAATAAATCCACCGAAATCAAGCTTGTAACTTCATACATCAGCTTTAAGCAGGCTGAACTTAATCTTGAAACGGAGCTTGCCGCCAAATCATTCAATCAGGTAAAAGCCGAAGCCGAAAGTCTCTGGGAAAGCTATCTTTCAAGGGTAAAAATTGAAACCAAGGATAAAAAAATATTTAAAACATTCTATTCATGCATGTACAGAGCGTTTCTTTATCCTCATAAGTGCTATGAATACGATAAAAACGGCAATCCCATCCATTACTGTCCGCATGACGGTTCAACCCGAAAAGGCGTAAGGTATACCGATAACGGATTCTGGGATACCTACAGAACGGTTTATCCGTTTTTCTCACTCGTTGCCAAAAATGAACTGCGTGAAATGCTGCGTGCATTTATCATGGAATACACCGAGAGCGGCTGGCTTCCCCGTTGGCTTTCAATCGGCGAATGCGGCTGGATGCCCAGCACCCTCGTTGATGCGGTTATCTGCGACGGAGCAGTAAAAGGCTTTATCGATAATGACCTGCTTGAAATTGCGCTTGAAGGCATGATAAAGCATTCCGTCAAAAATTCGGGACACAAAAATTTCGGCAGAAACGGTGCGGAAAGCTACTGCAAACTCGGATATGTACCCTATGAAGAGGAAAAAGAAACCGTAAACCTCACCCTCGATGCAGCTTACGGCGACTGGTGCATTGCGGAAATTGCAAAGATTCTCGGCAAAACCGACATTGAAGCCGAATACAGGAAGCGTGCTCGCAACTACAGAAATCTTTTTGACCCCGAAACGGGCTTCATGCGTGCCAAGGACAAAAAGGGCAATTTCCGACCCGATTTCTCACCCGTAGGCTGGGGCAGAGATTACACTGAGGGCAGCGCATGGCAGAATTCCTTTGCGGTACCTCACGATATCGAAGGTCTTGCAGAGCTTTACGGCGGCAAGGATAAGCTCATTGAAAAAATCGATAAGCTTTTCGCAGAGTCTCCTCACTATGTAATCCACGGCTACAACTGCGAAATCCATGAAATAACCGAAATGGCGGCTGTTGACTTCGGTCAGTGCGGTATGAACAATCAGCCCAGCTTCCATATTCCTTATATTTATTCCGCACTCGGCAATGTTGAAAAGACCGCATATTGGGTTAAGGAAATCTGCGATAAATTATTTTCATACGAAGATGACGGCTTCCCCGGAGATGAGGATAACGGCACAACCGCTATCTGGTATATTTTCGGCGTTCTCGGCTTCTATCCCTTCTGCCCAGGAAAAACAGAATATGTAAAGGGAGCAAAGCAGGTTGATAAAGCCTTTATCGGCAACAAAGAAGTCGATATAAATAAATTTGACGAAAACAAAATCGAATACAAGGATCTGGTTTAATGAAAAAACTGATTTGTCTTTTAATTTCAATCGTGATTGCAACGGGAATGTGCGGTGCGGCAGCAAAAACCGTCAAAGCCGCAGACCCTGCGGACGGCATTGAGATTTTCGCTGATAAAGTTACTCGGATAATGAGCAAATACGGTAATTTGCCTCAGGTGTCAACCTATTCGAAAAACGCAGAAATGCAGGAATATCAAACATGCAGACTTATCGTAAAATCCGAAGAAAAGCTTGATACCCTTAATGCAGTTTCGGTCATTTCCGGCTACAGAAACCTCTGGATTCTTCAATTTGAAACTCCGTATGATACCGCTGAGGCATACGAATATTATTCGGCTCTTGACTGTGTAAAATACGTTCAGCCGGACAGACCCGTTACCATGCAAAGCACGGATGACTATACCGAAGACCAAAGAACATGGGGCATGGAAATGACACGCACCGCCGAGGTAACAGAATTTTTTGAAGGAATCAGCCTTGCGCAGGTAAAAGTCGGTATAATCGACTCGGGTCTTGACTATAACAACGATGTTTTTGAGGGAAGGCTTGTTGATAACGGAGTTAATCTCAGCACATCGGGCGAAATAGGCACCGCAATGAGCGATGACCCTAAATCGCACGGCACACACATTGCAGGGATCGTCGCAATGAACACGCTTGAAAACACAAAACTGCGCGCATATAAAATCTTTAATTATGAAGGCTATTCAACTGAGCTGCTTGTTATAACGGCAATTGACCTTGCAGTTTCGGACGGCATGGATATAATCAACTTAAGCCTCGGCACATCGGATTCCGAGCCTCTTCGTGAAAGTCTGCAAAACGCATACGACGCCGGTACGGTAATCGTTACGGCATCGGGAAATGCCGGCACAGATTGCAGCAGCTTTCTCCCCGCCGCCTTCGAAGAGGCAATAACCGTCGGCGCAGTCGGCAGCGACGGCTTACCTGCTGATTTTTCAAACTACGGCAGCACTGTTGACCTGATTGCTCCCGGCGTAGATATCTACAGCTGCCTTAACGGCAACAGCTACGGACTTCTTTCGGGCACTTCAACAGCAACTCCGTTTGTTTCGGCCGTTTCGGCACTCATGCTCAGTTGCAATTCCGACCTTACCCCTTCACAGATCGAAACCGCCATAAAAGAAAACGCCTTCCCCGTTAACGGTTCTTATCTTAAATCAAAAACGGGCAGCGGAATTCTTAATGCTGCCCAGGCAATTGACTGTTCCCGTGCGGTCGGAGCCGAAATAGGCGTTGCCGATGAAATTAATTACGGCGATGTCACGGTCTCTTTCTCCGAATCAGAAAACACGGTTACTTATTACACCCTTAACGGTACTTATCCCACCAAAGAAAACGGTATCCTTTACGAAGAACCGTTTGCACTTACGAAATCCGCAGAGATAATGTGGAGAAGCTTTTCCGAAAACGAAAATATTTTTTCAAGCAAGGCAAAATCTTTAAAAATCCGCATTTTCTCCGAGTCAGACGAATCGGATTTTACGGTTAATGAAAGCGGAGTGCTCACAGGCTACAGCGGCTCGGAAATTTCAGTTGCCGTTCCCGAAACAGTCAACGGAATAACCGTTACTGCCATCGGTAACAATGCATTTGAAAGCATCGATACTTCTTTTAAAGAAATAATTCTGCCCGATACGGTGAAATCAATCGGCACAAAGGCTTTTAAGCTGAATAAATCGATTGAATATGTCAAGGGCGACGGTCTTGAAACAATCGGCGAAAGCGCTTTTTCCGATTCGTCGCTCATAACCCTTGATGCGAAAAATGTTATAACAATATCAGCTTATGCCTTCAACAGATGCACGGAATTTTCCGATTTCAACAGCTTTGATGTTGTAACTGTTGATGACTATGCATTCATGGGCGTTAACGGAATAAGTGAAATTAAGCTTGATAAGCTTAAGAATCTCGGCGCATGGGCATTCAGAAATACAAGCCTTGAAAAGGTTACTCTGAATGCACTTGAAAGCTTTAAGGAATACGGTGGAGAATACTCTTGCGGTGCATTCTATGAATGTAAATTCCTTAAAGAAATATATCTTCCTTCCTTGAAGGAATGGGGAAGCGGTATAAGCGGCGAAAGAGCCTTTATGAATTGCAGCAGCCTTAAAATTTTCCATGCTCCCCTGCTCACAGAGCTCGGTAAATACGCTTTAAGAAACTGCACTTCACTTTACGAGGTGAATCTTGAGAGCGTTGAGGCACTTGAAGCTTATTCCCTTGCAGGCTGCACAAATCTGAAAAACCTTTATCTTCCGAATACTGTAACGGCAGGCGAAAACGCTTTCACCGGAAGCGGAATTGAATATATATATTTTGAAAAGCTTAAAAATTGCAATGCATTCTTCACAAAAAGCTGTACCGTTATACTGCCTTCAACTGCAAGTGTTCTGGGTTTTGACTCATCTTATATCAGCAACATTACAACCGAAAAAGTTCATCTTAAAATATACGCCACTCCGGGCACATACGCCCAAGAATGGGCAGAATCAATTCATAATTACTGCACAAGCGAATTTATTGCTCTGCCTTTGATTATAACATCTTCCCCCGAACACATTACAAACGAAGCCAAACTCTCCGTAGATGCCGTAGGTTTCAATCTTACATATCAATGGTACGGCAGTATTGACGGCACAAAGAATAATCTTGTTTTGCTTGACGGTGAAACAGAAAAGCACTTTAACATTCCCGAAAGAGAGGAATTTGCAGGCTATTTCTGCAAGGTAACAAGCACCGAAAACGGTGTTTCGTCATCGGCTGTAAAAGGTGCAGTTTATGCTCATTTGCTTCCCGCAGACTACAGCTCATATAATACCGCAAAAGCAAAGATTCCCTCAAATCTGAGCATTTATACCGACGAAAGCGTTGCAGCACTCAACGATGCACTTGCGGTTGATGTTTCGGGCAAAATTGCAAAATATCAGGATGTCATTGATGCTCAGACGCAGGAAATTCTCAATGCAATATCCGCCCTCAAATTCAAGGATGCAGACTACACGGCAGTTTACACCGCAATTTCGGCAGTTCCGGAAGATTTGTCTCCCTACACCCCCGCCAGCGTACAGACATTGCAGGAAGCAATTGACAAGGTGGATTACAGCCTTGACATCACCAAACAGGGCACAGTTGACACATACGCAAACGATATAAACAGAGCAATTGAGAATCTTGAAAAAGAAGGCTTCTTTGCAAGATTATTCAGATTAATAGCAGAATTTTTCAAAAATCTTTTTTCATAAATCAGAAAGGAAAGAAAAAATATGGACAGATATCTAATTATCAATGCGGACGATTTCGGTATGTGCAGAGGTGCAAACCTCGCCGTTATGGATCTTTTCAAAAATCCGCAGAGCGCACTCACATCATCAACAATCATGACTCCCTGCGCATGGGCACCCGAAGCATGCAAGTTCGCAGGAGAAAATCCGCAGTTTGCAATCGGCGTTCACCTTACGCTTACAAGCGAATGGAGCAAGTACCGCTGGGCACCCGTAAACTCCAAAAACACTGATTCTCTTCGTGATGAAGAAGGCTTCATGTGGCACGAAAGCGATCAGGTTGAGAAGAATGTTGACATCGATGAGGTTGAAGGTGAAATCAGAGCGCAGATTGAGCGTGCCAAAAGACTCGGCCTTGTAAACCCCTCGCATCTTGATAACCATATGGGTTCACTTTACGGCATCGAAACCGGTAGATTTGAGCTTCTTCAGCTTACTCTTTCCCTTGCAGGTGAATACGGTCTTCCGTTCCGTATGCCAGGCAATGTAACAGATGATATGCTCGGCAACTCCATGCTTGATATCAATGTTGATAAAAGCCTTATCGAAATGGTATTCGGCAAAATCGTTGACTTTGCAAAGGCAAATAACGTTGCTATTCCCGATTATCTCATTCCAAACGAATGGAGCGGACCCCAGAAGGACAGCTACGAGAATTTCAAGGAATATCTTTATAACCTTTACGCCAACATTCCCAACGGCATAACAGAAACCTATCTTCATCCCTCAATAGAAACAGATGACCTCAAAGGCACAACGGGCGCATGGGAGCGCAGAGTATGGGAATACCAAATCATGAGCGACCCCCGGACAAAGCAGCATATCGAGGCTCACGGAATCAAGCTTATAAACTACCGTGACCTTGCAAACATGAGAAAATAACAAAAAAGCGACCTGAATCGTACAGGTCGCTTAATCTTTATTCTATACCGTATTTGGTTTTAATTCTTTCAAGCTTTTTCCCTACCGGCTTGGTAAGAAAGAGAAGAAAAATAACATTTGATATCGCATACATCACCAAGTGAGGCAGCGAGGATGCAACGGCGGCAAAATATCTTGTCATATTGAATTCACCGTACATCCATAAGGTTGACCACACGTCCATAAGCATTGAAAACATAACGCCCGATACAAGACCGTAAGCCGAAAGCAAAATTCGGTTTTCTTTAAGCTTCGTTGCGGCAAGACCTGCAAACCAGCCAATGATTCCCCATGTGAACATCTGAAACGGTGTCCACGGACCCTGACCGAAATAAAAATTTGATAAAACTGCCGTCATTGCACCTGTCATAAAGCCCGATTCTCTTCCGAAATACAATGCGGTAATTATAACCATCGCAGTTACGGGCTTGAAGCCGGGCAACGCCGAAAATATGAGTCGTCCCACAACGGAAAGAGCCGTCATTGCGGCAATAAGCACAAGCTTTGTTGAAGAATTCTGCTTTTTCTCAAAGGTCATAAAAAACAATAGAAGCGACAGTATCGTTACGGCAAGGCTCGTGAATGCATACTGCTTTTCTTCAACAACAAAATATCCGAATATGATAACCGCAGGAATGCATAAAAATATGATTGCCGCAGATAAGATTTTTTTCATCATTTTATTTTCCTTTGCAGTAATTAATAACATCCTCACACAAAACCGCACCCGTAAACAGTTCTCTCGAAATGCGGTTTGCGGCGGTTGTGTAAAAATTATTCTCGGAGAAAAAGATTTTCGGAGTACCTTCCGAGATGATTTTTCCGTCAAAAAACAAAGCGCAGCGTGTTGAAATCTCTGCGGCAAACTCTATATCGTGAGTAACAATTATTATTGTTTTCCCTTCCGCTTTAAGCTCGTTCAACAGCTTTGCAAGGCTGATTTTGGAATAAGCATCAAAGCCTTTTGTGGGTTCGTCAAGCAGAAGTATCTGCGGCTCGGTCAAAAGCAGCTTGCAAAGAGCACATTTCTGCATTTCTCCGCCGCTCAAATCATAGGGGTGTTTGTCAAGCAAACCTGTTATTCCGAAACGGTTTGCAACAGCAAGAATTTTTGTTTCTTGTTCCGATTTCGGAATACCCATAGCATCTAACATTTCGGAAAAATCATCTTTTACGTTTTCTTTAAGAAAGACCGCCTTGGGATTCTGCGGTAAAACGGTTAGCTTTTTTCTGTAAAGGCTTCCGCCCTTATAATCGCCGATTTTTTTGCCGTAAACCTTGATTTTTCCTTTATAGGGCTTATCAAGACCCGCAAGCACATTCAGCGTTGTTGTTTTTCCGCTGCCGTTTCCGCCGAGAACAGAATATATTTCTCCCCTGCCTATTTTTATATTCAGTCCGCTGATAACATCGGGCTGATTTTTTTCGTATCTGAACCAAACATCCTTGGCTTCCATGACCGTTTCGGATTCTTCAAAAGGCTTGTCCTCAATTTTACCGCCCGACTTATGGGCAAAATTCTTTTCAAGGAATTCTCTGCCCTCACGCACGGTAAGCGGACATTCACCCGATGCATCAAGACCGTTAAAAATTCTTACCGCACTCGGCAGACCCGCCTGCATTGGATGCGCTTTCATTTCAGAGCAGACCTCTCTCGGATTGCCGCCAAAAACTATTCTGCCGTTTTCCATTGTTATGACCTTATCAACAACGGGAAACACCTCTTCAAGACGGTGCTCAACCATAATTATCGTTAAACCCAGTTCGCTGTTGAGCTTTCGCAGAGTTGCGATAAAATCGGCGGCGGCAATGGGGTCAAGCTGACTTGTAGGCTCATCGAGCAACAAAATTTTCGGCTGCATCGCCATTACGGCAGCAAGATTCAAAAGCTGCTTCTGACCGCCCGAAAGCTCGCTTGTTTTTTTATGATACCAGCCGTGAATGCCGAAAAAGCTTGCCATTTCGCCCACTCGGCGGCGTATGGTATTCTGCTCAACACCGAGATTTTCAAGCCCGAAAGCAAGCTCGTGCCATACCTTATCCGTTACTGTCTGCTCATCGGGATTCTGACCGACAAAGCCGATTTCTGCCGCTGCTGTTTTTGCATCTGTTTTATCAAGAGCTTTTCCGCAGTAAACTATTTCGCCGTCCATTTCTCCGTAAGGTGCAATTTCACGTTTAAGAAGGCGGAGAAGCGTTGTTTTTCCGCAGCCCGAAGCACCGCACACAAGAATGAAATCACCCTTGTTTACGGTAAGATTTATTCCGTTAAGCGCCTTTTTTTCAGCCTTGGGATATGTAAAATTCAGATTTTTGACCTGAAGTATTTCCATTTTATCATCTCCTGAATTTCGAGAATAAACGGCATAAATGCAAGGCATGCATACGCTGTGCAGCTTACCGCCGAGCCGACACCTGCCGAAAACTCCGTTATCACGGGGTAGTAATAAAAATCAAGGCTGCCCGATATAATTCCGTAAAGTGTGCTTGCAAAAAACATAATGCTGAATATCAGCGCCGTAAAGTCGGTTTTACAGAAACGGAAATCCGAATAATTCGTATGTCCTTTCAGTCCGTAGCCTCTCGCCTTCATCGCCTTCCCCGTTTCAACGGCGTTCTCAAGCGACCATCCGATAAGCACGGAAATAACCCTTATTCCCGAGCGAAGTCTTCCAAGTTTCTTTTCTGACGAATAAAGACCCATCGCCTTCTGCGCTCTCGTCACCTTCTGCGCCTGCTCTTTCAGAAGCGGCACAAATCGGAGTGTCATTGAGAAAATGAGCGAAAGCTGTGGCAGTATTTTTCCGAAAAGATAAACGATTTTATCGCTCGTCATAACTGAAGTCAGAGCCTTGCCCCAGAGCATAACGGCGGCAACCATAACAGCGATATATACTCCGTAAATTACCGACTCAAGCGTTACGGGATTATCCCCGAGATAAAAAAGCGGAGTAACACCGTTATGCGAAAAAATCGGATTTGTAACAACAATCAAAATCATGAGAAGCATATAAAATAACAAATCTTTTTTCTTCTCGTTTTTACCCGTAAAAATCGCACAAAAGGCAATTCCGCCTGCGAGCGAGATAAGCTCGATAACGGGGTTTGTTACAAACATTGCAACCCCGATAACGGCTGCGAAATATAAAGTTGTAACAGCAGGATGTAATCTTGAAAATGCATTCATAAAAATAAAACTCCTTCAGCTTAAGGCTGAAAGAGCATAAGACACATATTCCGCATATACTGCAAAATCGGTCTGCATTTCTCCCTTGCCCAAGCTGCATTGACCAAGCACGGCAGGCATTCTGACTTATGGAAATTCCAAACACAGTAATGGCGGTTGCTTCGGATTCTGACCGAATTTCCCTGCACGCACTCTGAATATTCATTTCGGTAAATATTATAGTGTTTTTTGTTCTTCTTGTCAATAAAAACGGGTTATATTGACTGTTAAACATTTAAATGATATAATATTAAGGACGTAAACTTAAGTTTACATTAACATTTTTTATAAATGTAACCTTGAATTGGTTGATTTTTGCAGCTCAAAAGGCTACAATTCATTCGACATACGAAGGAGGAATACAAAAGATGACCATTTCAGAAAAGATAATAAGCTTAAGAAAAGAAAAAGGACTTTCGCAGGAAGCCTTTGCAGAAGCACTCGGAGTTTCCCGCCAGTCCGTTTCAAAATGGGAATCGGGCAGCGCACTTCCCGATACCGATAAAATAATTGCCATGAGTGAGCTTTTCGGAGTTTCAACCGACTACCTTCTTAAGAATGATACTCAGAAGGACGAACCTGTTACATATACTCCGACCGTTCAGCCTGAAAATGTTCAGCCCCCCAAAAAGAAGAAAAAGGGTAAGCTGATAAAAATAATCGCTCTCATTCTTGCGCTTTGCATTATAGGTGCAGCAATAGGAATTCCGGCTTATTACGGCGGAATCCGTGAGGCATGGTGGGAGCTCAACGGCGGCAAGGTTGATTATCCTTATATTCTTGTTCACGGTCTCGGCGGCTGGGGCGAAGGCGACGGCGTTAATGATACAGTTCAGTATTGGGGCGCAACATCGGTAAACCTTGTTGAATATCTCAACGAGCAGGGTTACGAAGTTCATGCCCCGAGCATAGGTCCCGTTTCAAGTACATGGGACAGAACCTGCGAGCTTTACGCACAGCTTACCGGCACAACCGTTGACTACGGTGAGGCTCATTCAATTGCACATAACCACGAACGCTTCGGCAGAGCATACACCGAGCCGCTTGTTGCGCAGTGGGGCGAAAAGATAAACGGCGGTCAGAGAGTCAAGATTAATCTTATCGGTCACAGCTTCGGCGGCGCAACCGTAAGACTTCTTACATCGCTTCTTGAATACGGCAGTGATGAAGAAAAAGCAGCAAATCAAGCTGAAATCTCTCCCCTTTTTGAAGGCGGAAAGGGCGACTGGATTTACAGCGTAACAACACTCTGCGCTCCGCACAACGGTTCTTCTCTTACGGAAGTGCTCAATTCCGTAGGCGGTCTTGTAGGTATATCGGACACAACGGATATGCTTATGACTCTCTGCTTCGGCGTTGCAGGTCTTACCGCAAATTCCGACGGAATTTATGATTTCAAGCTTGAGCATTTCGGAATAACCAACACAGATTTCAGATCTGCCGTTGATGCGATAACTGCCTCAGGCAACGACCATGCGGCATATGACCTCACTCCCGACGGTGCGGCAGAGCTTAACCAAATCATAAAAACGGTTCCCGATGTTTATTATTTCTCATATTCTTACAGCACAACAAAGTCTGGCTCATTATTAAGGGGTCATGTTCCTCAGACGAACACCCTGCCCATTCTCTATCCCTTTGCGCTTGCTATGGGTTCATTCAGCGGCACAACCGACGGCGGAATTGCCATTGACGAAACATGGCAGGAGAATGACGGACTTGTAAGCGTTGTTTCCGCAAGATATCCCTTTGGCGAGGAATATGTTGAAATGCCTCTTGAAGCTTCGCAGGACAATGAAACATTTGAAATTCAGAAAGGCATATGGAACGTTGCTCCCACCAAGGAAGGCGATCACGGCAAGGTTATCGGTCTTAATTCGGGAGAAGAAGTCCCCAAAACATTCTTTACGGAATTATTCATGATGATTGATGAACTTGAGAGATAATTGAAAGGAGTTTTCTTATGGGCGCAGTTTTTACAATATTCTTGTTAACACCTGTTTTTTTACCATTCTTAGCTGTAGAAAAAATTCTTGAATTATTCGGAATAGATTTATTGGAGGTATGGAATAATATTTCGGATTTATTCATCGTATGGTTATCGGCAAATCCCGAGGTTGTTGAAATTATAAAAGACATTCTTATAGGTTAATATGCAAAAAAGAGAAGCCGAAGGTCAATCCTTCAGCTTCTCTTTCATTTTACCTGTATATTATTTCTTCTTCATCTTCGGTGCGACGAGGCAGCCGACGATTACCGCAACTGCCGCAACAACGGCGATTATTACCCACGTCATTGACTCGCTTCCCGTATCGGGTGTAACAACTGCCGTGGACTCTGCTGCAAAGGCATAAAGGGCTGCGGTAACAACACTCAGCACCATTAATGCACACAAAACAATTGCTGTTATTCTGACAAACAGATTACGCTTATTCATAACATTTCTCCTTGATTTTTCACTCTATCTTAAGCAATTTTTTCATTGCTGCACCGAGTTCATCGGCAATTTTTTCTGCATCTTCCTTGGTTTTTCCGCAGCCTGCGATATAAACCTTGATTTTCGGCTCGGTTCCCGAGGGGCGGACTATTGCGGAATTTCCGTCGGGAAGTGCATAAGCAAGAACATTGGATTTCGGGAGCGAAAGAGGCTCTTTTTCTCCCGTTTCGGTATCCGTAATTGTTCCCGAATCAAAGTCGCTGACTTTAAGAACCTTAAGACCCGCAAGCTCCGAGGGCGGATTTTCTCTTGTTTCGGTCATGATTTCAGCCATCTTCGCCATGCCGCTTGCACCTTCAAAGACAAAGTTGTAAAGCTTATCAACGCAGGTGCCGAATTCAGCATAAATATCATTCAGAACATCTGCAAGAGTTTTACCCTTACTCTTATAATAAGCCGCCATTTCGCAAATCATAAGCGATGCTGCAACAGCATCCTTATCCCTTGCGTGAGTGCCGATAAGATAGCCGTAGCTCTCCTCAAAACCCATAACAAAGCGGTTTTCCTCGCCGTCTTTTTCAAGATTTGCGATAAACTCGCCCACATATTTAAAGCCCGTGAGCACATCCGTAACCTTGCAGCCGTATTTTGCCGCAACTCTGTCAACAAGCGGAGTTGAAACAAAGGATTTTGTCATTGCAGGGTTTTCGGGAAGAGTGCCCTTTTCTTTTCTTGCAGAAAGCATATATTCAGTCAAAAGCACACCTACATCGTTGCCTGAAAGAAGAACATAATCATCGCCCGTTAAAACGGCAATGCCAACTCTGTCACAGTCGGGGTCGGTTGCAAGGAGCAAATCCGCTTTTCCTTTTCTCGTCATTTCAATGGCGCACTCGAAAACCTGCTTTATTTCGGGGTTGGGATAAGGGCAGGTCGGGAATTTACCGTCAGGCATTTCCTGCTCGGCAACAACCGCAATATTCTTAAAGCCTGCTCTTGAAAGAACCGTTCTTACGGGGATATTTCCCGTGCCGTTGAGAGGTGTATAAATAATCTTGATATCGCTGTTCTTTATAACCTCGGGGTTAATCGGTCTGCTCATAACGTGAGCATAGAATTCCTCAACAATATCGTTTGAAATATACTCGATAAGACCCTTTTCAATGCCCTCATCAAACGGAATTTTCTTTACATCCTCAAACATATCAACCTTCTGAATAAAAGCATAGGTTTCGGATGCGGCTTCCTCCGTCATCTGGTAGCCTGCAGGGTCATAGCACTTATAGCCGTTGTACTTTGAAGGATTGTGGCTTGCGGTTATAACAATGCCGCTTTGACACTTAAGGCGCATTACCGCATATGACACAAGAGGGGTCGGAATAAGATTCGGGTAAATATAAACCTTTATTCCGTTAGCAGCAAGCACCTCTGCACATTGCTTTGAAAATACATCGGAGTTTATTCTCGAATCGTAACCTATTGCAACCGCCGCAGAATCATATTTGCTGTTAAGATAATCCGCAAGACCCTGCGTTGCCTGACATACCGTATAGGTGTTCATTCTGTTGGTTCCTGCGCCGAGAACGCCCCTTAAGCCCGCCGTACCGAATTCAAGATTTCTGTAAAAACGGTCAAGAATTTCTTCGTCGTTGCCCTTGATTGCAAGAAGCTCTCTATGGATTTCTTCGTTTTCTTTGGTGCCCTCCAGCCAGAGCTCATATAGCTTGTTAACATCATTCATAGGCGTATCTCCTTTTCATTATTATCCATTTTAAATATTAACCTTTTTTAAACTTATTGTCAATCATCTGAAAACATTCCTCAATGCAGAAAATTTGACCTCATTTTTGTGCAATTCTCCGTTGACTATATTTTTCCCATTTGATATACTAAATATAAATTAATTATAATGGGGGATTATTGTGAGCGCATTTGCATTGACAATCAACAAAATTTTATCGGTTATTTTTGCGGTTATACTTATTCCTTTTTCGGTTCTCACACACGGAATCGACCTTCTCTCTGAAGGAGAAAGAACCGATACCTCAAAAACAAACATTGTGGGAATAGGCGCATATTTCCGCTCTCAGGGTTTGACAACCGACGGCGAAACCCTTTATTTTTCATCAAAGACAACTCTTATCCGAACCGAAGATGATGCCAAAACACTCGTTAACGCAAATTATTCTGCAATTCCCGATGAGCTCGAAGAGCTCGGCATAAAGCATATCGGCGGTTTAAGCTTTTATAACAGCAAAATTTATGCGGGTCTTGAGGACAGTAAGGTATGGGATTATCCCATTGTAGGCGTTTTCGATGCAGAAACATTAGAGCTTACAGATTATTATATCATGGATGATGAGGTTATCACAAGAGGCTTGCCGTGGGTCTGCGTTGACGGCGAAACAGGCTATCTTTACTGCACCGACCACTCCAAAAATCCTACGAAGCTCCTTGCTTATGATACTGCAAACGAAATGAAATTCATAAAAGAGGTTGAGCTTGAAAGCTCCCCTTACGCCATTCAAGGCGCTGAATTTTATAACGGATTTATTTATGCCGCAACCAATGACGATACTCAGGCAATTTATAAGATAAATCCCGAAAACGGCGCCGTTGAAAAGGTGCTTGACCGAAATCTCACCTCGGGCAGCGAGGGCGAGGGCATGACCTTTATGATAAAAGACGGTGAGCCCGTTATCGTTGCAATGGATATGGGTCCGCTGTTTATAAATGCTTTTGTGCGTGAATATACCGCAGAGTAATTTTGGGAGGAAATAGAATGAAGAACAAATCAGTAGCGATTATTGTTTCGGCTGTTACAGCGTGCATTATATGCATTGTTGCTGTGCTTGCCGTTAAAATGAACGCTGATGACAGCCCCGCAATTGACGCTCAGCCCGACACTTACGGTGACTATCAGACCACGACGGACTACACCTACCCTGCATATAACGATTTCACTGTCAGCGAAAGTGAAATTAACGGAACATTAACGGAAAATGTGCAGCCTTCCGTTATGCCGTCTGTTTCTGTTTCGGAAATAACTTCAACCGTGCCTTCATCACAAGGAGTCACGGTTCAGGAATCAACCACTCTTACCGAAAAGGTTACGCAGATTGCAACAGTTATCAATCAGACATTTTCGCAAGTTTTTGAAATGCCTACGGCCCCGAAATACATTCCGCCCGATACCGATATCGATTTTGATACCGCATCAATCGCATCTTACAAATACGATCCTAACGGCAACTATTATTATACCGACGATAAAAATGCATGGCAGTCCAATTTCGGCTTCAACGAGGGCTATGACAGTATGGCTCCCGTTACCATGATGTATTACGATACGGTCAGAACAAAGTTTGTTTACGATAACAAGGAATGGCTTGTTCAGATATGGAAGGGTCAGTACGGTTACGCTTTTGTAGGCGGCGAAGTAGGCGTGTACACAAGAAAGGTCGGCAGCAGCGGCTCACATTACAGCTGTGCAAAAGAGGAAGACTGGCTCAAAATGGAAATGTGCTTCATGTGGGATGAATACCAGACCGGCGATTACAGACCCGTTTTCAACAGACCCTATACCGAATATTGGTGGTGTACGGGCTTTGTTGTAGGCTTTGACGGAGGCATAAACCGCAAACAGTTCAGACTCATGACACATATCACCTTCAAAGATACGGAAATGGCAAATGCTTTCTGTGAGGCTTTTGAGGCAAACGGATTCAAGCGTGTTTCCTCGCTTGACAGCGATGACCTTGACTGCTTTGTTCAGGTCGGAGCAGATGTAGGATTTGTATGGCAGAATATTGACCAATAAAAGAATCACGGCTTGTATGAAAATGATTTTCATACAAGCCGTTTTCAGTTATTTGAAGGCTAAATAAAAATATGTTGTACCTAATTCATTGAGCAGCGGTGTGCAGCTTCTTGCAACATCTTCTTCAGTGCTTCTCACTTTGAAGCCTGTGTTTGTTATTTCAATTCCCAAAGAAGAACCGTCGTCTATGGCAACTGCCGCAAGGGCTTTGTTCCATGAAGCGGCATGATTTACATACATAAGAGGAAGCTGACTGCCGAGAACTATAGCAACACTCGGTCTGAATCCGAGAGAAATACTTCTGGTTGCATCTCCCGTTCCGAAATAACTTCCGCTGACAAACGGAGTGTTCAGATAGTCCTGCTGTTTTTCGGAAAGGTGGATGCTGGTATCATTCACATGAGAGCCGCAAAGCAAATCCTTGCTTATGAATGACGGGAAATTGTAATCTGTAGTCTGTGCAGGGCAAAGAGAAGCATTGACCGTTGCCCAGGCTGTAAGTACAAAGGCATCGGTATCTCTGTCCGCAACAATATTCTCACAACCCGATGTAAGAATATCAAGACCCGAAGCGAAGGTCAGGCAGTCAATGATATCCGTAAACGCAGCGTGGCATGCCTCACCGCCCAGAGAAAAAGGCGCATGAATGGAAAGCTTAAGGTTGATTTTAGCCTGCCTGCAGTATTCGTTTTCAACAAGCACTCCCTCATCATTTTCCGTAAAGGAATCCACGATTTCCATACTGCCGATTCCGACAGCTACAGTTGTATGCTTAAGCGGTATCGCTTTTTTAATTGCAGGAAATTCCGTAAGAAATCTTATATAATCAAGCTCCTCACGGCTTTTGAGCCACTCAACTACATTTGCAGGCAACGCACTTATTTCACTCACGATTTACACCTCATTCCGTTTCAACGATTACTCTGATAATCGCCCACACATAAAATATTTTTTCTCCTTTATAAACCTTCTCCGCTCTGTCAATTCTGTATTTTTCGCCGAAGCAGCTTATATATTCTCCGTCGCTTGCAAGAGTAAGGTCCGGGTCAGGAGGCCCGATATAAAGATAATGTCCCTGCGAATTGAAACCGATTTCGGTGTTTACGCCGTAAAGATACATCTTGTTTTTATAACGAAGAGGGCTGATAAAAGCGTTTGTTTCCTTGATTGTTTCGCCTTCCTTTGAAACGAAAGAAGCCGGTCTGCCGTATTTTTTGAATATCGACTCAATCATACGCTCACCTGTCTGAAAACAAAGCCCTCATCTCTCAAAAGAGGAAGTGCTGCAATAAGTGCCTCGCTTTTTTCTTTTTCAGCTCTTTCTATAACTGCCAAAGGTGAGATACTGACGGTCACATCGCCGGCCTTAAAAGAGGTTACTGCTTCGTCGGCACTTGTTTTTTTCAGACAAAGACGGTAATTCACCATTGCAGCGCCGGCATTGATAAGTCTTATATCAGTGCAGTCTGCCTCCGCCTTCATCCTTACCTCAAGTTCCTTTGCGGCTGCGGCACAGAGAGGAGCAAGCTCCTCGTCCGTACCTTCAGCAGCATGATTTCTTCTGAGTGCATCAAGAATGCTCCAGATTTCAATCAATGCCATCCCTCCGTCAGACAGAAAGCACCTTTGATGCTCCGTCAAAAATTTTTGCAAAGCCTGCCGTGCAGCTGATAACCGCACGTTCGAGCTGACGGTCAATAAGCTTGTCATATTCAGTCATGATTTCGCCCGCCTTAACCATTTCAAGAGCGGCAGACTTATCAAGACCGATAATTTTGCCTGACTCAACCGCAGATGATTTGAGAAGCCTTGCACCGAGAGGAGTTATCATTTCGCCCTTGCCGTGGAAATTAAGACCCGCCGCAGCATCTCTGAACTGTTCCATATTGAGCATGGCTGCCATAAGTTCGGGAGCTGCAACAATTGTGTTGAGTTCATAAGGGTCAAAGCCGTTCCAGAAATCCACGAGGTCTGAATAAGTAAGTGTGCCTGCATTCACGCTTTCGATAACCTCTGCATTATTGCCTGAACCGTCACCGTTAACGATTACATCAATGGCATCCTTGAGAAGAGTTCTTGCGATATATGCGCCGATCTGTCTGAGAGTAACGGTAAAAAGGTCAAGGCGCTGGAATCTGATAGCTTCATAGGAAGCAACAAGGCTTCTGCCTCTCTTTTTGAGTCTGACAAGATTTTCCTTTGTGCGAACTGTTGTTTCGGGAATAAATGCACCTTCCTTCACAACCTTAAGCTCCTTTTCATCCTCGGTGGGAGAAGAAGTGATCGAGCGGTAATCCATACCTTCAATAAGAGTTGTTGAAGCAACTATACCGGGAAGAATATCCGCCTGCTCAAGACCCTGTCTTACCGCCCTTGAAACATATTCGGGGAAAAGCACTGCGCTGTCTGAGGTTCTGAAAAACTTTTCAACAACATCGCTTCCGCTGCCGCTCACCTTAATGCCGAAACGCTTAAGCTGACGCTGATAAGCATCAAGACCTTCAAGAGCTGTTCCCTTGTAATTTTCGCTTGAATCAAGGCTTTCAAGTGCCTTTGTGAAATCTCCGGTTGAGTAAAGACCCTTTTCGAGCTTTATGTT
>CAZJOH010000004.1:0-38111 GCA_964547575.1 uncultured Clostridium sp.
ATACATCATACCGAAGCCGATATATGTTATATACATAAGAGCTACAACAACAGTTTCGCTGGTTGTGAATGCTCTGAAATTCACGAAGCAGAGCATCGCCATTATTCCGAGAGGAATTGCAAACCATTTGATATAGGGTCTGTATTTGCCGTCTTTATTCGGTCTTTTCTTTGCAACAATGTTACCCCAGAGAGGGTCATTGATTGCGTCCCAAAGTCTTGCGATAAGCAAAAGAGTTGTTATTTTACTTTCAGCAACTTTAAGAATATCGGTAAAAAATACTTTCAGATACGATGAAACGTATGTAAGAACAAACAAATTTGCCGCATCGCCGAATGCATATCCGAGCCCGTCTTTAAAGCCTATTTTATTGGGATGCACAAATTCAGCATCAAGTGAACGCTGCTTTTCCACAACATTACCTCCATATGTTTATTGTTTTAAATTTCCGAATTTTAAAATGCAAAATATTTTTCTCTCTGCTTTTGAATTCTGCCGCTGATGAATTCAAGAGTTTCCTTTGCGCCTTCAATTCCGCAGGCATAGTCCTTCATAGCTCTGCCCTCTTCATAGCAAAGATCATCATGAAGCGGGAAGTAGTCCTGAAGCAGGAAGGTTGCATAACGTGCAAGCCTGAAATCGCCTACAAGACGGAATTCCTTGCTGATACCGTCAATTGCAATTGAATAGAAATTCTTGATTGAATCAATAATCGCAACTCTCTCATTGGCAGGCGAGAATACCATTGTTGAAGCAACATAAGCATTTTCGTTGTTTACGGAGCTGTGGCTGTCCGTACTGCCTACGATCGGGAATTTATCATAGCCCTTTGCAAGAACCTCATAGTATTTATGAGTCTGGAAGCCGTTATGCTCATAGTAATTTTCGCCGCCGAGAACCTCAAATGCATCAAACGGATGAGTTTTGAGCATATAGTCGGTTATATTTTCGGGAACCTGATGAACATTGGAAAGCCAGTAAGGGTGGCAGAAAATTCCGAGACCCTCAGCCTTTCTGATATGGTTGAATACCCATACGCAGCTTGCATATGTAAACGGCTCGATTCCTTCGGGAATATCAAGGGTCGGGATAAGTGCATCAACCTCTGCTCTGTAGCCGTCCTCATCAAGCTGGTCGGGGCAAGGGAAGCCTTCAAAGCGGCGTTTTTCGATATCGTTGCCGAATTCTTCGGTATGCTCATCCTTAAGAATTGCGTTAACGGAATATTTACCGCCGAAATTAACAATATGAACATCATTGATATGGTCGGGGGGAAGGTCGGGAAGATGTACTTCCTCGCCGGGAATAATATTGAACTCAATGGGAACATCCTTGAAAGTTTCAATAGCTTCAAGTGAGGGATAATAACGGTTATGATCGGTAATTGCAAAAAAATCATAGCCGTGCTTTCTGTAGTTTGCACTGACTATTGCGGGCGCCTGTCTTCCGTCGGAACGGCAGGTATGCATATGCAGATCGCCGATAAGAGGATATCTGCCGCAAAGGTCCTCATCAAGAGCATAAACGCTCATCTGAAGAAGTCTTTTGTCGGTTTTCTTATCGAAAATTCTGATATAATACTGCTGTTCACGGGGGAATGTATACTTGAATTTAAGAACGCCGTCATATGTAAAATCAACTTTTGTGCCGTTTTTTCTGTGAGGATAGTCACGGGGATTGCCGTCATCAAGACCGTAAACCGCAAGATAAATATCCTCGGGATTTTTGCACTCTGCATGAGCACCGAGCGGCTTTATTGTTATTTCCATTTCCTTTCCGGCAGGAAAAACCTTGGGGTATATATCATAATAATGAAGTGTTGTTCTCATGTCCTTCATAGTCATTCTCCTTATTCTATTTCAACGGTTTTACCCGTTTCATATGCAATATATGAATTTTCAAGAAGCTCTGCAAGCTCAATTGCTTCCTTTGTTCCCATACCATCGGGAGTGCCCGTGCCGTTAAGGCAGGCATCAACAAAAACGGGAATGGGATGCTCGCCCTGCTCGGGAAGAACATCGGGAGTTATAAAGCCCTTGTTAAGCTTTGCCGTCTGCATTGTCTTGTACTTCACATCGTCAGCACCTCTCCAGAGGAAGATACCCTCCGTACCGTGAACCTCAATGGTATAGGGTGAAGAGAATGCAAGGAATGATGTTTCCGAAACACCGATAATTCCGTTTTCAAACTCAATAACGGAAACCGCATTTTCATCAACGGGAGTTCCGAGAACTGAATTTGCAATACCCGTTATCTTTTTGGGTTTGCCGCAAAGATATGCAAGAAGATACATCGGATGGCAACCGAGGTCCATCATTGCACCGCCTGCGCAGTCCTCCTTGACAAACCAATATTCGGGAAGCCATTTGCCGCTTACGCCGTTGTGAGCATTGCGGATTCTGACATTTGTTACTCTGCCGAAATCGCCGTTTTCGATATGCTGCTTTGCAAACTTAACGGCACTCCACGCCTTGTGAGGAAACGAAATCGTAAATGTTACACCGTTTTCTTCAATTACCTTTTCAATTTCACGGCATTCTTCAACGGTGCAGGCAAGAGTTTTTTCAGTAAAAATATGCTTACCTGCCTTTGCAGCTTTGATAAGCACTTCCTTATGCATAGTGGTAGGAGTACAGCAGCAAACTGCATCAACATCCTCTCTTGCAAGCAGAGCATCAAGATCGGGTTCAAAATCACAGCCGAGCTTTTCCGCCCAAGGCATTCCCCTTTCGGGCTTTTCGTCCCATACGGCAACTATTTCGGCTTTTTCTGTTTTAAGAAAATCACGGGCATATCCTTCTGCATGAACATGCCACTTTGAAAGCATAGCAATTCTAAGCATCAGTATTCCTCCAAAACATCAAAGAAACATATTATTAGTCATATAATATCACAGTAAATCAAAAAAGTCGAGAAAAATTACATGATTTTCTCGACCTTTTTATTTTATTATGGTATAATTCAGTTTGAAGAATTCTTTTTTCTTCTTGAGCAATACTCAATCCCCGTTGAAACTGCAAAAACAGCCACTGAAACGGGTCTGACGGCGGTTAGCAGCTTTTCGCTCATGTCAACGGCGGAATAATAATCAAAAGCCTCTCCGGCACCTATGTAAAGCACGGTTGAAGCGATTAAAATTATCGCAATTATAATCCAACCCACAGTAAGTGCAAGCTTTGCGGGAAAATGAACATTTTTCAGAATTTCTTTCATATACGTCCTCCTTATGCAAAAATTATATAACACGGGAGTCGGCGTTTCAAACATAAAATATTACCAGCAAGGAGTGAAGTGAATGGCATTCGGAATTTCAACATCGTGCTTATACCCTCTCGAAACCGAAAAGTCCCTTGATATACTTGGAAAAATCGGAGTTAAGACCTGTGAAGTTTTTCTTAATTCTCCAAGCGAAACAACTCTTGATTTTGCAAAAATTCTCAATGAAATCAGACATGAATACGGAATAAAAATCTCATCCGTACATCCCTTCTCATCCTTTGCTGAAACATATATGCTTTTCAGCGCATACGGCAGAAGATTTGATGATATGCTTGAATTTTACAAACGCAATTTTGAAGTGACGGCAGAGCTCGGAGCAGATTTTTCGGTTATTCACGGCGCACTGACAAACGTAAAAATCAACGAAAATGAATACTTTGAACGCTTTGCAAAGCTCATCGAGGAGGGTAAAAAATTTGATGTTACCGTATGCCATGAAAATGTCAACAGACATCTTTGTGAAAGCCCCGATTTTATCCGAAAAATGAAGAATTATCTGGGCGAAGATTTTAAGCTGGTTTTTGATGTGAAACAAGCTGTCCGTGCAGGCTTTTCACCTCTTGATTTTGCCGAAGAATTCAAAAAAGATATAGTCCATATCCATATCAGCGACCATACTGAAAAAGCAGACTGTCTGCCTCCCGGAAATGGCGGATTTAATTTTAAAAAGCTTGTTGAAACCATGAATTCGGCAAGCTATGAGGGAGATTATATTATTGAGCTTTACCGTGAAAATTTCGGAGATTTCTCTGATTTGAAATCGGCTCTCCTCTATATGCAAAATTTATAAAAACCAATCCATAAAATTGTGTGAAGTGCTTGCATTTTCATCTCTTATGTAATATAATGATTCTATATTTGCTTAATTTTATCAGTCTGCTTAATGGAGTGTCAAACAATGGAATTTGAAGAACGTGAATTTCTGCCTGTTATTTTAGGCGCCGATTTTACTGCTTACAGCCTCGCAAGAAGCTTTCATGAAGAATATAAAATCAAGTCGCTCGTTCTGAGCATGAAGGAATGCCAGTATATCGCAAACAGCGATATTATTGAAAACCGTGTTTTCCCCGGTCTTGAAAACAAAGAAACTCTTATCGATACCCTTATTAAAGTCGGTAAGGAGTTCAAGGGCAAAAAGAAGCTCATTATTCTTGGCTGCGGCGACTGGTATGTAAGAATTCTTATCGAAAACAAACCCGTTCTGAGCGAATACTATGTTATCCCCTATATCGACGAGGATTTGCTCAATAAAATCGTTCTTAAGGATAAATTTTACGAAATCTGCGAGGAATTGGGAATAGACTATCCCGATACCTATGTTTATAACTGCGGCGAAGAAAACGCCATGGATTTTGATTTTGAATATCCCATTATAGCAAAGCCCGCCAACAGCGCAATGTACCACTATGCCAAGTTCGACGGCAAACGTAAGGTGTTCAGATTCAAAACAAGACAAGAGCTTGATGATATGCTCGAAAAGCTCGAGAAAACCGACTATAACTATAAATTCCTCATTCAGGACTGCATTCCCGGCGATGATACCTACATGAGAGTTCTCACCTGCTACTGCGACAGAAACTCGAAGGTTAAGTTTGCATCTCTCGGACATGTTCTTCTCGAGGACCATACTCCCTCGGCTATCGGTAACCCCGTTGTTATTATTAACGAAGTTAACGACCAAATCGTTGCAGCCGCAACAAAATTCCTTGAGCATATAGGATATGTCGGCTTTGCAAACTTTGATATCAAATATGATACCCGTGACGGCAAATTCAAGTTTTTCGAGATAAACGTGCGCCTTGGCAGAAGCAATTTCTATGTTACGGCAAGCGGCTTCAACACCGTTAAATGGATTGTTGACGACCTTATCTACGAAAAGGAGCTTGAATATACAATTGCGGATAAAGAGCATCTTTTCTCACTCGTTCCGAAATATGTTATCAAGCATTATGTCCATGACGAGGAACTCAAAAGCAGAGCGCTCAGGCTCATGAAGGAAGGCAGATGGACCTTCCCCATAAAATATGCGGCGGATAAAAATCCCAAGCGTATTTTCTACACAAACGCAGTATTCTATAACCAAATAAGAAAATACAAAATTTACGGATAGTGATTATATAAATGAGCGAAAACAGGGAAATCAAACTCGGCGTGCTGGGCGGTGTCGGTCCTCTTGCAACAATCTACTTTGCAGAGCTTGTTATAAGATGCACCGATGCGGCAACGGACCAGCAGCATGTTTCAATGATAATTTTAAACCATGCGGCCATTCATGACCGCACCAATTACATACTTGACAGAAACGAGCCGAATCCCCTTCCGCAGATGATAGGAGATGCGAAAACTCTCGAAAAAGCAGGTGCGGATTATATTGTTATTCCCTGCAACACCGCTCATTTCTTCTATGACGAAATTCAGAATGCGGTTGATACTCATATTATCAACATAATTGAAGAAACCGTTCTTCATATCAAAAACTCGCTGCCCGACGCAAAAAAAGTCGGTATACTCGCCACAAAGGGTACTCTTGTTTCGGGTGCATATCAGAATATGCTTGAAAAGCACGGTCTTGATTTTGCAGTTCCCGACGAAGCTGATACCGAAAAGCTCATGGAGATAATCTATGATCAGGTTAAAGCAGGCAAAAGCGTTGATATAGAAGCATTCTGGAGAATAATTAACAATCTCAAAAAAGCAGGCTGCAACTGCGTTGTGCTCGGCTGCACGGAATTATCAATAATCTACCGTGACTACAGCATTGCCGATGAAACAATAGTTGATTCCCTGCTTACTCTTGCCAAGAAAAGCATTGAGCTTTGCGGCAAAAAAATAAAAACAAAAAACTGAAACCAAGGAGTGTAAATGCCATGAGATGTCCGTTTTGCAGCTGCGAAGAAAGTAAGGTTATTGACTCAAGACCCACCGACGAGGGCGAGCGCATACGCCGCCGCAGAGAATGCATAAGCTGTCAGAAGCGTTTCACAACATACGAAGTAATCGAAAGCGTTCCCGTTATCGTTGTTAAAAAGGATAAATCCAGAGAGGTTTTTGACCGCAACAAGCTCTTCAACGGTATGCTCAGAGCCTGCGAAAAAAGACCCGTTTCACTCGAAAAGATTGAATCCGCAGTCAACGAAATCGAAGCAACTCTTCAGAATTCGCTTGACAGAGAGGTTACTTCCGTACATATCGGCGAGCTTGCAATGGATAAGCTTAAAGACCTTGACGAGGTTGCATATGTACGCTTTGCATCGGTTTACAGACAGTTCAAGGATATCAACACCTTCATGGACGAGCTTGCAAAGCTCCTGAGCGAAAAATAATGAACATCCGTTTTAAGAAATTTTTGTGTCTGTTAACGGCATTGCTGATTCTTCTGTGCTCATGCTCAAAGCAGGAAGAAGAAAAGATATACACGCCCGATATGCTTTATATTACCAATACAGAAAAAACATTTATCGGCTGCCGTGAAAGATTTCTTGATGTTGTGCAGGCAATGAAAGCAAAGGTCAGCATTCTTGAAGAGGGACACAACAAAACCATTCAGGTCAATAATCCGTCCGAATATTTTCTTGAAAGCAACTATATTCTCTCTGCATTTGACCCTTTCCCTCTCGGCAGCTTCGATTTGCCGATTGTAGGCGGATTCACGGCGGATATGGATGCTCAGTCGGCACAGACATATTATGACTCACCTACCCGTCGTTCCGATATAAGCTTTAAATCGGACGGAGAAACAAGCTTCATCCTTAAATTTATTTCAGAAGAAACTACCGATGAATATTCGGCTGAATATAATAAAAAGACGGACAGCTTCCGTTATATTTATTCAACCGAAAACAACGGCACCGAAGAAATTGTTGAGTTCCTTGAATTCGTTAAAATCAACGAAAACTCATATGCCGTTCAAAGCAAAACAACACGCTGCTATATTGAGTTTGACAGTGAAAACAAAATCGTCAGCTTTTGCTGCGGTGAACTGAGAAACGGCGAATTCACGGTTGAGGACGGCATTTTTTCGCAAACACCTGTAACTATCGGAAAAAACTGGGTTTTATCGGAAGGTAAATCACAGTATTCAAATATTCATACCTTTGAGGATGGAACTCTCACCCATGAGGACTGCAGCAGCGGCCCTTGGAAATCCATAAAAATCAATGAAAAGGATTACGAATCCGCTTTTTACGGTGTACAATAAGATTTAACACAAGGCTGCATTAAACAACTGTTTGGTGCAGCTTTTTTGGAGGACAATATGTCTGATTTATTAAGCCCGAAAGCCGCTTTTGTTTGCGATAATCTGAAAAACCTCGGCATTGAATTTTCCTGCGTTACCCATGAAGATGCGGAAACTCTGGAAAAATGTGCCGAAATTGAAAAAATCATCGGCGGCAGGATATGCAAAAATCTTTTTCTGCAAACAACAACCGGCAGTGCTTACTATCTTCTTATGATGGACAGCGGCAAAAAATTTGTTACAAAAGAAGTTTCAAAAGCTATCGGCTCCTCAAGGCTTTCTTTTGCAAGCGGTGAAAAAATGGAGTCAATGCTCGGCACATCACCCGGCTCACTGAGCATAACAAGCCTGATTTTTGACAGCGATAAGAAAGTTATGCTTGCAATTGATGAAGATGTTTTAAAAGAAGAATTTATCTGCTGCCACCCGTGCGACTGTACTGCAACGCTGAAAATAAAAACAACCGATATAACGGATATTTTCATACCTGCATTGGCAATTGCACCGACAATTATAAAAGTTTAAAGGAAGGTACACTCAAGGGCGACACTTCACATAGGGAATTTAACTCCCTTGTGAAGTGTCGCCCAAAGCATAACTTCCTTTTGGTTTCAGTTATATTTTCTTGCAATTTTAAGGGTTGTTGTTTTCGGGAATTCATCATCCCTTACTTTTACCTTGCCTATATTTTTGAAAAGAGGCATTTTACGGTTGAACGCATCAACATCGCCCTTGATTCTTTCTCTTGCATCGGGATAATCCTCTTCGTTGAGGAAGAATTCGGCAACAATTCTCTTATCCTCTTCATAAACAAGAACCTCTTTTACATAGTCGATTCTTGAAAGCTTATCTTCAAGCTCCTCGGGAGAAACATTCTTGCCGTTTGAAAGACAGATAAGATTCTTCTTTCTGCCTACCATAAACAAGAAGCCGTCCTTATCAATTCTGCCGTGGTCGCCGGTTTTAAACCACTCGCCGTCAAATGCTGCGGCAGTTGCTTCGGGTTCTCCGTAGTAACCTACCATAACATTTGTACCCTTAACGTAAATTTCACCGACGCCTTCTTCATCGGGGTTGTGAACCTTTATTTCACAGCAATCAAGAGGAACACCTACGCTGCCGAATTTGCTTTTTCCGGGTCTGTTGCAGGTTATGGCAGGAGAGCATTCTGTCATGCCGTAGCCGTTATAGATTTCGATGCCGAAATCATGCATTCCTTCTTCATATTTCGGGTCAAGGTTTGCACCGCCGCAAACAATCATATTAAGATTTCCGCCGAGATTATCAATAATTGTTTTGAAAATCTTGCGACGTCTGTCAATTCCGAGCGCCATAAGAAAATTGCTGATTTTAAGACCCTTTTTAAGTATATCCTCTCTGCCCGTTTTTCTTGCGGTTTTCCAGATACGGTCATAAATGGTTTCAACAACAAGAGGAACGCCTGAGAAGTTATAGGGATGATACTTTTTAAGGTCACCCTGAATATTGCCTATACCATCGCAGAGATAACCCCATTCCGTAAGAATATACGACGAGAAAAGAGCGCTGACCCATGCATATGTATGGTTAAGAGGCAAAAATCCGATTGCATGTCTGCCCGTATGCGCACGGCATGCAGAAGAGCAGTTGCTTGCAATATTCTTATGTGTAAGCATAACGCCCTTGCTCTTTGCAGTTGTTCCTGAAGTATACGCAATGCAAGCGAGATCTTCGGGTTTTACATCAACATCAAGGAAAGCCGTGTTACCTGCATCAATCTCTGCCTTGCCATTATTAAGATATTCTGTATATTCATTTGTAATATCAAAATACTGCATTTCAGGCATACTGCCGTCCGCCTTGAAAGCTTCAACCATGTCACAGAACTTGCTTGTATAAACCAGAGCATCACAATTGCAGCGGATAAGCTGGTCAGCAAGATCCTCTGAAGGAAGCTTGCAATCCATCGGAACGGTAACGTTTCCGCCTACAAGAGTGGCATAATAAACAATCATCCATTCAAAGCAATTTTCTCCGATTATTGCAATTTTCTTTTTGCCGTCAAGACCCTTCTTATGGAAAAAAGTACCTATTGAACAGATTTCATCCCATGTCTGTCTGAAGCTTCTTTCGCACTCGTTTTTGTTTTTGTCAAGGAAAACAAATTGCCTTTTATCGCCGCCTTTTTCGGTGCCCTTCACAATTATTTCCTTAATGGTCTCATATTCCGGTGAGGTGTGGTTCACCGCCTTACTGTTCTTTTTCATCAAAACAATCTCCCGTTTCATAATCTTTTGTGTTTTGATACCATATTGTACGATATTATATCATATTTGACTGCAATATTCAACAAAAAAGTACTTGCTTTTTTTTAGTCAATATTGTAAAATTAACTGAATATTGTTTTTAAGGAGTTCTTAACTTAATGAAAATTTTCTTCGTGTGCCTTATTGCATGGTTCATTGCCCAGCTTATAAAGGTTATTATAAATTTAATTAAATATTATAACGGAAAAAGGAAGGGTATCGCCCGCAACAAGGTTACTCTTTCAACTCTTTTCAAGCTCGGCGGTATGCCCAGCTCTCACACAGCAACAGTAATCTCTCTTTGCGGCTGCATCGGTTTGCGTAACGGTTTTGATTCCGATATTTTCGCAGCCTGCGGTGTTTTCGCTTTTATCGTTATGTTTGATGCCTTCAAGGTCAGACTTCCGATAAGCAGGCTTACTGACGCATTCAACCGCCTTCAGGGCAAGGTTTGCGGAAATGAAGCAAAGGATGTCAAAAAGGTTGAAGGCCATACCATACCCGAAATCATCGGCGGCTTTATAGTCGGCATATGCGTTTCATTTTTTATGGTTAAATATTCGGGACTGTTTTGATTTTTATGCCGACGGTATATCCGGCGGCATTTTGTTTTAAAAGGTGAAAAAATGAAGCTGTTTTTTTATAATATTTCAAACGCATCGGAAGCTGAGCTTTCGGAATGGTTTGATTCAATGAGTACCAAACGCAAAGAAGCTGTTAAAAAGCTTAAGATTCCTCAAAAGCAAAAGCTTAAAATTGCGGCTGACCATATATGCCGTAAAGCAATTTCCGAATTCTGCTCAATTTCTCCCGATGAAATCAAGTTTGATATTTCCGAATACGGAAAACCATATGTAAAAGGTCTGAACACTTATTTCAGTATCAGCCACAGCGGAGATTTTGTTGTTTGCGCCGTTTCGGATAAGGAAATCGGAATAGACATTGAAAAAATCAGAGAAATTAATCCCGAAGTCTCAAAAAGATTTGCCGATGAAAACGAGCTTGACTATATAAATTCACACAAAAACGGACTGCTTGAAATATGGACATTAAAAGAAGCGTATTTCAAATGCATAGGAACAGGACTCGGTACAGATATAAAAAACGTCAGCTTTGAAATATCGGAAAGCGGTGTTTCGTGCTCCGAAAAAAGCTTTGAATGCACTTTTATCAACATTGAAAACGGATATATCTGTTCTGTTTGCGAACGCAAATAATTATCAACAGTTTGTTTTATCAATTATTTTCAAAATATTGATATTTTGTTAAAATTTGTGAAAACGGTGATAAAAATGAAAGAATTACATATGATTTGCAATGCTCATCTTGACCCCGTATGGCTTTGGCAAAGACCTGAAGGAATTGCCGAGGCTATATCAACTTTCAGAGTTGCAGCCGATTTCTGCGAAGAATTTGACGGGTTTGTATTCAACCATAACGAATCCGTGCTTTATGAGTGGGTTGAAGAAAACGAGCCTGAGCTTTTCGAGAGAATTCAAAGACTTGTCAAGGAAGGAAAATGGCGCATCATGGGCGGCTGGTATCTGCAGCCCGACTGCGTTATGCCTTGCGGAGAATCCTTTATTCGTCAGATTGAAACGGGAACAAAGTATTTCCTTGAAAAATTCGGCGTAAGACCTCTTACTGCAATCAATTTTGACCCCTTTGGTCACACAAGAGGACTTGTTCAGATTCTTAAAAAATGCGGTTATAATTCATATGTTTTCATGCGCCCCTCATGGGTGGAAGCCGAGCATGATTTTATCTGGAAAGGCTTTGACGGCAGCGAAATAATCGCTCATAAAATGAATTGCGGCTATAATTCGGGCAAGGGTAAAATTGCCGAAAAAATCAGCCGTATACTTGAAAGAGAGTACGGCGACGGAATAAACATGATGTTCTGGGGTATCGGAAATCACGGCGGCGGTCCTTCAAGAGAGGACCTTGAAACCATTGCCGCACATATGAAAGAGCATCCCGAAAACGGGCTCATGCATTCATGGTGTGAAAATTATTTTGACAGAATTGATAAGTCGAATCTTCAGACTTTTGATGAATCTCTCAACTATACAATGGTCGGCTGTTACACGAGTATGCAGCGCATAAAGCAGGCTCACAGAAGGCTCGAAAATGATTTGAGTGTCTGCGAAAAAATGCTTGCATTAAGCGGAGTTCCTTACGATGAAAAAGAGCTTGAGAAGGCTGAAAAAGCCCTGCTTTTCTGCGAATTTCACGATATACTTCCCGGTTCAAGCATAAAAGCCGCCGAGGATGATTGTCTGCGCCTTTTCTCATACGGTAACGAAATTGCGGAAAAATACGGAACAAAGGCATTCTTCAAGCTTTGCGAGGGTCAGGCAAAAGCAAAAGACGGCGAAATTCCCGTTCTTGTTTTCAATCCTCATCCTTACAAAATCACGCAGGATATCGAGGTCGAATTCCAGCTTCAGGACCAGAACTGGAACGATAACGAGGTAACAATTGTTACCGTGCGTGACAGCAAGGGAAATTATATCCCCTCACAAAACGAAAAAGAAGCCTGCACCTTCAGCCTTGACTGGAGAAAGCGTGTCTGCTTCAGGGCGGAGCTTGAACCCATGAGCATCAACAGATTTGACTGTGAGCTTCATGTTGAAAATTACCCGAAACGCCGAATTCTCCCTTGCGAGGAAAACGCTGATTATTTCACTTTTGACAACGGAAAAATGCAGGTTCTCATCAACAAAAAGACAGGTCTTATCGATAAATACTGCGTTAACGGAATCGATATGTTAAAGCCTTCAAGCGCAAAAATCACGGCATATGCCGACAACGAAGACCCTTGGGGCATGACGGTTGACGGCTTCAATAATCACGTTGGTGAATTCACACTTCTTGACAGCGCAAAAGCCAACGCTTTTAACGGTTATCCCGACGAGACTCTTGACAATGTAAGGGTTATCGAAAACGGTGATGTGCGCCTTAAAATTCAGGCAATTTTCGGCTATTCGGATTCCTTTGCGGTTGTCACCTATTCTCTTCCCAAAAACGGCGATTACATTGATATCAAAATCAAAATGCTCTCCAACAACAGCAGCAGATTTTATAAGCTTTCGTTTGATACCGCACTTATCTCCCCCGAATTTTACGGTCAGACCGCTTTCGGCAGAGAAAAGCTTCGTGCAGACGGCAATGAGGCTGTTTATCAGAAGTGGTGCGGCGTTTTTAAAAACGGAAAAGGTCTTGCAGTACTTAACAAAGGCACTTACGGCGGCAGCGTTGACGGAAATATTCTTAATATTTCACTTCTGCGCACTCCCGTTTATTCTGCCCACCCCATCGGCAACAGACCTCTTGCGGATTCCGACAGATGCCATGACCGTATTGACATTGGTGAGCGTGAGTTTGAATACAGACTTACCGCCGATACGGCTAAGCTTGATATGCAGGCAGAGCTTTACAATCAGCCCTGCATTGCACTTTCTTTCTTCCCCTCGGGTGCAAAGGAAAAGAAAGATACAAGGGTTGAAATTGACAATCCCGAAATCATTCTTTCAAGATTCTGCAAAAAGAATGACGGCATAACCATCCGCCTTTTCAACTCATCGAACAAGCCCGAAAAAGCGGTTTTGAACATCGAAAACCAAAAATTTGAAATAAATTTTGCTATGTTTGAAGTTAAAACTTTTATTTATAAGAGCGGTAAAATTGCCGAAACTCAAATGATTTAACTCCGAAAAAAAGCTCTTGACAACCGCAAAAAATCCAACTATAATGTGTTCGACAAAGGGGAGTCCGAATTGACGGGCTGAGAGGCAGATGTTTTCTGCGACCCATTTTAACCTGATCCTGGTCATGCAGGCGTAGGGAACATAAGGTCGCATTGTATTTATGCAGCTGCAGATGCATAATTTTGATGTGTTTTATTGCCCTTGCCGTATGACGGTGAGGGCAATTTTTTATTGGAGGAATCAAAATGAAGGCAAGCGCAGCAATTCAGGTTTTACCTGCAGCAGAAAACACAGATGAACTTATCCGCATAGTAGACGAGGTTATCGACTACATAAAAAGCACGGGGCTGAATTATTATGTAGGTCCGTGCGAAACGGCAATTGAGGGCGAGAACTATGACGAGATTATGGATATCGTCAAGGAATGTCAGCACGTTGCCATAAGAGCAGGTGCACCGAGGGTATCGTCATACATCAAGGTTTCTTATGAGCCGGAAGGAGAGATACTGACCATTGATAAAAAAGTCACAAAGCACCATCAGAAATAAGCTTCCTGCAATTATTGCAATATCTTTGCTGCTTATTCTTTGGCAGCTTGTCTGCACGCTCGGGCTTGTTCCGCAGTATATGCTCCCCTCTCCCGTTGATGTTATAAAGGCTTTTATCAGCGAGAGAAAACTGCTTCTTGAAAATTCCGTTATCACTCTAAAAGAGGCATTTGCAGGTCTTTTGCTCGGAGTTTCAACGGGTTTCGTTGCAGCCGTACTCATGGACAGATACGAAATTTTCTATAAAGCATTTTACCCGATTATGGTTATCACGCAGACCGTTCCGACGGTTGCGGTCGCACCGCTTCTTGTTTTATGGTTCGGATATGAAATGATGCCTAAAATCATTCTGATTATCCTCTCAACCTTCTTTCCCGTTGCAGTGGGACTGCTTGACGGTTTTCGGAGCGCTGATAAGGATGCAACAGGACTTCTGCGTTCGATGGGTGCAAACAATTTTCAGATATTCCGATATATCAAGTTTCCGTCTTCACTCCCGCAGTTTTTTTCAGCATTGAGAATAACCGTTGCCTACTCAATAGTCGGTGCGGTTATCAGCGAATGGCTCGGCGGCTTCGGAGGTCTCGGAGTATACATGACACGAGTAAAAAAAGCCTTTGCTTTTGACAAAATGTTTGCGGTTATCTTTCTTATCTCCGCAATTTCGCTTCTGCTGATGGCTCTGGTTAATATTGCGGAAAAGAAATGCATGCCGTACAGAAATTTAAACAACAAACCCAAATGAGGTGGAAACATGAAATATTTAAGAAAATTTTTATCCGTATTAATTGTATTGTCACTTATCGTATGCATGGCTGCTTGCTCAGGAAGCAAAAACGAAACCGACAAAGAAAAAGTAACTTTCGTTCTGGACTGGACACCCAACACAAACCACACGGGGCTTTATGTTGCAATTGAAAAGGGTTATTTTTCCGATGCGGGAATTGAGGTTGAGGTTGTTCAGCCTCCCGAAGGCGGTGCAGAAATGCTTGTAGGCTCGGGAAAAGCTCAGTTCGGCGTATCATTCCAGGATTCCATGGCATCCGCTCTAATCGGCGATGACGCTCTGCCGATCACCGCAGTTGCCGCCGTTATTCAACATAACACGTCGGGCATTATCTCCCGAAAGGGAGAAGGAATGGAGTCGCCAAAAGGTCTTGAGGGACACAGATATGCAACATGGGATTCATCTGTTGAAAAAGCAACCATAAAGCAGGTTATGGAAGCAGAGGACGGAGATTTTTCAAAGGTAGAGCTTATACCTTCAACCGTTACCGACGAGGTATCGGCATTAAGAAGCAATTCCGTTGATGCAATCTGGATTTTCTACGCATGGGCAGGAGTTGCCTGCGAGATTGCAGGGCTTGAAACGGATTATTTTGCCTTTGCGGATATCGACCATGTTTTTGACTATTACACACCCGTAATAATATCAAACAATTCCTATCTTGAAGAAAATCCCGAAACAGCAAAGGCTTTTCTTTCGGCACTCTCAAAAGGATACGAATTTGCAATTGATAACCCCGAAGAAGCAGCGGATATTCTCATGAATGCCGCACCGGAGCTTAAGAGCAATTCAGAGCTTGTTTACGAAAGTCAGGAGTATCTTGCAGAGCAGTATAAAGCCGAGTGCAGCCGATGGGGTGAATTCGATTCCGAACGCTGGGCTGGCTTTTATCGTTGGCTTAATGAAACGGAGCTTCTCGACGGCGAGCTTAACCCGTACAAGGGCTTCACGAACGAGTATCTTGAATGACTATGAAAAAGCTTGAAGTATGCGGCATAAGCAAATCCTTTGACTGTAAAAAGATTATTGAAAATATCAATGTCACCCTGAATGAAGGTGAAATCGTCAGCCTCCTCGGAGTCAGCGGCGGCGGAAAGACCACGCTGTTCAACATAATTTCGGGGCTTATACAGCCCGACTGCGGCAAGGTTTACCTTAACGGCGAGGATATAACGGGAATGTCGGGTAAAGTCAGCTACATGATGCAGAAAGATCTGCTTCTCTCCTACCGCACGGTTATTGACAATGTTGCTCTGCCTCTTCTTATGAACGGTAGAAAGAAAAAAGATGCAAGAGAGAAAGCCTCTGCCTTGTTTGAGGATTTTGGTCTTGAAGGTACGCAAAAAAAATATCCCGCCCAGCTATCGGGCGGAATGAGACAGAGGGCGGCACTTCTTCGCACATATCTTTTTTCACAGGATGTTGCGCTGCTTGATGAGCCGTTTTCGGCACTTGATACTCTCACAAAATCCTCTGTTCACCGATGGTATCTGGATGTTATGGAAAAGATAAAGCTTTCAACATTTTTCATAACCCATGATATCGATGAAGCCATACTTCTTTCCGACAGAATTTATCTTCTTTCGGGTACACCGGGCAGGATTACCGATGAAATAATCATTAAGCATCCGAAGCCGAGAAAAGAGGATTTTGATCTTACTGCTGAATTTCTCGAATACAAGAAAAGGATAATTCAAAATCTCTAACGCAGAAAATAGCAGGTAAGGCTCTGCTTATAATACGGTATCACAAAAAGCATGGGCACTATGCCTATGCAGAGCAAAAACCACGGCATAAACCCGAGCTTAAAAAGCAGAATTTCAGCAAGGTTATTCCTTGTTTTTCGGACGCTTTCCCCTATTGCATCAAAAACGGTAAAATCCTCATAGCATGCAAGGTAAAAAGCGGCTTTTGAATACCGCTGAATAAAAACGGAATAAAATAAAATCCCCAAAACGGCAAGAACAAAAACGCACACAGCAACGGTAAGGGCAGCTTTGATGCTTATTGATTTTTCGGAATTATATATTAAAAACACAACCGAAAGAAATACGGGTACGGCTTCAAAAGCCGCAAACCAAAAGACTTTGAGGCAAAACAAAGCAGCATACATTCCGAGAGATTTTTTCATCCCTGAAAAACCAAGCTTTACCGAAGCCGATTTCTTTCCCTTTGCAAGCATAAGGTGTTTTATTTCAAGCCGAAGCCTTGCAGGAGCTGTAATCACCGCAAAAACAATAAGTGATAAAACAGAAAAAACAAGCAGATAATATTGTGCATCGGCAAACAGATTAAATGCCGCATTGCAAAGGGAAAAAACAAAAACCGTAAATATTATCATAGTTAAAAGCGGAAGAATTTTAAGCTGTGAACCGCTTAACGCAAGCCTTGCGGAAAGTTTAATCCTGGAATTCATATAATCACCACAAAAAATAATCGGAGAACAAACCGTTCCCCGATTATTTTTTATATTTTATTGCGATTTATGCTAAACCTATCCATTCTCTGCAATCATCAAGGAATGAGAAAATCTTATCGGTTACAGGCAGAACATACTTTTCAAGCTTGTTATAGTAAGAATCGCCCTCCTCGTATTCGGGAGCAACTGCGCCCTCTGCAAAATTGCCCATAGGAATCACACGGAGATTAGGCTTATCGTTTTGAAGAAACTGTGTGTATGCAGGATTTGACCATACATCATAGTATTCATCGGCATACATAAACCAATAATACATCTCCATAATGCCGTCGTGGGCATTTGAATGGAGCATATCCTTGATGAACCATGTATGTTCGGGAAGAATACAGGTTGATGCATCGATAACGCCGTCGGGTGAAAGATGGTTATGTCCGCAGTCTGTGCATGCCTGCTTATAATCATCGCCGAGTGTTTCGTTAAGGAGTGCGACTGTTGCGCCGGCGGATGCATATTTTGTATCAACGGTTGCATCGCTGTTGTTATCCATATTTTCAACAAGAGGAGTTCTCTGAATATTGTAGCCTGCAACAATCATAATACGAACACCGTCATCAATTGCGCCGTTGAGGATTTCATCCGCTCTCTGCTGAATCTGATAGTGATAGTAGTCAGCCTTTGCGATAAGACCTGCTTGAGTTTCGGGGTCAAGATTAATCTTTTTTGCTTCTTCATATGCACCGTCAGGTACGAATGCCCAGAGTCCGAGAAGGGTTCCGAAAACGGGAGTGAGAAGCTCATCAAAAACTCTCGTCTGAAGCTGGTCAAGAATAAGCTCGCCGCCGAAAAGCACAACATCAACAAGTCCGCTGTAGAAAAGACCGTTGAAAAGTACCCAGAGAAGAGTGTCCTCTGCCGTAAAGGGAGGATAGCCGTCTGTTGCATATTCAAGAAGCGCTCTTGAATCAAGCTTTAACTTTCTGCTGAGCAAGTCACCTGCAACATCCGTACCGAGAAGAGGACAGCTCTGGAAAATGCAGGCATCAACATCGTCATGACCGTATTCGTTAAAATAAGCAAGAGTCACAACACCGCCCATTGATGAGGCACGGAAATTAACCTGATCATGACCTGTAAGATTTTTAACATGATTAACAAAATCATCAAGCTGTCCTGCCACCTCAACGGGGTCAAGTCGCCAGTCATAATGGAAATAATACTGTTCTCCCTTGCCATGCTCGGTTTCGGTGGGGAGCTCTATAATAACATCAACATTTTCGGCTGAATTGCCGTTGCCGTCAAGAGCCATTGCACCGAAGGCTTCGCACACAGACTCAATCAGTGCATCTCCCAAAGCGGAGAAATCCCTTGTGAAAACAGCAGGGATAAGTGAGGGAAGAACTTTGAGTACAATTTTAATAATTGACTCGGTTGTGGGTCTGAAAACAGTTCTTTCGTTTTCAGCACCGGGATTTTCATAAATATCGGTATTACCGAGAGGACCGACATAAATCGTGGGCAATACTCCGCAGCTGCATTCACCGCTTGCCGCAGATGCCGCAGGTGCAAGAACAGAAAAAATCATTGTTACCGAAAGAATTACTGCAATTAGCTTTTTCACAAAATCAACCTTTCGTTTGTATTTCCTCTTAAGTTTATCATATTGTTACCGAATACACAACAAAAATTTTACTTTTTTATTTACTGTAATAAATTAATTATTTTCTATATAATATTGCAAAGCAGCGTGTCTTTGTGTTACAATAGCGCAAAGTGGGAAGATATTTCCTTTCGGGGTGATTTGGAGGATTGATAAAATTGAATAAAACCGAAAATAATCAGGCAGGTCTTTCAATAAACAAAAAGACCATCATTCTTATATGCATACTTCTTGCCGGAATAATGGCATTTGCCGGCGTACTGACACAGGTTCTTCCCCGGGGTGTTTACGAAACA
This sequence comes from uncultured Clostridium sp., assembly GCA_964547575.1. Taxonomy (GTDB): domain Bacteria; phylum Bacillota; class Clostridia; order Oscillospirales; family Acutalibacteraceae; genus CAG-177. The sequence goes on from CAZJOH010000004.1 coordinate 19,219, forward strand.
AATCCCGACGGAACAATTATAAACGGTACATACACCGAAATTGAAGATAAGCTCCCTGTATGGAAAATAATCCTTGCACCGATTCTTGTTTTCGGAACAGATACCGCCTTAACGGGTGCCGGAATAATTCTGATGATTACTCTTATCGGCGGAACCTTCCTTATTCTTGATAAATGCAGCGTTCTCAAATACATAATGGCAATTATCATCAAAAAATTCGGAGCTAAAAAATATCTGCTGCTGAATGTTATGATTCTCGCATGCATGCTTTTAAGCTCAACAGCAGGCATACTCGAAGAATCTGTAACTCTTGTTCCGATATCCGTTGCAATAGCCCTTGCACTCGGCTGGGACTCCTTTGTAGGTCTCGGAATGAGCCTTATAGCAGTTGCATTCGGTTTTACGGCAGCAACCTTTAACCCCTTCAATGTTGTTACGGTTCAGAAAATGGCGGATATCCCCGTTTTTTCGGGCATCGGCTACAGACTGCTCGTTTTCGCTGTTGTTTATGCCGTTCTTGCAGGATTTCTTACTGTATATGCAAAGAAAATAGAAAAAAATCCGCAGAAATCCCTTTGCTATGAAACAGACATTGCTCTGCGTGAAAAGTTCAGTTTGGGCGACAGCATGGAAATTCTTCACGACCTCAAAATCAAAAAAGCTTCGAAGGCTTTCCTTTGCTGCCTTCTCGGCGTTGTTATAGGCATTATTCTTGATTTTGCACTTGGCGCAGAGGGTATGATTTCTCTGCCCTGCATGGCTGTTCTTTTTACCATAGGCGGAATTCTTGCAGGATATTTTTCGGGACTCAGAGGAAAGAACCTTCTTAAGAGCTTCGGCGAAGGAATAAAAACCGTTGCTCCGATTATCCCGATTATCATTATCATTCTTTCAATTACATATATACTTGATCAGGGTAATATAATCCCCACTATTCTCAATTTTGTTTATAACCTTCTTCAGGGAGTTTCACCCTATGCGGCAATACTGATGCTTTTCGCATTTATTGTTATTCTCGAATTTTTCGTTGGCAGCGGCACGGCAAAGGCATTCCTTATTATGCCGATTGTTCTTCCCCTTGCAGATATGGTCAATGTTACCCGTCAAAGCGTAACGCTTGCGTTCTGCCTTGGCGACGGCTTCACAAATCTGCTTTATCCCACCAGCGGAATTATGATAGTTGCAATCGGAATTGTAAACATAACCTACGGCAAGTGGCTTAAATTCTCATGGAAGCTCTTTGCACTTGAAGGCATTGTTTCCGTTGCACTTATGCTGCTTGCAGTTGCGATTAATTATTGATAAGGTGATAAAAATGAAACTTAAATTCAACTCCGACGGCAAATTCAAAATATTGCTTTTCGGCGACATACATGAATATTACGATTATGAAACGAGCCTTAAATTCAAGGATATGCAGAAACTGATGAATGCGGCGCTTGATGAGTACAAGCCCGATTTATGTGTTCTTCTGGGTGATAACTGCAATTCCGAACGCATCGCAGAAAAACCCGAAGATTTCAAAAAGATGGTTGAAGCACTCGTTAAACCCATAACAAGCAGAGGGATTCCCGTTGCTGCGGTCCTCGGAAACCATGAGCATGACCATGGCCATGAGGATGAGGTTGTTGCAATATATAACAGCATAGAAAACGTGATAATGCGTAACGATGCTCCTGCGGACATAACGGGAAATGCAAACTTCAAGGAGCTGATTTATTCTTCAGACGGAGAAAAGCCTGTTTTCTGCCTTTGGTTTATTGACTCAAATAATTGCCATGAAAACAGAGAAATTTCTCATTACGACTATGTTCACACAGACCAGATTGAGTGGTTTGAAAAAGAATGCGAAGCTCTTAAAGAGATGAACGGCGGAAAACCGATGCCGTCATTTATTTTTCAGCACACACCCGTTCCCGAAGAATATGAGCTTCTTCGCAAGGCTCATTTCTGGGAGCTTCCCATTGCCAAAAGAGGCTATAATTCCCACAATAAAACACTTTATGTAGGCAAAAAAGGAACAGAAGGCTATGTAGGCGAGGGTCCGTGTTCACCTGATGTTAACAACGGTCAGTTTGCAAGCTGGAAAAAGGTTGGCGGAATACTTGGCGCCTTCTTCGGTCATGACCACCTCAATGACTTTTCGGGATTTGTTGACGGAATTTTTATGGCACAGCACAAAACAGCAGGCTTCCGTGCTTACACAGACGGCTGCCGTTCATGCGTAAGGCTTGTTACAATCGACGAAAAAAATCCCGAAAAATTCACGCATGAGCTTAAGCGCTTCAAGCAGTTCGGTCTTAAGTGCGAATGCCTCGGACCGATTTTCAGAACCATCTCAGACAGACAAAGTCTATTGCTTCATATAGCAGGATATGCCGCTGCAGGGCTTGCAGGCGCTGCCGTAATAGTTTTTGCAATCATAAAATTACTTGAATATTTCGGAGGTTAATAAAATGCAAAAGGAATCAAAACTCAGCAAATCACTTCTTCTGAACATCGTTCTTTTCGGATTTATGGGTCAGGTTGCATGGGCGGTTGAAAACAACTTTTTCAACCTTTTCCTCTTTAATGAAATCCGTGGCGATTCAACCGATATTTCAAACATGGTTGCCGCAAGTTCAGTTGTTGCCGTTCTCACAACTCTTTTAATGGGCAGCCTGAGCGATAAGCTCAACAAAAGGAAAATATTCATCTGTGCAGGTTATATTCTCTGGGGTTTTACCGTTATGTCCTTTGCATTTATATCCAGAGAAAACATGGCAAAGATAATGGGCACAACTCCCGTTGCAGCTACTGCCGCAACAGTTACTCTCGTTATTATCATGGACTGCATAATGACCTTTATGGGCTCAACAAGTAACGACGCCGCATTCAACGCTTGGATAACGGATATCACATCACCCTCAAACAGAGCAAAGACAGAATCGCTTCTTGCACTTCTTCCCGTTGTTGCAATGGTTGTTGTTACGGTTGCCTTCGGCACTCTTTCGGGCAAATACGGCTACCCCGCATGCTTCATAGGTCTTGGTCTTATCGTTACAATCTGCGGAATAATCGGCATTTTCTCCATTAAAGACTCAAGAAACGGCGTAAAATCAACAAACAGCTTTACGGAATGCCTTACATACGGCTTCAGACCCTCTGTAATAAAGAACAACAAGAGCCTTTATATTTCACTTATCTGCATGGGAATTTTCTCAATTGCAAGCCAGATTTTCTTCCCCTATCTTTTCATTTACGTTGACCATTATATTGATATGTCCACCCTTCAGCTTACTCTTCCCAACATTCTCCTTGCAATTGTTGTTATCGGCGGCGGTATCACCGCACTCATATCAATGGTTATTCTCAGCGATAAAAAGGGCAAGGCACCCTTCCTTTATCCCTCGGCATTATTCTTTGTAGTCGGTCTTATTCTTGTTTATTTTGCAGATAATAATATTATTTATTTTGCTCTTGCAGTTGTTATTGCAATGGTCGGCTACGGACTTCTCATGATTATGCTCAACGCCGCTATCCGTGACTTTACCCCCGAAGATAAGGCAGGTCAGCTTCAGGGCGTAAGAATGATTTTCTCGGTTATGCTTCCCATGCTTATCGGTCCGAGAATTGCGGCCGCAATAACAGAAAACTTTTCAACACAGTATTATACAGATGATTTCGGCGTTGCAACACTCATCCCCGCACCTCATATTTATATCGGTGCGGCTATTGCAGGCGCAGTAATATTTATTCCCCTCTTCTTCCTCTATAAAGAATTCAAGAAATCAAAAGCTAACTGAAAAGAAGGTAATTTTCAACCATGAATATTATTATTGTAGGTCTCGGAAAGCTCGGAATTACAATGACCAAGCAGCTTATTGCCGAGGGTCACAGCATAACGGTTGTTGATACTAATAACGAAAAGGTTGCTTCGATTGTTGACACCTATGATGTTATGGGTGTCTGGGGAAACGGCATAACCTGCGAAACGCTCGAAACCGCAGGCGCATCAAAAGCAAAGCTTATTATTGCCGCAACTGCCTCCGACGAGGTTAACATTCTTTGCTGTCTGATTGCAAATAAAATGGGTACTGAAAATACCATTGCCAGAGTGCGCAATCCGGACTACGCCGTACAGATGCAGTTTTTACGCAGCGAGCTCGGCATCAGCATGATAGTTAACCCCGAATATGAAACAGCAAATGAAATTTCCCGCATCATCCGATTCCCCTCTGCTGCAAATCTCGATTCATTTGCAAGAGGCAAGATAGAAATTGCCCGTGTGAGAATACATTCTGATAATATTTTTTGCAATATGCCGATTTATGAAATCCGCAAAAAATGCAAAGCAAAGGTGCTTATCTGCGCCGTTCAGAGAGATGAAGATGTTTATATTCCCTCAGGTGATTTCGTTCTCAGATGCGATGACACAATCAGCATAACCGGAACAAGAGCTGAAATCTCGCATTTTATGAAGCAGACAGGCGTTTACAAACAAAAAATCAAAAATGTTATGATTATCGGCGGCGGAAGAATTGCATATTACCTTGCAAAGCTCCTTTCTGATACCGGCAGAAACATAAAGCTCATTGAGCAGAACGAAAAACGCTGCTATGAGCTTGCCGATACCCTGCCCGATGTTACCGTTATACACGGTGACGGAACAGATCAGGATATTCTTGACGAACAGGGGCTTGATTGGCAGGATGCCCTTGTTTCTCTTACCGGCATTGATGAAGAAAACATTATTGTTTCAATGTATGCAGAATCCAAGGGAATCAATAAAATTATAACAAAGGTTAACCGTCATTCATACTCAATCCTTAGCGATATCGGACTTGAAACGGTTGTTTCTCCGCAGATTGTTGCAGGAAATCTTGTTACACGTTATGTCAGAGCACTTCATAACTCCGCAGGAAATTCCCAGATTCAGACTCTTCATAAGCTCGTTGACGGAAAAGTTGAGGCTGTTGAATTTATTGTTCCCGAGGATGCCGGATATGAGAACATTCCGTTCAGGGACCTTAATCTCCTTCCCAACCTTCTAATCGGCTGCATTATCCGAAACGGAAAAATTATTTTCCCCGGCGGTGATGATGTTATGAAGGCCAATGACAGCGTTATCGTTGTTACCGCAGGCAGAATAATTGAGGATCTTCACGATATTTTTGTCTGATAGCGGAGGCATATTATGAACTACAGAATGGTTTTTTATAATATAGGCAGAATTCTGCTTGTTGAGGCTACTCTGCTTGCTTTCCCGGCAATTGTAGCAATAATTTATAATGAAAATACTCTTATCTCATTTGCTCTTACCATTGCAGCGCTGACGGTTGCCGGTTTACCTGCTGTAAGGAAAAAGCCACAAAAAACAGCTATTTATGCCAAAGACGGATATGTTATTGTTGCACTGGCGTGGATTCTTATGTCTGTTTTCGGTGCAATGCCGTTTACTTTCGGCGGACACATTCCGAGCTTTGTCGATGCTTTTTTCGAAACTGTATCAGGCTTTACAACCGCAGGTTCAACAATACTCAGAGAAGTTGAATCCATGCCGAAAAGCCTTCTTTTCTGGCGCAGCTTTACTCACTGGATAGGCGGCATGGGCTTCCTTGTTTTTGTAATAGCCATTTTACCCAAAACAGAAAGTGCCTCGATGCACGTTATGAGAGCGGAGGTACCCGGTCCGACAGTCGGCAAGCTTGTTTCAAAGCTCAGGGCTTCGGCAAGAATTCTTTACGGAATATACTGTGTTATGACGCTTGTTCAGGTTGTTCTGCTTATCGCAGGGGGAATGCCTGTTTTTGACAGTATTGTTAACTCCTTTGCAACAGCGGGAACAGGAGGATTTGCCGTTCTCAACAAAAGCATTGAAGGCTATAACAGCGTTTACTGTGAAATGGTAATTGCTGTTTTCATGCTGATCTTCGGCATAAACTTTAACCTTTATTATATGGTTATAATAAAGCAATGGAAGCAGGCATTAAAAAGCGAAGAGCTTCGCTGGTATCTCGGCATCGTAGCAGGTTCGGTAATAATTATAGCCCTCAGTCTTGTGCTTACAAAGTACAGCATCAGCGATGCTTTCCGATATGCTTTTTTTCAGGTTACTTCAATTATATCAACAACAGGTTTTTCAACCACCAACTTTGACACATGGCCGGTAATTGCCAAGTTTGTTCTTATCTTCCTTATGGTAACCGGTGCATGTGCAGGCTCAACCTGCGGCGGTATAAAGATATCAAGAGTTGCTATCCTTGTTAAGAGCGGTCTTCGAGATATCAAGAAAGCGATTAATCCCCGCAGCATTGAAACCGTTAAGCTTGACAAAAAGACAGTTGACGAACCCGTTGTAAAAAGCGTTTCCGTTTTTTTTGCAATGTATGTTCTGATTGCCGCCATATCAATGCTCCTTGTTGCCCTTGACGGACGTGATATAGTCACAACAATGACGGCTGTTTTGGCATGCATAGGCAATGTAGGACCCGGACTCGGTGCAGTTGGTCCTTACGGAAACTTTGCAGATTTCTCTATCCTCAGCAAGCTTGTTTTAAGCTTTGATATGCTTGCAGGCAGACTTGAGCTTATCCCCATGCTCATGCTCTTCTCCCCTTACGCATGGTCAAGGAAATATTCATAAAGTTTCACGCACTCCGTTTTCGGTGTATCTTTTAACTGAAATGAAGTCTGGTAACTCAAAAGGTAATTTTATGAAAGAAAAAGTAAATATTTCTCCTCTCGTTCCTCTATGCATATGCGCTTCTCTGCCGATTCTGACTTTGATTCTTCATATCTTCGGATATTCGATTTCTTTGGAAAGACGAAAACTGCCTTATTATCAACTCAAAAGAATACAGCATAAATCAATAATATAAAAATACACAAAAATTCCCTCCGATAGCGGAGGGAATTCTTCATTTTCGGCATTGTTATAATGTTCTCAAAAAGTTATAATAAACCAAAACATATATTTCGAGGTTTTTATGGATTTTATTATATCATTTTTTGAGGGCAAGGATTTAACCTTTATTATTTCGCAGACAATCGGTCTTATTGCGGCGGCGCTTCTGCTTTTCTCATTCCAGCAGCGCACCCACAAAAGAATAGTTCTTATGCAGTTCTGCTCAGGACTTCTTTTTGCTTTGCAGTATTTCCTGCTCGGCGCATATGAAGGAATGGTCGGAAATATAGTAGGCTTTACCCGCAGCATCGCTTACTGCTTCAGAGGCAAATCGAAGTTTACGGACAGCATTTTCTGCCCGATTATCTTTGCTGTTCTTGCAGGTCTGGGCGGTCTTTTGACCTATACAAGCCCTGCCTCGCTTCTTCCCATGGCGGCAATGATTATTTCCTCATTTGTTATGTGGAACCCGAAAACACAGCAGCTCCGTGCTCTGACGATGCCCACTTCAATGATGTGGCTGATTTATAACGTTATATGCAGCTCATACTCGGGCGTTATAACCGAGGTATGCAACCTCATTTCAATTGTTATAGGTCTTATAAGATTCAGAGAAAAGAAAAGCGAGGGTTAAAAGTGGTTAAGGATTTAACATCGGGCAAGCCGTCAAAGGTGATTTACGGCTACACGATTCCCATGTTCCTGAGCGTTATTTTTCAGCAGCTTTATAATATTGCCGATTCTGTTATCGCAGGCAGATTTGCAGGCGAGGATGCTCTTGCGGCTGTCGGTGCATCTTATCCCGTAACAATGATTTTTAACGCAATCGCAATAGGCTGCAACATCGGTTCATCGGTGGTTATTGCAAGAATTTTCGGCTCCCGTGATTATCTTCATATGAGAACAGCGATATCAACAACTGTTATTTCCGCCGTTATTGCCTCTGTGGGATTAACCGTTTTCGGTTTTGCAATGTGCAATCCAGTTATGCGGCTTCTCAACACTCCTGAGAATATTTTTGCCGACTCCGCTTTATATCTCAAAATCTACATCGGCGGTTTTGCGTTCCTTTTTCTCTATAACATTGCAACGGCGATTTTTGTATCGGTGGGTGACTCTAAAACTCCACTCTTTTTCCTGATTTGCTCATCGGTTGCAAACATAGTGCTTGACTATGTGTTTGTTAAGTATTTTCACCTCGGAGTTGCAGGCGTTGCATGGGCAACCTTCGCTGCACAGGGCGCAGCCTGCATTCTGGCACTTATCTCCGTTTCAAAAAGAATAAAAGAAATCAAAGTTTACGAGAAATACAAGAAATTTTCATGGTCCACGCTTCACGAAATATCCGCTGTTGCAATTCCGAGCATTTTGCAGCAGAGCTTTGTATCGGTCGGCAACCTGTTTATTCAAAGACTTATCAACGGCTTCGGTTCATCGGTTGTTGCAGGTTATTCGGCGGCAATTAAGCTCAACACCTTTTGCATAACGAGCATTACAACCCTTGGCAACGGCGTTTCGGGTTTTACGGCGCAGAATGTAGGTGCAAACAAACCGCAGAGAATTGACAAAGGTTTCGCTGCAAGCCTTATCATGTCGCTCTTTATAACAATTCCCTTTTCTGTTGTCTACTTCTTCGGCTGCGAACCGCTCATTCTGCTTTTCCTTGAAGGAAACAATGCGGAGGCACTTGAAATCGGTAAGGTTTTTCTCAAAATCTGTTCTCCGTTTTACTGCCCGATTGCATTCAAAATTCTTGCAGACGGCGTTCTGAGAGGTACAAACCGCATGAAGGTGTTCATGGTAACAACCTTTGCCGACCTCATACTGCGTGTTATATTCGCATATATTCTTTCCCCTTACATGGGCACGGACGGCATATGGATTGCATGGCCCATCGGTTGGCTTACCTGTACGGTTATGTCGGTTATATTCTATTTACAAGGCTATAAACAAAGAAGAAAGCATACCTCCGCAATTTAGCGAAGGTATGCTTTTTAAATTGCTTTTGTTGTTTCCTTATCAAAAAAATGGGCGGCTTCGGGGTCAATATAAAGCTTTATGCTCTCCCCTGCACTGATTTTTCTCTCCGTTTTTATGCGTGCAATATGCCGTTTACCCGATAATTCAAAATAAATATTTGTTTCGCTTCCCGTCATTTCGGATATTTCGGCAACAACGGTCATTGAGCATTTTTCCGTTGTATCACCCTCACCGTCTGAAAGAATATGCTCGGGTCTTATACCGAAAACAATATCCTTATCAAGATATTTTTCAAGAACTTCCGTTTTTCTCTTCGGCACATCAAAGGAATATCCCGAAAATTTCGCCTGAAGCCTTCCTTTTACGGAAACAATTTTTGCATCAATAAAATTCATCTGCGGCGAGCCGATAAATCCTGCAACAAACATATCGGCAGGCTCGTTATAGAGCTTCTGCGGAGTATCGAACTGACGGATTTCTCCCTTATCCATAACAACTATTCTGTCTGCCATTGTCATGGCTTCGGTCTGGTCATGGGTAACATAAACAAAGGTTGTTTGCAATTTCTGATGAAGGGTTGTTATCTGTGCTCTCATTTCGGTGCGCAGCTTTGCATCAAGATTTGAAAGAGGCTCATCGAGAAGAAAAACCTCGGGATTTCTCACCATCGCTCTGCCGAGTGCAACTCTCTGGCGCTGACCTCCCGAAAGCGCACGGGGCTTACGGTCAAGATACGGCTCAATATCAAGAATTTTTGCCGCCCACATAACCTTTTCTTCTATTTCCTTTTTGGGGATTTTTTTGAGCTTTAAGGCAAACGCCATATTTTTATAAACCGTCATATGAGGATAGAGTGCATAGCTTTGAAAAACCATGGCAATATCTCTGTCCTTGGGCGGAGTATTATTTACAAGCTTATCATTTATATAAAGCTCTCCCGAGCTGATATCCTCAAGACCTGCTATCATTCGCAGAGTTGTTGATTTTCCGCATCCCGAAGGACCGACAAGCACAACAAACTCCTTATCCGCTATTTCAAGAGAAAGGTCGGGAATAACGGTAAACTTTCCGTTATCAAAGGATTTTGCAACATTACTGAATCTTATTGTTGCCATAGCTTTTATCCTTTCACTGCGCCTGCCACTACGCCTCGAATAATATATTTCTGGCAGAAAAGATAGAAAATAATAATCGGCAATATTGCCAAAACAAGCATTGCCATAAGTGCACCCATATCCTTGTTGCCGTAGCCTCCCGTAAGAGCCATCTGCACGGCAACGGGCAAGGTTTTGTTTTCACCGGAGCCGAGAACAAGATACGGCAAAAGATAGTCATTCCATATCCACATTGCATTGAGAATTGCAACGGTTATTGCGGTGGGCTTGAGAATGGGGAATATAATCGTAAAAAATGCCCTTATCGGACCGCAGCCGTCAATGGTTGCCGCTTCTTCGATTTCCTTGGGTATGCTTTTTATAAATCCGCTGAACATGAACACGGAAAGTCCCGCACCGAAGCCGAGATATATAAACACTATTCCTATAGGGTTATTGAGTCTGAATTCAAACGCATAGTAGGTCATGGTGTACATAACCATCTGAAACGGTACAACCATGCTGAAAACAAAAAGATAATAGATTATTTTTGTGAATTTATTCTTTATACGGACAATATACCATGCCGTCATCGAGGTGAGAAGAACTATTCCCGCAACGGAAGCAACGGTTATGAATGCGGAATTTGCAAACGAACGCATAAAATCCGATTGATTGAAGCCTTTTATAAAATTCTCAAAGCCAACATAGGTTTCACTGTCCGGAAAAGTAAACGGCGATGAAGAAATATAGAAATTCCCTTTTACGGAGTTTATCAGAATAATTGCAATCGGCGCAAGAAATACAACCGCAATAAAGAACAAAACAGCATATACCGCTACCCTGCCGAATGAGCCTTTTAATTTCATCAATGCTCAACCTCCTTTTGGCGTGTAGCTTTGAGCTGAACAAATGCAATAATTGCAACCAGCAGAAAAAACACAACTGCCTTTGCCTGACCCATGCCGTGCCATTGTGCAAGCTTAAGCCCCGTATGGTCATAGAAGGTTTTATAAATATCAAGAGCAAGCAGAGAAGTTTCGGGTGCTTTGCCGTTGAGCGCAAGGTTCTGGTCAAAAAGCTTGAAGGAATTGGTGAGAGTCAGGAAAGTACAGATTGTAACCGACGGCATAACCATGGGTACGGTAACGTGAATAAGCGTCTGCAAAGGAGATGCACCGTCAATCGCCGCCGCTTCATTAAGATTATCGGGAATATTCTGAATGCCTGCAATATAAATAATCATCATATAACCGATTAACTGCCAATTCATAAGAACAACAAGCCCCCAGAAGCCGTAATCGGGATTGTATGTGATATCAACTCCGAAATATCCGAGAACTCCGTTGATTATAAGACTCCATATATGCCCCAGCACGATACCGCCGATGAGATTCGGCATAAAGAATACGGTTCTGAAGAGATTTGTGCCTTTAAGTCCCTTTGTTAAAAGCAGAGCAATTGCAAAAGCTATAACATTAACGGTTATTACCGAAACAACTGTAAATCTGACTGTAAGCCAGAGTGAATTCATAAAGGTTTTATCGGTTGTGAAAATTTTAATGTAGTTTGCTAAACCGACCCATTCACTTTCGCTGACAACCTTAAATTCCGTAAAGGAAAGATACACTCCCATAATAAAAGGCACTGCAAACGATACAGCAAAGGCGGCAAGAGTCGGCAAAACAAAAACAGGGAAATACTTTTTCAGCGTTTTCTGCATCTTATCAACTCCGTGGAAAGCAAGGGTCGATTTTTACCGACCCCTGCATTTATTGCTGATAAAATTATACCCCGAATTCACTCTTCCATTCCTCGACGGCAACTTTTTTAACCTCATCCCACGTCATAGTTCCCTGGGCATATTTGAGAAGTGCGGCGCCGTATTTATCCTTATAGTGAACGCTCGGAAAAACGGTAAAATTCCATGGAATATTTGTAATATTATCCATATTCATCCAGCGAACAACCTCCCTTGCAAGAGGGTCATCGGGAGTTTCGTCCTGCGAAAAAGTATCAAACGGCGAAATAAATCCGAGCTTTTCCGTTACGAATTTCTTTCCCTTTTCGGAGCTGAAAAGCCAATAGAGAAAATCTGCTGCAGCTTTTTGCTCTGCTTCGCTTGCCTTTGCGTTTATACAGATAAAATTCTCCGTGCCAATACAGATACCCGTATTTTCTTCACCGGGAATTCCCGTATATACGGGCATAAATTTGATATCTTCCGCCGAAACGGTATTGCCCGAAACACCGAGAATCTGCGATGCTCCCCAGTTTCCGTTCTGCACCATAGCGCACTTTCCGAGAGCAAACTCTGCCATTGATGAGGTTACGTCAAGAGTGCCGAGCTGTTTTTTATCGGTAGTTGAGTTATTGATATAAAGATCGAAAATATTTTTGAAATTATCGGAATAGGTGAAATCAATTGTCTTGTAGCCCTCACCCGTCAGGTCAATTCCCTTATCCTGAAATTCAACGGAAAGAGGGATATTCATAAGATGAGTCTGCCATCTCCAATCCTCGCCCGTTTTGAGAGAGGTTGCGGCAAAAACGCCCTGAATTCCAAGCTTATCCTTATTTTTCTGCATATCCTCAACAACCGCTTTGAGAGCTGTAAAGTTTGTTATTTCATCAACAGAATTATAATCAGTTGCCTTTTCAGACAGAGCAAAATATGCATCAAGAATTTTCTGATTGTATATAATTCCGTAGCCTTCTACAACATAAGGAATACCGTAAACCTTGCCGTTGGATGTGACTGCAAGTGACTTGTCCTTAAGGTGCTTATAAAGCTCGGTATCGGATAAATCAGCGCAATATTCAGCCCAAGAGGTGTAACCGATAGGACCGTTAATCTGGAAAAGAGTCGGTGCTTCGCTTGTTGCCATTCTTGCGGTGAGGGTTGACTCATAAGTGCCCGAGGCAGCTGTTTCGACAATAAGACTGATACCCGTTTCCGCCTTGTATTCTGCGGCAATTTCATCATAAACCTCCGCAATTTCAGGTTTGAAATTAAGGTATCTGATTTCCTTTACAGTTTCTGAATTACCCGTATTTCCGTTTGTTAATCCCGTATCCGTGTTGCCGTTACAAGCGGTGAACACACAGAGCAAAACTGCTATTGCCGAAACAACAGAAACAATTTTTTTAATCATAAATTTTCCTCCGTTTTTAAAATGTGGCAACTATATTATTCACCGTAAAAGCATTTATCATACAATACAACGACAAAAAACCGCCCGATGCAAAAATTGCACGAGCGGTTTCTGTTTAATTAATAGATATAATTTGCAGGGTTATAGGTTTCACCGTTATAAATAACCTCGAAATGAAGGTGCGGTCCGGTTGAGTTACCCGTTGAACCGACCTTACCTATGGTTTGCCCTGCCTCAACATAATCGCCGACGGAAACGGTCATTGAGCCCGAAACCATGTGAGCATATCTCGTTTTATATCCGTCACCGTGATTTATGAGAATCATATTACCATAGCCCGAATTGCTTCGCTGAACAACCTCTACTCTGCCGCTTCTTGATGCAATAACGGGAGTACCGAGTGCACCGCCGCCTGACTTAACAAGGTCAATACCCTTGTGCCAGCCTCTGCTTCGCCAACCGTATGCCGAGCTGACATAATGGCAACTCGGAGCAGGCCAGAGGAAGCCCTTCTTCGACGCTGAGCCGATATATACACCGTTGTAAGAGGTTTTTGTGCCGACAACAACGATTTCGTCAACAGGTTCTTTTATGGTCTCGTAATCATAATCCGTATCCTGCAGCTCGCCGTCAATATAAATCTGTGTCTTTATCACTCGTTCCGAACCGTTAACACCCTCCTGAGTAACCTGCTTGTAGCCGCTGTACTTTGTTGCGTCACGTCTTGTTATAGTATCGAATTCTATATCTCTTACACTTGATGAAGTGATAATTTTTTTGATACTTACAAGTTTTTCGGAACCTTGGCTCTTTTCAACCTTAATAACCTCTCCCGGCTTGAGGTTTTCCCAATCAACACCGGGATTCAGAGTTTTTATATATTCTTCGGAAACCCCGTATGATGTTGCAACAGATTCAAGAGTATCATCAACGGTAACGGTATGCGTTTTATCCTGACCGTCCGTTCCTTTAATTACGCTTGTCAATCGGCTTGCATCCCACATAACGCTTGCAGTATCTCTGTAGAGACCCTGAACATAGTCTATGTTTTCAGCAAAGCCTACAACATAGTTGTTGGCCTGTGCCTCAGCTTCATACGGAGCAAGATAATCGTTGAAAACAGTTTTTGCATCCGCCTCATTTTTAACGGCGCAGATAAACTCACCGTCAATATAAACTCCGCAGGCATGGGTAAGATTATCAACGGAGTTTTCAATCATCTTATCGGAAATCGCCTGGGCATCGTTAAGCTCATCGAGCGAAACAAGGCTTAAGGAATATTGTGCATTGTTGAGATCTGCCGCAGGAGTTGCGGCAACGGTTACATCAACACTTTCGGTATCATAAGCACCCGAATCAAGGCGCTCTTTAACAAGATCCTTCGCTTCAATATAAACGGATTCATCGCTGATATATCCGAGACTCTGACCGTTATAAATAACTTCAAGCGCAAAAGTAACACCGTTCCAATAATTAACCGTTAAAAAGAACACCGCAAGCGCCGCCAAAGGCAAAAGATAGTTGAAAACGGTTTTAAGCAAATCATTGTGGCGTTTAAAAGCTTTTTTGATATAATGAATTATAACCGACGGGATGGTAAGCGGCTTTTTCAACGCTGCTTTTATTGATTTACCTGCATGTCTTATTTCTCTGCGGAAATTTACTATTTCCTTAAGAGTTAACCTTATGCGGTTACGCAGGCTCTTTTTTGTGTTTTCCGTAGCCTTTGAAAAGGCTCTGTACATACGAATAAACGGAAATCTTACTATTTTAAATAAAAATCCGAATACAGCAGCAACTATTCCGCAAATCGTATTACCGAAGTTATAAAACAAAGAATAGAAAGCATTTTCTTCGGAAGAATCATATTCCTGAACCACCTCAGGCTTTGATACTTTTTTCTTTTTTACGGACTTTTTTGTTTCGGAAATTTCAGGCTCTGAGGGCTTGTCTTCATTTAGAATTCTGTCTATATGTTCAAGCTCCTCACGGACAACCTCATGCTCATCAACTTCAGGCAAAATACTGCTGCTGATTGAAGTTCGTTTGGCAGCCTTCTTCTCAGGTTCAATTTTACTCTGTGCATCCTCAAGCTGAAGTGAATATCTTCTTTCGATATCCTCTTTTATAGCCTGCATCTCAATCTCACGGCGTTTCTCTTCTCTGAGCCTGAGCCTTTCTTCCTTTAAGCGAAGTTCTTCTTCCCTTGACCTGACAGGTTTCTTTTTGGTTTGCTTGTTATATATACTGTCAAGGTCATAAAAACCGTCTGTTACATTATCAAGCAAATCGGGGCGGCTCATACCGTTTTTATTCTCTTTTTTGATTTCATCACTCATCAGAAGCCGCTCCTTTCCATGATAATTTTTTATATTATAATATAAAATACACCGTATTACAAGTCTTAAAAAGAAAAATAATGACGGTGCATTTCGAATTTACATTGAGTTAATATTATTAAGAAATCTTTCAAGCGCATTCTGCCAATCAGGTAAACGTTCAAATCCGCTGCTATCAAGGCTTTTTTTAGAGAGCCTTGAATTTGCAGGTCTTTTTGCAACAGATTTGTATTCGCTGCTTGTTACGGGAATAATTTTTGTTTTTGCTCCCGAAAGCTCCATGATTTTTGAGGCAAATTCAGCCCAGCTGCAAAAGCCCTCATTTGTTGCGTGATATGTTCCGTATTTTTCGGTAACAATCATATTGCAAAGCAGCTTTGAAAGGTCTTTTGTATAGGTGGGAGAACCAATCTGGTCATTAACAACAGTTATTTCGCCCCTCTCCTCTGAAAGACGGAGCATTGTTTTAACGAAATTCTTTCCGTTTTCGCCGAAAACCCACGAAATACGGACTATAAAATATTTTCTGCAGTTTTCTGTGACAGCCTTTTCACCTGCAAGCTTTGATTCGCCGTAATAATTGCAGGGCATGGTGGGGCTGTCGGTTTCAAAAGGCATATTGCCCTCTCCGCTAAAAACATAATCCGTGCTGATATAAAGCATTTTTATATCGTGCTCTGCGCATGAACGGGCAATATTCAGTGTACCGTCAACATTCACTCTGCGGCAGGTTTCCTTATCCGTTTCGGCGATATCGACATTTGTAAAAGCGGCACAATGGATAACAGCATCGGCTCCGCTTTGAGAAATAAATCTCTTAACTGCTTCAAAATCCGTTATATCAAGCTCGGGAAGGTCTGCATCTATCGGCTCAATGCCGTTTTTTATAAGCTCCGCTGCAACATCTGTACCAAGCTGACCTTTTGAACCCGTAACTATAATTTTCATATCTGCGCCCCCTTTGCTTTTGGTATTTTATCATATTTTAACGTATTTAACAATATTTTTTTGATTTTATCTGTTGCAAATTAAAAATATATGGTATTATATAAAATGAGGTGATTTCCATGGCTTTTAAAAATCTTGTGGATTTACATACACATACAGATAATTCCTTTGACGGACATCATTCAACAATGTTCCTTTGTGAAACGGCATGCATGAAGGGCTTGAGAGCTGTTGCATTCACTGACCATCTTGAAATGGACGGCTTTTATAAAGGAAACTTTGACCGAACGGCAATCCAATCATATTTTGAGGTTGCGAAGGCCCGTTCTGCGTTCAGCGGAAAGCTCATGGTATGTGTCGGTGCGGAGCTCGGTCAGGCAATATACAATAAACCTGTTTCGGAAAAGCTTGTTGAAATGATGAAATATGATTTCATTATCGGCGCAATACACAACCTGCCCGATATGCAGGATTTCTATTACATGGATTTCAGCGACGAAAGCATTGACTATACGGACCTGCTCAGACAATATTTTGAATGGGAATTAAAGCTTGCCGAGTGGGCAAAATTCGATACTCTCGCTCACCTTACATATCCGTTGAGATATATAGTGGGTAAATACGGAAAAAGCGTTGACATGTCGGAGTTTTCGGAAATAATTGACGAAATTCTGCTTACACTTATAAGGAACAAAATATCTCTCGAAATAAACACCGCAGGGCTTCGCCAGCCCATCGGAGTAACCTCTCCCGATGAAAGCATAATCAGAAGATATAGAGAGCTTGGCGGTAAGCTTATAACAATAGGCTCCGATGCTCACTATGCGGAGCATCTCGGCGCAGGAATTGAGCAGGGATATGAGCTTGCCCTTAAATGCGGTTTTGATAAAATTGCGGTTTATCAGGGAAGAACGCCCACACTTATTCCGATTGAATAGAAAGGAGCACATTATGAAAATAACGGTTAATGCCCCTGCAAAAATCAATCTTTTTCTTGACATCATCGGAAAGCTTGACAACGGCTATCACAGCCTTTTCATGGTTATGCAGACCGTTGGTCTTTGCGATGAAATAACTATTGAGAAAAGTGATGAAAACGGAATTTTCCTCACCTGCTCGGAAGAAAAGCTGCCTTGCGATGAAAAGAATATTGCATACAAAGCGGCGGCAGCATTCTGCAAAAAATATTCAATTGAACCGAATGTTAAAATAAACATTGAAAAGCATATTCCCTTTGCCGCAGGTCTTGCAGGCGGAAGCGCAGATGCGGCGGCGGTTATTGTTGCTCTCGATAAGCTCTACGAAACAAATTTAAGCGAATATGAGCTTTGCAAAACAGGGCTGCTTGTAGGAAGCGATGTTCCTTTCTGCATCAAGGGCGGCACCTGCCTTTCGCAGAATACGGGCGGAGTTCTTTCCCCTCTCGAGCCTTTGAAGGACTGCTTTATCGTTCTCGCAAAACCCGAAGCGGGAGTTTCAACCGCAGAAGCATATGCTGCGGCAGACAGCACATATCTTTATAAGCCCGACAGCATGAGAATGCTCGACGCCTGCGAAAAGGGCGATTTTGAAGGCATATGCAAATATGCAGGCAATGTTTTTGAGCAGGTAATTGAGGTTGCGGAAAGAGTTGAATTCAAAGAAATCATGAGAAAGCACGGCTGTTCACTCTGCCAGATGAGCGGCAGCGGACCAACGGTTTTTGCTCTGTTTGAAAACAAAGAAAATGCAGAAAGCTGTGCCGATGAACTCAGAAAAATCTGCCCGAATGTGTTTTTAACTGTTCCCGTTAATCACGGGGCAATTATAATATAATTAATACTCCCCTTGTTTTGGTATGTGCCAAATCAAGGGGAGTATTTTACATTTCAAATCTCTTATAAAGCCATGTTGCACAAAGGTCAAACCAGCCTTTGAGGTGGGCGTTATATTCTTCCTCTGCCTTTGAATAAACTGTATAATCGGCAAGCGAGAAGCCGTGATATCCCTTTTCGTAAATGTGAATTTCAAAAGGAATTTTTGCCTTATCAAGTGCCGAAGCGTAGGCAAGGGAATTTTCAATCGGAACGCAGGTATCCTCGCAAGCCGCAACGATGATTGCAGGAGGTGTTTTATCATCAACCTCTTTATCAAGACCGGGCACGGGGAAAGCAAGAATTCTGCTGATTGATTCAAGAATGCAGGGGTAAATAAGGATGCTCGCATTCGGGCGGATATCGCCCATTGTTGAAACTGCGGCGCAGAGATGACCGCCTGCGGAAAAACCGATTGCGGCGATTTTTTCTTTGTTGACGCTCCATTCCTCTGCATTATCATGAATTATTTTCATCGCTTCATTAACATCCGCCATGGGCATTGAAAAATCGTAGCCGTCCTTTGCAAGACCAACGGTATAGCGAAGAACAAACGCCGCATATCCCTTTGCAAGAAAAGCAAGAGCAATAGGCTCTGCCTCACGGTCGGAGCAAAAGCTGTAACCGCCGCCGGGACA
>CAZJOH010000004.1:38121-51887 GCA_964547575.1 uncultured Clostridium sp.
CACCGGGTCTTATCTTCATTCGGCCCATTTCCGGTGATGCATCGGGAAGATATACGGTCAGATTTGCTTTTTCGTTTGTTAATTCTATTTTAAATGTTTTCATATTATCCTTCTTTCGGATTGTTTTTCGGGCATACCTTCATGCAGATTCCGCAGACCGAGCCTCTGCCGATATGCTGAAACTGCTTTTTCATATACTGACTGCAAGCCTCAGGGTCAAAAATTTCCTCACGAGGCGTATTCGTAGTCCAGTCACCGCCCTTTATTGCATGGGCAGGGCAAGCCTTGACGCAGATATCGCATCCCGTGCATACACTTTCTGCAAGCTTATTATCACATTCAAACGGACAATCCGTAAAAAGTGTTCCCAGACGGACATAGCTGCCGTATTCGTTATGAAGGAACAAAGAATTCCTGCCGATTGAGCCGAGTCCTGCAAGGCAGGCTCCTTTTTTATGGGAATATCTTGCTCTGTAATTCCAGCCGTCTTTGTTGATGCTCTGCGATGCCGCAACGGTTATATACTTATAGCCCTTTCTTTGAAGAAACATTCCTGCCTGCAAAAGCATTGAATCTATAAATGTATTAACGTTGCGGTAATGATTGAAATATGTATGGGTAGGCTCGTCCTCTATTTCGTCAATTATGCTCTCCGAAAGCCTTGCAACAATGCTTACACCATAGGGCAGAGCCTCTTCGCCGTCATCAACCCTGAAAAAGCCGACATCGGCAACGCCCCTTTCAATCAGAAAAGCCTTTAATTCTTCCTGAATATTCATCATTTCGCCGCCTTTGCTTCAAAGCAGAGCCAGCCGCCGCTTTCGTGACGTGCAATAACTTCAAGTCCGTTTTCTTCAAATGCTGCCAGAACATCCTGCTCTCTCGGCTCGATAATTCCCGAGGTAATGAAAACTGCATCGGGATTCATAAAATCCTTTACATTTTTGCAAAGACCGATGATTATATCGGCAACGATATTTGCGGCGATAATATCGAATTTACCGGTAACCTTGTCGGTGGTTGAGCCTTTGAGAACGGTAAATTTCGGCTCACCAAAACCGTTTGTTATGCCGTTTTCCTTTGCAGTTTTAACCGCAAGAGCATCAATATCAACGCCCACTGCGCTGTCTGCTCCGAGAAGAAGCGAGGCAACGGAAAGGATTCCGCTTCCGCAGCCGACATCAAGCACCGTTTTGCCGGGATATGCATATTTTTCAAGCGTTTCAAGGCAAAGACGTGTTGTATCATGAGTACCCGAGCCGAAAGCAAGACCCGGCTCAAGATGCAGTACTGCTCTGCCCTGAGCATCGTATTCATCTTCCCATATGGGACGGATAAGAAGCCTTTCGCCGACGGGCATAGGCTTGAAATACTTTTTCCAGTTATTTTCCCAATCGGCATTTTTGCAGAGAGCTTCATCGATTTCGCAATCAATTCCCTCTGCAATATATCTCTCCTTAAGGAAAGAAACCGCCTCGGCAGGATTTTCCTCGGGTGAAACATAAACGTGAACTATGCCCTTGCTTCTGTCTTTGGCAAGCAAATCCTCATCGATAAGATCAATTCTCGCAATCTCCCATGCTTCCTGCTCGAGAGTGCGGTAATCTTCAATATAAATTCCGTAGGGAACAACCATTGAAGCTATGTCCCCTGCTCTGTCAACATTATCTGCGCTGACGGTTATTTTAATTTCTGTCCAGTCCATTCTAATCTCCGATTAATATTTATTATGTACATCCTCTGCAAAGCAAAGGCAGTCTTTTACTTCGATAACCGTTCCGTCATCAAGAATTGCCTTACCGCTCATTCTGCCGAAAACCTGATGCTGGTCGGTAATGATGAATTTAACATCTATCTTTGCGGCACGGTCAATAATGGGTACAAACTCCATTTCAAATCTGCCGTCGCTTGAAGTAAATGTCCACGGGTCGGTATATCCGCTCTCGGGAATATTGAAGGTTACATCATCAAGCTTATGGCACTTTCCGTCATAGAAAAGCATATTTTCGCTTGCGGCGGTTGTGTCACCGAAGCCGTAGCCGATATTGAAGCCGAAAGCATGGCCGTCAATATCCATATTGCCCGAGCCCCAGTACCATGTGTTATCGTATGTCCATACACCTCTGCCCCAGTCAAGAGTACCGAAATCGGTTGAGGGGTCAAAAACATAATCCTTGCCGTCAAAGGTTGCCTTGCCGCTTGCTCTCATGCAGTTGATTTTCTGATTATAATAGAAAGCGGTTTTCTTCTCTTTCCATGGAGTTGCAATAACCATTGTATCCATATCGGGCTGTTCAAGGGTTATATCGCAGGAAAAATCCTTGCCGTCACAGAATTTTTTGAAATTGCAAACTATTCTGCGCCTACCCTCACTGACCTGAAATTCCATATCAAGGCGTTTATCGTGATAAACGGTGTTTCCTTTTTCGCTTGTTGAGGGAAGCTTGAATTTACCCATGGGGAAAGCGTTGAGAATAGTTTCGGTATGCTCCCAGGGCTTTGAAAAATCAAGAAGAGTTGCAGACTGCAGGCCGATATATCCGTCATCGGAAACAGTGAATGCAACGCCGAAATTATTCTTTTCGGAAATAACAAGATAATAATCCCATTCCTTTATTCTGAATTTGGGGGCTTTGATTGCATTACGGTCATAAATCTGATAAAGCTGCTTTGACCAGCCCGGCTCTCTGAGGCTTCCGTCCTCCTTAAGCAAAGGCTGAACCTTGGTTACTTCATGGTTTCTCATGCATATACCTCCTGATTTTTATTATTCATTAATAAGCTCTGTTTCGCCTGCATATGCTCTGCCGTGATTATAAAGATTTCTGTTTTCGAGCGCCCACTGTCTGGGAGTGAATGCACCCTCATCAACCGCCTCAACCGCCTGATGCATCTCGTAAAGGCGGGCATCCATCAAGTCAAGCTCCGAAAGAAGCTCCGCTTCAATAAACATCGGAAGCTTTGCGGCTCCGAATTCGGGAGTGCCGTGGTGAGAAATAAGCATATGCTCAACAAGAGTAAGCGTTTCATCGGATATACCGAGCTTTCTGCCTATTCTGTCAATATTTATCGCACCCATAACAAGATGGCCGAGAAGATTGCCCTTTGTTGTGTATTCGCTTGCAATACCCGTTGAGGAAACGTCAATTTCGTCAATTTTTGCAATATCGTGAAGAATTGCACCGCTGCAAAGCAAATCATAATTTACGAATTTATATATTTTGCAGACACCTTCCGCAAGCCTTAAAATAGACAGCGTATGCATAAGCAGACCGCTTCTTACGGCATGGTGAAGATTTTTTGCGGCAGGCCAGTAAAGAATTTTTTCTCTGTATTCCTCAATAACCGCAGAAACGAGCTTTTTAAGCTCATCATCCTCAAATGCTTCAACGATTTTTTCAACCTCGGCAAGCATAACATCACCCGTAAGGCATGCAGAGGGAACGTAATCCTCAATCATAACGTTATCCTCGGGTAAAACCTGACGGATGCGTTCAACCCTGAACTGCATTGTATCGTTAAACGGAACATAGGTGCCTCTGACCTTTACAAAGTCAGATTTGTTATACTGATTGGTCGGGGATTCTTTATAATCCCAGAGCTTTGCGCTGATTTCGCCGCTGTTATCGGCAAGAACAAGATCAAGATAAGGAACACCCTTTGCGGTAAGCTTTTTTTCAACGGATTTTATAAGACAGAAGCCTTCATGCGCTCCTGCCCCTCCTACGGACGTGAAATTCATATATATCATCCTTTCGGGTATATATTACATGTATATAATTTATTGTAACATATATTTATATAAAACACAAACTCATTTTTGTGATTTTCGATATTTTTATTGACAAATAAAATGCAAGTATTATAATAAAAACAATAAATGTTCTCGGGGCGGGGTGAGATTCCCCACCGGTGGTATAGTCCACGAACTGCCGCAAGGCAGCCGATACGGTGAAATTCCGTAACCGACGGTATAGTCCGGATGATAGAGAATGCTGATATACCAAGCATTTCGCCCTGCAATTTTTGCAGGGCTTTTTGTTTGCTTCGGCATCTCCGAGGAAAGGAGACAACAATGAAAACAAACCAGCAAAATGTTATCAGAACCGCCATTATGGCAATGCTCACGGCACTTTCGATAGTATCACTCTATGTTATCAGATTTCCGCTTATACCTGCCGCACCTTTCCTTGAATATGACTCTGCAGATATCCCTGTTTTAATCGGTTCAATGCTTCTCGGACCTGTTTCAGGCATAGTAATCCTGCTTGCAGTCTGCATAATTCAGGCAATAACAGTAAGCGCTTCGAGCGGCTGGATAGGCTTCCTTATGCATTTTATCGCTTCTTCCGTGCTTGTTCTCACCGCATCGTGCATATACAAGAAAAGAAAAACAACTGCAAGCCTTGTTATCGGTCTTGTTATAGGTTCAATCGCAATGACAGCCGTTATGATTCCGCTCAATCTTCTTTTTACGGGAATTTTTATGGGTGCAGGCACGCAGACGGTTATCGGAATGCTCATTCCCGCTATCATTCCGTTCAATCTTCTCAAGGCAGGAATCAACTCTGCGGTCACATTTGCCGTTTTTCTCCCCATATCGGGAATTCTCAAAAAATACGTTAAGGGTGCTGAAAAAGAATGATAGTTCACCCCATTCCCCCATTATTTGACGAAAACTCAAAAACACTTATACTCGGCTCGTTTCCTTCCGTAAAATCAAGAGAAGCCGCATTCTTTTACGGTCATCCTCAGAACAGATTCTGGGCGGTTATTGCCGAAGTTTTCGGAGAAGAAAAGCCCGTTACGGTTGAAGAAAAGAAAAGGCTTGTTCTCAACAATAATCTTGCACTATGGGATGTTATAGCCTCGTGCGAAATAGTCGGAAGCTCTGACAGCTCAATAAGCGATGTTACGGCAAACGACCTTTCGGTTATAATAAACAACAGCAAGGTTGAGAATATTTTTGTAAACGGCAAAACAGCTGAAAAATATTATAATAAATATACTTATTCCGAAACAGGAATAAAAGCGGTATGTCTGCCCTCAACAAGCCCTGCAAATGCGGCATGGAGCCTTAAAAAACTTGTTGAAGCATGGAAAATTATAAAAAAATAACCAAAAGCAGTGTGAAAAAACACACTGCTTTTTTGCTTATCCAAGTGACACCACAAAAGAAAACACGAATATAATGATAGCGGAAGGACAGGCGATTTTGAAATTTTTTGCTCCCCGATTTCAAATCTGCGTTTATTTTGCCTGTCGTATGCCAAAAATAGTGATGAAAGTTAATCTTTGTACATTCGGAGAGTGATTACAGTGACCGTTAAACGGGGAGAAATTTACTATGCCGACCTGAGCCCGGTTATAGGCTCGGAGCAAGGCGGAACAAGACCTGTTCTGATTGTTCAGAACGATGTGGGCAACAAATTCAGTCCCACGGTTATTGCCGCCGCAATAACAAGCCAAAGATTCAAAACAAGCCTGCCGACGCACATAAGAGTCAATGCCGACGGCTGCGGACTCGCAAAGGATTCCATAGTTTTGCTTGAACAGGTACGTACTCTTGATAAAAAAAGACTGAGAGAAAAGATGGGCATTCTTGACGAAACCGATATGGTAAGGGTTGACAGAGCGTTATCTGTAAGTCTGGGCATAGGAGTTGCGGAATAAAGCAATAAAAATACTCCCTGATTTTTGAAGCATTCAAAAACCAAGGAGTATTAAATCTTTAATTAAAGAATTTCGCCCATCATACCGGGCACTGCACCTGCTGCATTTGACTCATCTGTATCAATATGCATAGCAAGAGCAAAGTTGGGGTTAACTCTTACAACAACATCGTCAAAAACGAGCTTTCTGCCGTCGGATTCAACCTTAACGCAAACAATCTGCTTATCCTCAAGGCCGTACTTTTCAGCATCAGCGGGAGTTGCATGGATGTGTCTCTTTGCAGAGATAACACCGCATTCAATCTCAACCTCACCCTTGGGACCTACAAGCTTGCACTTGCCGCTTGCTGCGATATCGCCGCTCTCACGAACGGGAGCCTTAACGCCGATTGAACGTGCATCTGTGAGTGAAAGCTCAACCTGAGTTGAGGGACGGATAGGTCCGAGAATTGAAACAGCGGGGAAGCTGCCCTTTTCGCCTACAACCGCTACTCTTTCTTCGCATGCAAACTGACCGGGCTGAGAAAGATCCTTCTTATGGGTGAGCTCATACCCTTCACCGAAAAGAACATCAAGGTCTGCACGGCTTACATGAACGTGTCTGGCTGAAGTTTCAACAAGAACTTCCTTTTTCATAGTAAATCACCTTTTTATTTAATTTTTGATTTTACGGGCGATTCGTGAATCGCCCCTACATTATCACATACAGAATGGTGACCGCCAAAACGGTCACCATTTCAATTATTAATTACCAATTGATATCGTAGTCGTTTTCAGTTGAGAAAGGAAGAACAACAACATCGTCACCAAGATGAATATTGATAGTCCAGTACATCATGTAGTTAGCATGTGTAACATTACCTGTTGCGGGATCAACTGTAACATTGATTGTGCTTGAGGGATAGTTCATCTCTGTTGTGCCAATGCTGAAAATCTTTGCAACTGCACCGGGGATATTTTCATCAACAACTGCGGGAAGAACAACGTTAAATGCCTTGGGAGCATGACCCTTACCATGAGCAACATTTGATGATACATCGTCAGCAACGGTTGTGATTCTGATAAGCCACTTGCCGTCTTTTTCAACGATCTTTGCATCCTTAACATCGGCAGCTGTAAGCTTGCTTGACCATGTTTCGCCTTCAACGGGGAAGTATGCGTTCTTGTCTGCAGCAGAAGTCCATGTAACATTAGCCTTGCTTTCATCGGGACCCATAAAGCCGCTGATGAAATTGCCTGTGCCGCCGAGAACTGTGTCAATAATACCGGGAACACCTGTTACTTCGCCTGCAACAGCGTGAATCATGTAGTTTGACTTTATGCTCTTTGACTTAGGCTTAACATTATTGATTGCTGTATTGAAATAATTGATAATTTCTTCCTTGGTCTGGGGCATAGCGTTTGCAGCTTCTGTTGTTTCAACATCTGTTGTATCGCCTGCAACTGTTGTGTCGTCTGTTGAAGCAGCAGTAGTATCTTCAGCTGCAGCTGTTGTGTCGTCTGTTGAAGCAGCGGTTGTGTCCTCGATAGCAGCTGTTGTGTCTTCAACCTCTGCGAAGGGATCTGCTGTTGTTTCTACAGGAGCTGTTGTTGTTTCGTCATCACCCTTGCCGCCGCAAGCAGCAAAAGCAAATACGAATGTGAGTGCGAGAAGAATTGCAAGAATTTTCTTTGCCATTGTCATTTCCTCCAAAAATTTTAATTTTTGATACGCTGCGACATAATCCGATAAATTACTGCCGCAACGGCGTATGCAATAAGTATAGTATAAAATTATTACAATTGCAAGCAAAAAATTAATATATCGGTCACATTTTTGTTGTTCGGTAACATTTTATTAACACACACGCATAAAAATCGGCTTGCACCTTGCTGTGCAAGCCGATGAAAATTAATCAATATAGTAAATATCCTCTGCAGGAGGTTCGCCTTCAACATACGCCTGAATACTTTCTGCCGTAACAGTTTTCAGTTTTTCCTTTTCGGCATAACCGAGGCTGCTGAAAGATAAAATATAAGCCATTGCCGTTTCCGCATCTTCAAAAAATCCCGCATCATAAAGATGCAGTGAACCCGATTCTGAATTGTTTACAATAAAGTTTACGGAAACCTCGTTGAACATTCTGAATTCATCAATAAGCTCGGGATTTGAAGCAATATAATCCGCTCTTGCAACAACAACACTGTGCACAGGAAGGCTGCTTTTCTGATTTATCCATCCCGCAGTCATATCGATAGCGGTTTTTCTGCTCTCATCAGCAGGAAGCTTTGCAGCCTCAACACCCGTAAGCATAAGGACATATTCTTCCTTTTCCGCAATTGCAGCCGCAATTTCAGAAATATCACCGAATAACTGAATATCCAGAGTTTCATACTTCACTCCGTTATCCGTCAAAGTCATTTTGGCGAAGTTTTCGGTAACAGAATCTGTTTCCAATGCATAGATTGTTTTATTTTTAAGATCAGAGGGCTCTGTAACGGCGACCCCCTTTGTAAGAACATACATTGAAGCAAGGTTATTTACGGCAATAATTTTTATATCCGCACCTTCATTGTAAAGGGCAACGGCATCTTCAATATTTATTGCGGCAATATCTGCTTTTCCGTTTCTGATAAGCTCTTTGACCTGCTCTGCATCGTCACAGAAATTCACATTATAAGCATAATCTCTGTCCTTGGCAAGCTTTGAAACTCCAAAGCCCGTTACATCTTTAACGGCAGCAATGTTTGTTTTTATTTCACGGACATAGCTTGTTGTTGAAAGTGCTTCGGTTGTTGTTTCTTCGGTGCCTGTTTCTCCGCAGGCTGCAAGAGATAAAAGCATAAGCATTGCAGCAAGTAATGCAATAATTCTTTTAGTCATGTCCCAAACCTCGTTTCTGTAAATAATTTACGGATAAATTATACAATTATTCTTTATTATTGTCAATATTTGAGCATTCCAGAATGCCGTTAAGATACTCGGCTATTCTTTCACTTTCCGCTTTTCGGATAAGATAATAACGCTTTGAGTATTTGTCGGCAGATGCCGAAATATTGCCATCATCATCAACCGTTATATTAACGGGCTTTGAAAGAGAATAGAACCCCCCTTCTCCCTCAAAGGCATACTGTACAGCGGTCAAATCCCAGCTTTCTCTCATGTAAGGAGGCTCTTTTCCGCCCATATAATATTTATAGCAGTCATAAACAGGATTGTTTTCATACTCACGGGTAAAGCCTGTTTTGATTTTTGAGCCGATTTCAAATCCCGAGCAAACTATAATTTTCTTAAACTTTTCAAAAACGGTCTTTGCTGCTTCAGGGTCACATTCAATATTGAACTCCTTGCCCTTCGGAAATTTACCTGCCATTGCAACAATCGAATTCACCTTTTTATTAAATAACTCGGGCTGTTCGTTAAGCATTTCGGCAAGATTAGTCAGAGGTCCTACGGAAATAACCGTAACAGAATCATCCTCCGCTTTTTTTAGCACGGATTCATATAAATTCAATGCGGAATCGGCATGGATTGCGCTGTTTTCATACTTGCAGTATTTCTTGGTTACGGGCTTGTTATATTTATTGCCGTCTTTGAGAATTTCATAGCCCTTATGCTGACCGATTTTTATATCGTCATATCCGTAATACTCCGCTATTGCTCGGATTGCACCGTTGCCGTAGGGATTTGAGGTACAGTTTGCAAAACCGAGAATTTTGACATCATACTTCTTTGCCATTTCAAATAAAACAGCCATTGCTCCTGCATCATCGCAATCGGGTCCGATATCGGTATCAAAAATAACATATCTGCGGCTGTCCTTAATCGGTTCATAAGGAGATTTTCCGTAGTTATCCTCCGCTTTAGTCATTTTTATTGCGTATTTTATAATCCATGCAATAAGTGCAACGGGAATAAGAATTGCGGCGATAAGCACAATTTTCTGCATGGGGAAATAATCGTAGATACCGTCACCGAGAATTGTGAATAAAATAACTCTGGGAAGAATTCCTCCGAGCGAAACAAGAAAATATTGAAGAAATTTCATTCTGACCGCACCGAGAAGAAGACTTACGATGTCTATCGGAAAGACCGGCAGAACACGAATAACAAAAATTGCGGAAAGCTTGTTCTTTTCCTGAAGGGAAAGAATTTTTTCGCCGTATTTATTCTTTTCGAGCTTATTTTTAACATAAGGCCCGCCCATTATTATGCCGAAAAGATAAGAAGCACTTACTTCTATGATTATTCCGACGGCATTGATAAGAATTGCCCAATGAGCAGGAAAACACATTCCCACAGCGATATAAACAAGCGAAGCAGGAAGCACCAATGTGATTGATTTGAGAAGATAGACGCCCCATATTGTTACAACTGCAGCAATAACACTTGAGCTTGAATCAACAAGCGCTCTGATATCTATACTCTGCAAATCCTCATATTTCCATATAATCAAGGCAATAATAAATACCGAAACTATTATTCTTGCCGCAAGACCAAGCGCATGGGATGAACGAAAAAGCTTTTCCTTCATTTTAATTCCTCCTGTTTTGCTACTGATACAATTATAATACTCTTTTTATAATTGTAAAGTAAAAAAGCATATTTTTTGTAGACAAAAAGGTTTTGTTATGGTATATTTATATTTATATGTAGAGTTAAAAAGCGTTATTGCGTATATTAATAACCTCAAAAGGAGGGGTGCTGTTACAATGACAGTTAAAGAGAAAATAGAGAGAGCCTCTGCTTCGGTTGCATTTGACGGAATCTATAAATATGTCAAAAAAAATCCCGAAGAAAACATAATAAAGCTTATTGATATTGCTCAGAAGCTTATGGGCGGTGCTTTCCCCGAAAAGAATTATGACGCTTTCCGCAAAGCCATTCAGGATAAAGAGAATGTTTGGCGTACCTTTGCTATAAACATCATCAACGAATGCGACGGCGGAGTTATCAAAAATATGCTTCTTGCACTCGGTCTGGGTGCAGGTGTTAACGGCACGAAAGCAGTAAGAGAAAACAGAGAAAAGTACAAGTGCAATATTCCTTTTATAATGCTTTTTGACCCGACAAGTGCTTGCAATCTTCGCTGCAAAGGCTGTTGGTCTGCCGAATACGGTCATAAATCCAATCTTTCCCTTGACGAAATGAGGAGCATTCTCAGCCAAGGAACAGAGCTTGGTACGCATCTTTATATGCTCACCGGCGGTGAACCCCTCATAAAGAAAAAAGAAGTGCTCACTCTCTGCCGTGAAAATCCCGACTGCGCTTTTCTTGCATACACCAATGCAACCCTTATTGACCGTGATCTTTGCGAAGAAATGAAGGAAGTCGGAAACCTTGCGCTCGCTTTAAGCATCGAAGGCACAGAAGAAAGCAACGATGCAAGACGAGGCGAAGGGGCTTACAAAACAACAATTGAAGCTATGGATTTACTCAAGGAATACGGCTTGCTTTACGGTATTTCCGTTTGCTACACAAGCCAAAATATTCCTTCTGTTACAAGCGACGAGTTCCTTGACCTTATGGTTAAGAAGGGAGCAAAATTCGGTCTTTATTTCAACTACATGCCCGTCGGCAAGGATGCTGTTGTTGATCTTATCCCCACTCCCGAGCAAAGAGCATATATGTATAACTGGCTCCGCAAGGTAAGAAACGGCAAAACAGGCAAGCCGATGTTTATTATGGATTTCCAGAACGACGGTGAATATGTTGGCGGATGCATTGCAGGCGGCAGAAACTATATCCATATCAACTCCGAAGGCGATATGGAGCCCTGCGTATTTATCCACTATTCCGATTCAAATATCAGAACTCATACTATCCTTGAAGGTCTTAAAAATCCGCTTTTCCAGGCATTCTGGCACAATCAGCCGTTTAACGACAATCATCTCAGACCCTGCCCCATGCTCGAAAATCCGCAGTGTCTGCGTAAAATAATTGCCGAAACAGGTGCAAAATCAACAGACCTTATTGAGCCCGAAAGTGCTGAAACACTTTGCTCA
Source organism: uncultured Clostridium sp. (assembly GCA_964547575.1). Taxonomy (GTDB): domain Bacteria; phylum Bacillota; class Clostridia; order Oscillospirales; family Acutalibacteraceae; genus CAG-177. The sequence continues at coordinate 49,779 of CAZJOH010000004.1, forward strand.
AAATGCGATAAATTTGCAAAAGAATGGGCTCCCGTTGCTCAGGAGCTCTGGGATTCAAGAAAGCATCCCAATCCCAAAACACAGTATTACCGTGATACTCCGGAAGGCAAAGCAGAAAAAGAATAAGCTTGAAAGGAAATTTAACCATGTCGGTATTTAATAAGATTATCGGTTTTGTGCTTCTGATTCCTGCTCTTTTCGGTTTATTCTCAAACGATTCAAAAGATACGGAAGAGGTTTACAGAGAAAGAGTTTCAGGCATTGCATATGAAAACACAATTGATAGTGCAATCCCGCAAACAGATTTATACGATGTTATCAAAAACCATTTTACCTCTCCCCTCCCGGAAGGAAAAACAGAAAAGAAAGCGATTATTATCGGTTATGACGGCTGCCGTGCAGATGCGTTGGACATGATGCCTGCGTATTTCAGCGGTGTAAACAAGATGCTTGACAGCGGTGCATCGTTCAAGCTTTCATACTGCGGCGGTGTTAACTATCCTGCAGAAAACACACAGGCAACCTCAACCGCTCCCGGCTGGTGTTCAATCCTTACGGGTGAATGGGCAAATGAAACGGGTGTTACAGGAAACGGCATAACCAAAACTGTTGAACCGAAAACTCTGCTTGTTTCTCTTGTTGAAGATAAAACCATTGACTCTGCGGCATTTATAACCCGCTGGAAAGGTCATTTTGTTGACGACAATTCAACATATAAAGCAGAAAAAGAATACTGTGAAAAAAACGGTCTTAATGTTGAATACACCTATTGCCTTGAGGATACATCATGTGCAAGTGCCGCAATCAAAAACATTAAGCAGGATGACTGTGCCGACTTTATTTTTGCTATTTATGAAGGTGCAGATGCGGCAGGCCACGCTTTTGGTTTTTCAACAAACAGCCCCATATATGAAGCAGGCTTTATTCTTAACGATATTCTCGCATACAGAACGCTGAATGCGATTGAAAGCAGAGAAAACTACGAAAATGAAGACTGGCTTATAATTCTCACCTCCGACCATGGCGGCTACGGTACAGGTCACGGCGGCAACAGCATTCAGGAAAGAATGACGTTTGTTATCTGCAATAAATAAATCGTATTATAGTTATAAAAAGAACGCCGAAGGGTGGCACTTCATAAAGAAGCTGCCTCCCTTCGGCTTTTGCAGGCATACGGAATGATTGAATTGCAAGGATTATCAATCCGGTACGAAGGTTTACAAAATGTCCGGTTTTATTGAAGATTTCTATTATGGTATTAAGCGTGTAAAACCCCTGACGTGCGGATTTATACGTACAAATCCATTGCTCGCCAAGATAAATGACATTGTATTAAACGCAAAAGCACCGAGCGATAAGCTCGGTGCTTTTGGCAAGAACGGGGTAGATATATGATTCGTTATTTTAAAATTGAAACGGCATCAGATATTGTTTTTTCCATTGCTTCTCTGCCGTATTTATCAACCTCGGATTTGTTCTTTTCACCGTGGGTGAGGCAGCCTGCACCGCCGATACAGCCGCCAATACAAGCCATACCCTCGATGAAGTTTGCATCAAGAACATTCTTGCTCTTTTTGAGAAGTGCAAGCTTGCAGGCTTCAATTCCGTCGCAGACAGAAGGCTTGAGGTCAAACTCAATATTCTGCTCTTTCATTGCCTGAGCAACAGCATCCGAAAGTCCGCCGCTGCGTGCAAATATTCTGCCGTAATATGAAGCGTTATCAAGCACATCTTCTTCAAGAGTGGTGATGTCGATATCCTTGCTGTCAAAGAGTGCCTGAAGCTCCTCAAATGTCAGCACGCTGTCAACATAAGGCTTGACCGATTCGAGCTGAGCTTCAGCTTTTTTAGCTGTGCAGGGTCCGATGAAAACAACTTTTGCATTTTCGCTTGTTTCTTTGATATACTTTGCAAGCGCAGCCATCGGCGAAAGATTATGTGAAATATGTTCTGCAAGCTGAGGGAATGCGGACTTCACATAAGATACAAACGCAGGGCAGCAAGAGCTTGTAAGGAAGCCTTTTTCTGCAAGCTCTTTTGATTCAGCCATCGCAACCATATCTGCACCGAGGGCAGCTTCAACAACGGTAAAGAATCCGAGTTCTTTAA
>CAZJOH010000005.1:0-46846 GCA_964547575.1 uncultured Clostridium sp.
ACCGACAACGGTGATGTACTGTGAGAAGCCTTTTCCGGTTTCTGCCAAAGCGTCTGCACCTGCAGCACCTGCTTTACCCTGAACAACAGCCGAAACAGCCATAGCAACGCCGGATGCAATTCCAAGACCGAACAAAAATGCAGGGTCAGCAGTTGATGACTTCATTTGCTGCATCAAGAGAAAGCCGTAAATGGTCTGCGTAAGAGGTGCGCCGGCGAAAACAGTAAGAATAAAGGGTGCCGCTTTATTACTCATATAGCACTTCTTCCATGCACCTATTGATGCCTGACCCGAAATGCCGATACCGATAGCGGAACCTGTTGCGGCAATGCCCATAGCCAATGCTGTTCCTAATAAACCTAAATTCATAATGATTCTCCTTTATAATCAATTTACTCTTTAAACGGTTTAAATTTATGCCCACTCCACGACATATCCAAATGCGAGGAGAATTCCAATGTGTTAAGTCTGATTCCGTGAACAATAACTGACAGAACATTTAATATCATATTAAGTCCGTGACCGAACACCAAAAGAACAATAGCGAGTATCATAAACATAAAATTGCCAAGCAACGGACCTGCAAGTTCGTTTACGGTTGCGGATATTGCCGCACCTGCAAGACCGACAGCCCAGAGACGTATATACGAAACTATATCTGAAAATACATTAACCACACCAAGCAATACCGATACTATATTGGTAAGACTTGAAAGTATGGATTTTATAATACTTCCTTCATAGTTCGAGAATACAAAATTCAGGCAGAAGCCTATCAACACCAAAGCAATGGCAACCGTGCCTACGGGAATACCGCCTATTATCAGTCCGAAGCTGAAAACTTCAGCGTTCACTACAAGGCTGAGCACCACATAATAGATGCCTGCAAGTTGCATTATTGAACCGATATCACCGAGAATTTTGATTGATTTTCTGTTTCTTGCGGCAACCTTGATATGTGCCACCGTCAGCTGAATAAGAGCTAATGAAAAACAGAATATCTGTAAATTCTGCGCTGTGGTAAGCCCTGCCATGCCCTGTGTCCGGAACGGATACCAGATTTTTTCGGCATAAACATTTGAAATAACAGGTATCGATAAACCTTTAAGCCATTGAGGCAACTGCTCGGGGGAGAGTCCGAACCATGTGCAGGTAAGAGTTCCCCAAAGAACGGTTGACAGTCCGAAAAGTCCTATAAGCAAAAAGGCAGGTGAAACTTTTTTGTTTGATACAAGTGATTTTATAATCGGTATAGCAGCAACTGTACAAATCAGCAATCCGTATCCGCCGTCTCCGAAAATAATTCCGAAGAATATGAGTATAAAAAATAAAAACCAGCCTGAAATGTCATATTCAAAATATCCCGGTACGGTACCTAAAAAGTCTGTCAGCGGATAGATAAGGCTTACAAACTTATTGTTTTTAAGTTTAGTCGGCACATTGTCTTCTTCGCAAGGTTCTTCCACGAGAAGTCCCCAGGAATTGCACTTTGCAGCTTGCTTCAGCCTGTCAAGATTTTCCGCTTCAATATATCCTTTGAAATATGCGACTGAAACATTACTTTTGTCATTTGCCGATAATTTTTCATCTGCCATGCCTGTAGCATAAATTTCAAACTCGATTTCTTTTTCGCAGGCTTTAACGGCATTTTTCATACTATCGGCATAGCCGGCATAGGAGGCTGTTTCTTCATCTATGGCTTTAATATGACTGCTTAAATCGGCAATTTTTTGCTTTATTTCCGAGGTGGATGTTTGCGGCAACTCTAATCGGTAAGCCTTTAAGGATTCCGTAGCCTCAGCTTCGCCTTCAATTCCCGAGCTGATTATCAAGCATTTTACGGAAGCTTTGGTTTTGCTTAAGCTTATGGTTTTTACACACTCGTTCAGGCATTCATATTCAGCCTTCGGTATCTCATAAAGTGAAATATCAATCCCTTTTTCGGCTAAATCACTTATTTTGCCGGGATCAATATCACCCCAATTTTTAAGTCGCTCAAGTTCAGCGTTGAGAGCAATCTGTTCCGACTGATATGCCTTTTTTTCTTCTGCAAGGGAAACGATGTTTTGGGCTATGGACAGAGCTTCGGAAGCGGTTGCGTTTTTTACTGCCGTATTTTTCTTTGCTTTTTCTTCTATGCTGAAAATACAGCTTTCAAGCAAATCGATCCGTTTTTTAAGCTCGTCAAGCTTTTCGCCCGAACCTTCGGTTATTTCAATGTGAAGGAGTCCTAATTTACGGAGTTTTTTAAGCGTTTCTGATTTCTTGTTTCCCAAAATTATGAGAGAAACTTTTTTCATAGGCACAATCATAACGAATAAACCTCCCTTTCGGAAGACTCTGCATTGCGAAGGGCTATTTTGCGTTTTGAGATTTTAGAACGGACTACGGCACTGACCTGCTGGTCTGCCATATAAATTGATATTTTTTTGATGTTTTCCTCTGTTTCGGGGATTTTCACCTTTTCAAACAGGTTTACTCTTTGAGAGGTTGCAAGAAGCTCCGCCTCAAGGAGTCTGACCTGCTCATCCAACACCTCTGCCTCCAAATCAAGCAGCATTGCCTTCTCCATATGGTTTGCGGCTATGTCTACCCAAAGCGGAGTTTCGTATAAATCATAGTCTCCTCTGGAAAAATCCGCTCCCTCAAAGGTGGGAATGGAAACACCTGCAATATTTCCTTCGCCTTTGCGGATATTGCTTACAGTGATTATTCCTTCGGGGAAAGCGTTTTTTTCACTGAAAACAGCAATCCAGGAATCAAAGCCTTTTTCAAGAGCTTCTTTTTCTTTTCTTACCGCTTCAGCTTTGGCCTCAATAGTACGAATTTCCGCTTGAAGCTGTTGCTTTTTCAGTGTCAGAGTAGGCAAATATCTCCGGTACATTTTGAGTGCATCTTTTTGTACCTTTAACTCATTTTTAGTCAGTTTGATTTTTGCCAAAATTACAGTCCCCCTTACTTGACAGGCCAAAATTCATCGGTAAGGTCTGACTTTATTCCGGTTTCGTCCTTTTCAAAACAGTCGGATAAAATTTTCCAACCCAAATCGAGAGATTCTTCAAGAGATAAATTAACCGACAGGTCCATAAGCTTGTTTTCAAAAAGCTTACCGTATTTAAGAAGTTTTTCATCCCAGCGGCTCATTGCAAAGCCCATGTTTTTCTTTTCTGATGTTTCTTTATATGAAGAATACATACGAATCATGGCATCCATGAGTGCTCGGTGGTCTTTGCGTGTTTTACCGTTTACGTTTTGTTTGAGTCGGGAAAGTGAGCCGAACGGTTCGATGCGGCCGCCTTTAAGATAATATTGTCCCTCTGTGATATAACCCGTATTATCGGGAACGGGGTGTGTTACATCGTCGCCCGGCATTGTGGTAACAGCCAGAACGGTAACAGAACCGGAATCCGCAAAGTCAACGGCTTTTTCGTAACGGGCGGCAAGCTGGGAATAAAGATCACCCGGATATCCTCGGTTAGAAGGCACCTGCTCCTGAGTAATGGCAATCTCCTTCATGGCATCGGCAAAGTTGGTCATATCGGTAAGCAATACCAATACGTCCTTATTCTGCAAAGCAAATTGCTCCGCAACTGCCAAAGCCATATCGGGAATCATCATACATTCAACAGTGGGGTCGGATGCGGTATGAATAAACATAACCGTTTTGCTTAAAGCTCCGCCCTTTGAAAGCTCATCCTTAAAATAGAGAAAATCGTCATATTTAAGACCCATACCGCCGAGCACAATTACGTCCGCTTCTGCCTGCATTGCAATACGGGCAAGAAGCTCGTTATAAGGCTCTCCCGAAATTGAGAAAATCGGAAGCTTCTGTGAAACAACCAACGTGTTGAACATATCGATCATGGGGATGTTTGTTCTCATCATTCGGTTGGCAAGAATGCGTTTGGTAGGATTAACGGAAGGTCCGCCGATTGGTTTCATATTTTCGGTAAGTGCCGGTCCTTTGTCTCTCGGTTCACCCGAACCGTTAAATATACGGCCTAACAGGTCTTCACTAAAGGATACACGCATTTCATGACCTAAAAAACGAACTTCATCACCTGTGGAAACGCCCTGTCCGCCTGCAAATACCTGAAGCGAAACAATATCGCCATCAATCTTATTGACCTGTGCAAGCGATTTGCCGAAGCGTGTGTTTATCTGAGCTAATTCATTATATCGAACATCTTTAGCTCTTACGGTAATAACATTTCCGGTGATAGATTCAATTCGGTTAAATACTTTATTCATTCTCACTCACCGTCCTTTAATAAAAGTTCTGCCTCGTTGCTGATTTTTCCTTTTCCTTCTTCGTACAGTGCATCAATTTCGGACTCCGCCTTTTTGAAAGCATCTTTTTCAAATTCGGTATAATTCCAGTCAATAAACTTCTGACGCATGCGGTTAAAGAAACTGCGGGCTTCGTCCTTATTATTCAGTGCATATTCGCTGCCTAAAACATATATAAGTTTGTCTGTAACATAACGCTGACGCTGTGTACTGCAGTTTGCATCAATAAAATCAAAAGAGTTTTGCTGCAGATAAACCGCATCAAGCATTTCTTCTTTAAGATACATTACATAGTCGGAAAGGCTTGTGCCTTCTTCGCCTACAACCTTCATCATTGAACCTATTTCAACTCCGTGATGAAGAATATTCATGCAAAACTCCGATTTTTCACGGTCTGTTACGGTTTTATATTTAGACCATGAAATAAGCGGGTCAATTGCAGGATATTTTCTGGCATCCGAGCGTTCACGGGACAATCCGTGGAAAGCACCTACAACCTTGAGCGTTGCCTGCGTTACGGGCTCTTCAAAGTTGCCGCCCGCCGGAGAAACAGTGCCGCCGATAGTAACGGAACCCGTGCTTCCGTCAGGCAAGCGAACATAGCCTGCTCTTTCATAAAAAGCTGCAATATAAGATTCCAGATATGCAGGGAAAGCCTCTTCGCCCGGAATTTCTTCAAGTCTGCCCGACATTTCTCTGAGTGCCTGCGCCCAACGGGAGGTTGAATCCGCAAGAAGCAGAACGTTAAGTCCCATCTGACGGTAATATTCGGCAAGTGTTACCGAAGTATAAACCGATGCTTCACGGGAGGCTACCGGCATAGAGGAGGTATTGCAAATAATAATAGTGCGTTCCATAAGTGAACGTCCGGTTTTGGGGTCGGTAAGTTCGGGGAATTCGGTTAATGTTTCAACAACCTCGCCCGCACGTTCACCGCAAGCGGCAATAATTACGATATCAACATCGGCATATTTTGATGTAGTATGCTGTAAAACCGTTTTACCTGCACCGAAAGGTCCGGGAGTGCAGTAGGTTCCGCCCTTTGCAACAGGAAAGAATGAGTCGATAAGGCGCACCTTTGTTTCCATTGTTTCAATCGGAGCCAATCTTTCGCTATAGCATTTTACCGCACGCTTAACAGGCCACTTAAAGGACATGGAAACAGGAATATCCCGTCCTCGCTCATCGGTTATAACTGCAACGGTTTCTTTTACGGTATATTCACCTTTTTCTGCAATTGATTTTAAGGTGTAATTTCCGAGCAGATAAAAGGGAATAAAGATTTTATGTGTAAACGGTCCTTCGGGAACCGTACCGATATATTCACCGGCACGCAAGGTGTCACCGATTTGAGCAGTGGGTGTAAACTCCCATTTTTTTTCGGCATCTAATCCGTCAGCATAAACACCGCGCTCTAAAAACCAACCCGCCTGCTCTGCTAATATGGGCAGCGGATTCTGAAGTCCGTCATATATCTGACCGAGCAAACCCGGACCAAGCTCAGCCGACAGCATTTCGCCGGTAAACTCAACTTCGTCTTCGCATTTTATACCGCCCGTCATTTCGTAGACCTGAATTTGTGCGATGTTTCCTCGGATACGGATAACCTCGCTTTTAAGTGCTGTGCCGCCTGCTTTAACATAACATATTTCATTCATGGAAACATTGCCTTCAAACTCGACAGACACCAAGTTTCCGTTAACGCTTACAACCTTGCCTTTATTTTCGGTCATTGTACAGCCTCCAACCTGTCTCCATTCATAATGGAGTTGTAAATATTTTTGTATGCGGTTTCTCCGATATCCGCATCAAACTGTCTTGCTCGTAAAATCAGTTTTAATTTAAGCCCGTAATAATACACGGCATCCTCCGAGAATGTATCCATTGGTCTCAGAGTTTCCAAAAATTCCAGACGGTAACGGTTAAGAAATTTTTCTGCTTCCAGAGGGTTTTCCGTCTCTGCTGCTGTGAGTGCCGCCTTCATAAGTTCAACAGATAAATATTTGTTTTCCGTATCAAACGTTTTTTTCATTTTTTCGGCACGGACTTTTCCGAGAGCGAGCCGCAAATTCCGTTCGCCTTCATTCCAGGCTTCAATCAAAGCAGAGCTTGATTTTTCATGGTTTATCGGCGGAACAAGTGTTAATTTGTCTATTTCACTCTGTGCTTTTTTTCCTAAAAAGCGGTGACAAAGCTCTAAAAACCGTTCCTCTGTAATGGGAAGCGCCATGTTCTCGCTGATACCGTCCAAAGACGGCAGCTGCGACAAAAAATAATATTCAGCCATATTATTCAGCCTCTTTCAAAAGCGCCGTTACTTTCGGGCTCAGATAGTCTGACAGCATATCGACAACCGCTTCGGCAGAGTAATCGTAATATGCTGCACCGTTATTTACCGCAATACGGAATCCCCCGTCAAAATTATCGTTGGCCTTAAGGGTAACACCTTTAAGCATTCTGTCTTTAAGAGCTGCAAGCAGAATTTCTTCAAGCGACTTTAAGTCTCTGCTGTTTAAAATCACCGATATATCATCAGCATCAGGTTTACTTGCCCAGCTCTTCACGGCATCTGTAATAAGCTGTGCAAAAGCATCCGACGAATATACCGCCGCCACATTTTCGCCAACAATAGCCTTAAGCTCTCTTGCAACGCTTTCTCTGAACGAAATAAGCAGATTGCGACCCGCCTGACGGATAGCATCCTCGCTTGATTTCACCATTCGGTTGTTCTCGTTTTTGGCGTTGAGCAAAATTTTATCTGCCTGTGCCTGTGCGTCTGCGATGATTTTTTCGGCTTCTGATTTTGCGGATTCAAGTATAGACTCTGCCTCAGCTTCGGCTGCTTCTACACCGTCCTTTTTTATTTGGTCAATAAGTTCCTGCAATTGTATTTCCATAAGGCACTCTCCTTTTTTATAATTGTATTATCTGTAAAATCCCCTGAATCATATTTAACAAATAATTCTGCCTTTTTTATTTATTGCCTGCCGTATAATCACGCCTGGCAGCATGTGTTTTCTTGTTTTTGGTCCAAAAAAACGCAAGGGAACCAACATCCTCTTCAGTCAGCTGGTTCCCTTAAAGCTATTTTTTTAATATTATAACACATTTTGTTTTTTTGTCAAGATTTTTTGCTGCTACGATAGCAATATATTTTGAATTGACGAGTTTGCTTTTATAAGCTATAATATGATTCAGGTGAAAAGAAAAAACAGAGGGAGAGGTCGTAGTGAAATCTGCCGAAGCATTTGAGAAAATATATAAAAAACCGCCTCAGCATACCGCATTTACGCCTTACAGAGTTTGTCCCATCGGTGCCCACAGCGATCATCAGCTTGGTAAAATCACAGGCTTTGCCATCGATAAGGGAATACATATTGCTTACGGTCCGAAGGAAAACGGCGTGATTGAAATACAGTCCTTGCAGTTTGACAAAAGAGCGCAGTGGCATGTGTCCGCAACTCCTGCAACAAAACAAAATGACTGGGCTGACCATCTCAGGGGTGCTACAATTGCGCTTGATAAGCGTTATCCGCTTCGCAGAGGACTTTGTGCTGTTATTGACGGTGAACTTCCTATCGGCGGTCTTTCCTCATCCGCAGCGGTAATTATTACCTTTTTGTCTGCACTGTGCATGATGAACGGAATCACTCTTACGGCTAATGATCTTATCACAATTTCACAGGAAGCCGAAAATAAATATGTAGGTGTTTCCTGCGGAAAGCTTGACCAGTCATGCGAGCTGTATTGCAAAAAGGATCATTTACTGTATATGGATTTACAGAATGACAGCTATGAGCTTATTCCACGGAATCCCGATATGAAGCCGTATAAAATAGCAATTTTCTTTAGCGGTCTTGAACGCAGTCTTGCAGGCTCCGCATTCAACATGCGTGTAGACGAATGCAGAAGTGCCGCATATGCATTGAAAGCCTATGCAGGTATGGAATACGGTAAGTTTGAAGAAACAAATCTCCGTGATGTGCCGTATGAAGTGTATTTGCAGCACAAGGATAAGCTGCCCGAAAACTGGCGCAAGCGTGCAGAGCATTGGTATACGGAGTATTTCCGTGTTCTGCAGGGTGCAGAGGCATGGCGCAGGGGGGATATTGAGGAGTTTGGAAGGCTTTCGTTTGAAAGCGGAATTTCTTCAATTTATAATTGGGAAACGGGCTCTCCCGAGCTGAAAACTCTTTATGAAATAATGACCCGTACCGAGGGGATCTACGGCGGACGATTCTCGGGTGCAGGCTTCAAGGGCTGCTGTATGGCACTGATTGATCCTGCGTTTGAAGAGAGTATCATAAAGACTGTAACATACGAATATTTAAAAGCATTTCCGCATCTGGAAGGTAAATATTCCGTACATATCTGTGAAAGTGCAAACGGTGTAAATGAGGTGTTAATATGAAATGTCTGATCCTTGCAGCAGGATATGCAACAAGACTTTATCCATTAACCGAAAACTTCCCCAAACCGCTTTTAAAAGTCGGAGATAAAACCATTCTTGACTGGTTGGTTGATGATATTGACACATCAGGGAAGATTGATGAATATGTAGTTATTTCCAACAGTAAGTACGCTCATCATTTTAAAAATTGGGCAGATTCAAAAGTGCAGAAAATCACTGTTGTTGATGACGGAACAGACAGCAACGAAACCCGTCTCGGCGCTGTAAAAGATATTCAGTTTGCAATTGAAAGCCTCAATATTGACGATGATATGCTTGTTATTGCAGGTGACAATGTTCTTGATTTCAGCCTCACGGAATTCATTGCATATTCAGAAGTCAAAAACACATCGTGTATAATGCGTTATTATGAGCCTGAAGATAAAAAGCTTCTCAAATGCGGTGTTGTAACAATTGACGATAACGATAAGGTTCTGAATATGACGGAAAAATCTCCCGTTCCCGCAACTCATTGGTGCTGCCCTCCGTTTTATTATTATACCCGTGATGATGCAAAGCTCGTGCAGAAGGGCATTGACGACGGATGCGGCACGGATGCCCCCGGCAGTTATATTGCCTGGCTGTGTACACAGACTGATGTTCATGCAATGGAAATGCCCGGCAAACGTTATGACATAGGTAATCTCGAAAGTTACGAAAAGGTAAAAGCAGAATATAAGGGAATTTATAAATAAAACAATATAAACCGTTGCATTTTATGCCGCCATGGTGAAAAATGCAGCGGCTTTTATATGGTGTACCCTTGACATTCCGACCGTTAGTGTTAATATAACGCAATTCGGCAGGCACGGTTATCATACAAAATCTGAAATATGCAAATTTGCGTCGGGCAATTTTTGAAAATATGTATTGATAAAAATCTTAAACAACAGTATAATATCGTTATCTTATTTTGCTTGGAGAAATGATATGGTATCTACAAATTTCAGGCGGACAAAGCTTGCCTGCTATTCCGCATATTTTACGATGTCATCAATTTTCAGCCTGCCGCCGCTGCTGTTTGCAACGCTGCAGGATATGTACGGCATTTCTTATACTCTGCTCGGCACACTTGTGTTGACAAATTTCTGCACCCAGCTTACGGTTGACTTGATTTTTACGGCTTTTTCAAAATATTTCAACATAAAGAAAGTCATAAGAGTTATGCCGCTTATAACATCTGCGGGTCTTTTGATTTATGCCCTTTCTCCGACTCTTTTTTCGCAGAATCCTTATATAGGTTTGCTTATCGGAACAGTGCTTTTTTCGGTATCGGCAGGTCTTTCCGAGGTGCTTTTAAGCCCCGTTATTGCGGCAATTCCCTCCGATAATCCCCAGAAGGATATGAGCCTGCTTCATTCTCTCTATGCCTTCGGAGTTTTCACGGTTGTTGTTATAAGTACGCTGTTTTTGAGGATTTTCGGTGCTGAAAACTGGATGTATCTTACGGCTTTCTGGGCGGTTCTGCCTGTTACGGCATCGATTATGTTCATGCTTTCTCCCATGCCCGATATGGATTCGTCGGAAAACGAAGAGGGTATCAAGGGAACAAAACGAAGGACTCTTGCTCTCGCAATCTGTGTCGCCTCTATCTTCTTCGGCAGCTGTGCAGAAAATGCAATGTCCAATTGGGTTTCAACTTATATGGAAAATGCCCTTCATGTTGACAAAACATTAGGCGATATTCTCGGAATGGCGATGTTTGCAATTCTGCTCGGAATTGCGAGAATATGCTATGCAAAATACGGCAAAAACATTATGAGGATTCTGCTTTGCGGCATGATCGGTGCAGTCGCTTGTTACCTTGTTGCGGGACTTTCAACAAACGTTATTTTTGCTTTTGTTGCCTGTATATTAACGGGTTTGTTTACAGCTATGCTCTGGCCGGGTACTCTCATTATGATGGAAGAAAATCTGCCGGGACTTGGCGTTGCCGCATATGCTCTGATGGCCGCAAGCGGCGATCTCGGAGCTTCTGTTTCACCGCAGCTTCTCGGCATTATTGTTGACAAGGTTGCCGAAAGTGATTTTGCGGCTGAACTCGGAGCAGATCTCAACCTCGCAGCGGAGCAAATCGGACTTAAGGCAGGCATGCTTGTAACTTCCGTATTTCCGATTATCGGAACGGGTGTGCTGATATTTGCAATTAAATATTTCAAAAAGCAAAGCAAGGTGTAATTATATTGACGCCATAAGCTTGGATTTGAAAAAACTTATCCCCGGAATTATTCCGGGGATTCTTTGCTTTTATTCTATTGAAATTTTTACTTCTCCGTTTGAAATAACAGTAAGTGTAAGGGTCTGCGTTGCTTTTTCTGGAAGGAGCACAAATTCCGTATCCGTAACCGTGTCAGCTGAAGCCGTAACTTCACACGGAATCATAATCAGCGTTGCCGGAATCAAAATAACACTTATAATTCTTTTCGTTTTCAGCACCGTTTCTGCTTTTTGAGCAACAATAAGTTCCAAATATAGTATATAATAATATGCAATTGTTGCTATCAAGTATTGGTTGCCGAGGCTGCGTATTCAAAAATCACACATTGACTTTTGGTAGTACTTGTGCTAAAATCCGGTTATGGAGAGATTAAGAGTGAGATGAGGGCATCAGCTCTGTTATGACAGTTTGCCTTGGGCTTATGTCAATGGTGTCTGCATGTGAAGAAAATGAAGCGGCAAGGGATTTCTTTGGTTCGGGTATTGAATTTGCAACTCTTATGACAATGAGTGATACCGTACCGCTCGATGTAAGAATAACGGGAGCGCTTAATCAGATAATGACGATTTATAATGTGCCCGAGGAGATGCGGAAAAGAAAAATTGAGAAGGTTCTTGCAATGGATTACAGAACAATCGGCTCACAAATTCTTGAAGAGCTCATTGAATATGTTGAAAAGGTGAATGTGCAGGCTTTTGAGAACCTTATAGCAATCAAAAAATATAAAAGCTGAAATTGATAAAAAATAAAGTGAGCGAGAAAATTTTTAAAACACCAATGACTATAGGTGTGATAGTGCTTGTTATTGTTTGCGGTATATGGTTTTAAAGCAGTGATAAGCATATCGAGGACACCAACGGAGCGACGGGAGGTTCCGGCGGCTACGGCAAACATAAGAAAAATAATTATTCAGGAAATGAGATGGTTTAAGTGAAGAAGCCAAGTGAATATGTTGAGCTTTTCCGTTCTCTCGGAAAAGAGTGGAAGTGGCTTCTGCGCTACATTTCAAAGTACCGTTTGCAGATTGTCCTCTATGTTATCATCGGACTCATAAGCACAGCAATGGGTCTCGGCTCAAATATCGCTTCAAAATATCTGATAGACTCTGTTGTTTCTCATAACAACGAAACGATTGTTAAATGTGCAGTATTTGCCGTCGGTCTCGGATTAACGCAACTGATTGTCGGTTCGGTTATTTCGAGAATCGCTACCGTTGTGGGAACACGAATCAGCACCGAAATCAGAACAAATGTATACGAGCATATAACATATTCAAAATGGGAAGATATAAGAAAATATCATTCGGGTGACCTTCTTAACAGAATTGAGGGTGATGTCGGTGCTGTTTCAAACAGTATTGTATCCTATATTCCGAGCATTTTCACTAAATCGGCCCAGTTTTTCGGATGCCTTATAGTTGTTCTTTATTATGATCCGACTATGGCGATTTTTGCTTTTATGAGTGCTCCTTTTCTTGTTGTTTCTTCAAGAATATCAACAAAAATGGTGCGAAAATATAACAAAGAAAGCCGTGAAATGAACGGCAAAATACTTTCGTTTTATTCGGAGTCAATTCAGAATCTCCAGACCATAAAAGCATTTGACATAACAAAACGTTATGTTGAGCAGATGAAAATCAATCTTCAGCTTTACAGAAAAATCAGGCTTGACCATGACAGATTTTTAATTATCATGACACTCTGCATGTCGATAATCGGCGTTGTTGTTTCATATACCTGCTACGGCTGGGGTGTATACCGACTCTGGCAGGGTGCGATTTCCTACGGAACAATGACTCTGTTTCTGCAGATTTCGGGTCAGCTGACTTCGTCGTTTTCTTCTCTTGTTTCTCTTGTTCCCGGTGCAATTTCAATTGCAACCGCAGCGGGCAGAATCATGGAAATAACCGAGCTGCCTCTTGAGGAAAACAAGGATAGTGAAAAGGCAGAAAAAATTGAAAAAACTGCTAATGAAAACGGCATAACTCTTTGCTGTAATGATTTGACATATACTTATCCCGACGGTGATAGACCTGTAGTGCGTAATATTTCATTCAAAGTTGCTCCGGGAGAAACAATTGCCTTTGTAGGACCTTCGGGTGAGGGCAAAACAACAATTTTAAGGTTGATTCTCGGACTTGTTGAACCTGATTCTGGCGAAATATCGATAGTATCAAAAAGCGGAGAGAAAATTTCGGTTTCCGAAAGCACACGAAGATTTTGCTCGTATGTTCCGCAGGGGAATGCGATTTTTTCCGGCACTGTTGCGGATAATCTTCGTATAGTGCGTCCCGAAGCAACGGATGAGGAGCTTGTTGATGCCCTCAAAACAGCCGATGCATGGAGTTTTATCGAAGAATTGCCTGACGGAATTTTTACTGAAATCAGCGAAAAGGGAGTCAATTTCTCTGAGGGACAAGTTCAGCGAATGTCTATTGCCAGAGCTGTTTTGAGGGATGCGCCCATTATTGTAATGGACGAAGCCACAAGTGCTCTTGATGCAAAAACAGAGGAAACTGTTCTTGCTAATATGATGAAGGCGTATCCCAACAGAACAAGGGTTATTACCACTCACAGACCCAGTATGCTGCAGTATTGCACAAGAGTATACCAAATAGGTGAAGACGGTGAACTAATCTGCATTTAAGAACAGTTCAAAAAGGTGATATTGCTGTAATCAATAAGGCGATTAGTTAATTTAAAGCTTTTGGTTCACAATAAACATCAGCACTTGAGAGAACGTATGGTATCCTGTAGAACAAAGTCGGAGATGATGATATGAATATAGAACTTATCGGAAAGCCCGAAGCAATAATTTCTAATCCGTACAGCCGTCATGGATATTTTGCATGGCCTACAGTTTCGCTTTTGCAGGACGGTAAAATTGCTGTGGGGGCATCCGGATTTCGGCTTGAACATATTTGTCCCTTTGGTAAAGCAGTAATTTCCTACAGCTTTGACGAAGGTAAAACTTACACTCTGCCTGCTCCTGTAATTGACACACCTCTTGATGACAGGGATGCAGGTATCTGCACTTTTGGAGACAAAGGCGTTGTTTTCACTTCGTTTAACAATTCCGCTGATATGCAGAGGCAGCATAATCAGGGAAACGAATACGTTCAAAGCTACATAAACACTATCACAAAGGAAGACGAAGAAAAATATCTTGGCTCAACTTTCCGTATAAGTCATGATTGCGGAATTACTTTCGGAAAGATTTTTTCATCACCCGTCACATCTCCTCACGGCCCCACGGAGCTTAAAGACGGCACGGTTTTATGGGCAGGAAACAATTTACGTGATTATGACGGCGGCATTGAAGTTGTCAAGTTGAATACGGAAAACGGTGAAACCGAATTTATCGGGAAAATCACCACAGATAATGATGAAATCATACTTTGCGAGCCTCATCTGATTGAATTGCCTGACGGTAAACTTCTTTGTCATATCAGAGGCGAGGGTGAGAATGAAACAGATTATATATTTACTGTTTTTCAAAGCATTTCGGAAGATAAGGGCAAAACATGGTCTGAGCCCGAAATGATTCTTGACAAAACGGGGGGTGCACCGCCGCATCTTATTCAGCTTCGCTCGGGAATTCTTATTTCGACCTACGGAAGAAGAAAAACACCTTACGGAATCATGGCGATGATAAGCCGTGACGGCGGAAAAAGCTGGAAAAAGGATATCAGAATTTATGAAAACCTTGCAAGCGGTGACATAGGTTATCCGTCAACGGCTGAGCTTGATGACGGGACACTGATTACCGTCTTTTATGCAACCGACAGCGAGGATATGCCTTGCAAAATCATGCAGCAAAAGTGGAGAATTGTTTGATGTTAATAGTAACCTCCTGCAGGGGGTTACTATTTATTTGGTCTGATATTGAATTTTGCCGACTTTACGTATATAATGTCATTATGCGGAAAAACATCGGTTTAAGGGGAGACTGCTTTGAGTATAAAAGTGCAAGCAAAGAAAAATGTATTATCCCCAAAGGATATATTTATTTTTATACTTATGAGCTGTACGGCAGTACTTATCACTATTGCAGGTGTTTACTTCAAGCAGAGTTTTTTACGAATTCTTCCTTTGTATATCTCACTGATAGTCGGTATGTTACAATCACGTGTTAACCGCTATGCAAGCCTTATCGGCAGCATGAATTCGCTGCTTTACGGTGCGGTTTATTTTTATTACAGTCTTTACGGCTCGGTATTTTCTGCGGTGCTGTTTTCTTTTCCGATTCAGCTTTTAACCTTTATCCGATGGAATAAAAACAAATGGGAACATTCTACCGTGTTGTGCAAATTGAGCATGAAACAGCGGACGTTGATTTCGGCAGGCTTTGCAGTTGCGTTGGCAGCTATGTGGATTATTCTGCCGCTTATAGGCTCTCAATACGTTTTTCTTGACAGCTTTACGAATCTGCTGGGTATACTGATTTATTTTCTGACGATGTTTGCGTTTGTTGAATATACGTTTTTAATGATTATCAACGGCGTTATCGGAATAGCTCTGTATGTGACAATGCTGCGGGATACGCCGGAAATAACGACATATCTCATATATTCGGTCTATTCGCTCATATGCATCATATTTGCCTTCTTTGAGGCGAAAAAGCTTTATGGCAGTCAGCAGCAGAAGGAGGAGAAAGATATATGAAAACTACTGAAAAAATTATAAAAGCTGAGCATAAAGAACTTGCAAGGTTCAAAAAGATGCAAAGCCGCAGCTCGGGCAGCAAATATTTTTTTGTTTTACTCGTGCTCATTGCCGTTGTCAATATCCTTGATGAAGTTACAAGCAATCTGACCGTTACGGTTCAGTCTTCGTTTATAACAGAATTCTTTGTGAACAATCCTTTTATGGGTAAATATTATACCTATGAAGACGGTCTTGCTTTCCATTCGGGAATCGGTGTTTTTACTTATGTTTTAGGAATATTCACTCCGTTTTACAAGGCACTTGCTGATAAATGGGGCAGAAAACCGCTTTTTGTTATTTCAACGCTCGGTATGGCGATCGGTCTGCTGGTAATTCATCTGTCATCAAGCTACATAATGTTCCTTGTCGGCTTTGCGATTATCAGCTTTTTTATGGGTCATGATATTCAGATTATTTATATTCTTGAAGAAGCCCCCGATAAGCACCGTGCAAAGATTTACAGCTTCCTTAAAAGCTTCGGCATTTTAGGCGTTATTCTGATTCCGACTCTCCGTGATATACTGATGGGCAATGACGCAACAAAATGGCGTGAAATTTTTCTCGTTCCTGCGCTGATCGGCTTTGCGGCTGTTGTGCTTGTTATTCTTCTGGCTAAAGATACGAAAGTTTTTATCAACGAGAGAATAGAATATCTTTCACGGTCCTATGAAGACAGGCAAGCAGAAAAAGCGCTTAAAAAACAGCAGAAAGAGGCCCAAAGAAATCAGTCGGGTGTGTTTAACGGTGTAAAATATATTTTCTCGAATAAGGACACGAAAATGCTTATCATTGCTCATATTATTTTTGATGCTGCAATGCCTGCGATTGCTTTGTATTTTGAGTCCTCAATGCACCGTGCCGGAATGAGTACGAGCGATATTACAAAGGCTTTGTTTATGGTGCCTGTGATTTATGCCTCAATTACCTTCATTTCGGGATTTATTGCCGACAAAGCAGGCAGAAAAACAACGGTTACGCTTTTTTCGGTAACCTGTGTGGCAGGATATATTCTTTTTGTGGTCGGAATTCTGAACGGCTGGAATCCGTACATTATCGGTTCTCTGGCAGGTCTTTATCAGGGTTCATATTGGATTGGCAGGGACTATATGAATGTTATGATGACGGAAAAGGTGCCGACGGATATCCGAGCATCGGTTGTCGGTGCGGAAGGACTTCTGGTTATCATCGGTCTTGCTCTCGGATATGTTAGCACAATAATCGGCATGACCGTTTTGCAGATCTGGGAGGCTTGCCTTGCGGTATCGATTCCCACAGTTACCGTTGCCGCAATTATATTCACCCTTAAAGTTAAAGAAACCAAGGGAGCAAATCTTGATAAAATAGAATAATACAATAAAAAGGAGCTGTCTTATAAACCTTATAAACCGCAGCTCCTTTTGCAGCTCCTTTTGTTTTTAAGTCCTTTTTATCGTACATTTTATATGTTAAAATATCTGTATAATATATATGGGAGCTGTTTTTATGATTTATTTAAAATCTTTTCATTTGCCTTCAAGAGATGAGGATGAGAATTACTTTAATGTGCGCAGTGAAAATTTTAATCCGAAGAATTTCCGCACTTGCTACACTACAAAATATCCGTTCGGAATGTTTCGTGAGCGAGGGGTGCCCGATGAGCTGGAGTTTAGTGATATCACCGTTTTCTGCGGCAATAACGGAAGCGGTAAAAGCACCATTCTCAATGTTATTGCGGAAAAACTTAACTTGAAGCGCAGTTCGCCCTTCAATCGGAGCGATTTTTTCGATGACTATGTTGGTCTTTGCCGCTATGAGTCAGAAGACGATATATCTTTGGACAGCTCCGTCATTACAAGCGATGATGTGTTTGAAAGGGTTCTTGATATACGGCGGATTAATGACGGCATAGATAACAAAAGGGAGGATTTGCTGCGTGAATGGTTGGAAAACAACGGTGACGGCGCAGATACAAAGCTTCACGGGCTTGATGACTATGAGCGGTGGAAAAAAGTCAAGGATTCACGAAGCAGAAAAATAAGCCAGTCGCAGTTTATCCGTTCCCGTCTGGTGCGCAATGTGGAGGAACGCTCAAACGGTGAAAGTGCGCTGTCGCTTTTTGTTGATGCGATTGCCGATGATGCTTTATATCTGCTTGATGAGCCCGAAAACAGTCTTTCGCCCTCGAATCAGCTTGAACTGAAATATTTTCTTGAGGACTGTGTAAGGCATCACGGCTGTCAGTTCGTTGTTTCGACCCATTCGCCGTTTTTGCTTTCTCTCAAGGGCGCAAGAATTTATGATATTGATTCCGTACCCGTAGAAACAAGGAAGTGGACGGAGCTTGAATGCGTAAGAGTTTACAAAGAATTTTTTGATGAAAATTCGGACAAATTTGAGGGATAAGTATGTTGACATTGTTCACTGTATTAATCGGACTGTTTCTGATATTTTCGGTATGGATAGCTGCACCTGTATGGTTTTTGCTTGAAAAGATTTTAAAGGTAATTATCGATGCGGTGTTTTATTTAATACTTATTTTGTTTGTTGCTTGCAAGGAAATATTTAATGCTGTTAAAAACAGACGGAAAAGAGAAAAAGTTGAAAATTCCGATAAGAAGTGATATAGTAAAGTCATACGACATAAAGGGGTAATTATAGTGAAAGTTTTAATGATTCTTCCCGACGGCATGCGTCCCGATTCGCTTGCAGGCATTGAAAAAGCACAGAGGGTTATGAAAGAGTCATCTTATTCGCTCAAAGCTCAAACCGTTTATCCTTCGGTTACTTTGCCGTGCCACATTTCGCTTTTCCACAGCGTAACTCCCGAAAGACACGGCACAACCACCAACACCTATATGCCGCAGGTCAGACCCGTTGACGGCTTATGTGAGGTGCTGAAAAGAGCTGATAAGAAATGTGCAATTTTCTATAATTGGGAGGAAATCAGAGATGTTTCCCGCCCGAATTCACTTGCCCATTCGTGCTTTTATGCCGGCAGAAGAATCGGCTATAAGCAGGCAGGGGAGGAGCTTACCGATGCCGCAATTGACTATCTGAAAAAATATGATACGGACTTTACCTTCGTTTATTTCGGCTATCCCGATATGCAGGGCCATAATTTCGGCTGGATGACGGATGAATATATGGAAGCCGTTGAAAGCAGCTGGGATAACATCGAAAAGCTTATGAATGCTCTCGGAGATGAATATACATATATCATAACGGCTGACCACGGCGGTCATGACAGAACTCACGGCAGCGATATGCCTGAGGATATGCTCATTCCCGTGATAATCAAAGGCAAGGATTTTGAAGCAGGAAAAAATCTTGAGAGTATAAATATTATTGACCTTGCACCGACTGTTGCGAAACTTCTCGGAGTTGAACCCGACGGGGAATGGGAAGGCAAATCGCTGATATAAAAAAGACCCTCTGTCTGAAGACAGAGGGTTTGTTGCTTTTTAAAACTTAAGCGATTTCGCCAACGCCGAGGTGAATGCCCTTCTCAAGGTATTCGAAAATTGTGCCGAATACATCGTTATAGGGAAGATCGGCAAGAGCACCGAAGAGGCCGCCGAAGATTGTTTCATAAAAGTCTGTTTCCTGAAGGAACTTCATGATCTTATGTACGGGGATGCTGAAATATTTACCCTTGCATTCTGCAACGTGTGCGTCAAAAGCGTTCTTTGTTACAACGATATCGCCGCAGTAGTCGCATTCGCCTTCGTACTCAAGGCAAACGCCTTCGTGGATAGCGAGCTCTTCAGCTGTAGCAAAGTCAGCACCGCAGCCATAGGAGCAACTACGGAAATAACCGTCGCAGTCAGCGAGATGCTTATTGTATTCTGCTTCGTTTGTATAAGATTCTTCGCAATAGGGGCAAGTATTTGTTGAAGCAAATGCAACTGATGCACATGAGAGAATGCAAACAAGTGCAAGTGTGATTGATAAGAACTTTTTCATTTTTCTTATCTCCTTTCAAATAATTTTGGCGCATGATTATACTGCAACCATATATTGTTAGAATATTAGCACGATTGAATAATTTTGTCAATATATATTGTAAAAAAATATGTTTACGTTTTGTAAAAGAGTTTTTTTAATTGATTATCCCCAGTTGAACGGTCTGTTCATGAAATCAACCTCGTCCTTGTTTTCGGGAATGGTTGCGAAGGAAGAAACTCTGTTCAGCCCGTGAGATTTGAAATCGTCATAAAGCTTCTCGTTTTCTTTGAGCCTTAAGGGATTGAGAAAGATATATTCGCCCATAAAAAGGTTGGATTTATAGTATCTCCAACTAAGCTCCGCAACCTCAATATTGAATTTTTGCTCTTCGGTTACATCCGCATTCAGTGCAAGGTCAAAAAGCAAGTCGCTCTTTGCAACGGTATAGGGTGAGCAGAAGCCTGCCTGATAATGCCAGTCAAAGTCAAAAGCATGAGCAGTTGCCTTTGTCTGTGCAGTCTGAAGGTCAATATATTCTTTGATATAAGGTGCGGCTTCCTCACCGTAAAACGCATTGAGAAAATCGTTCATATGGTATTCAACATCGCAGTCAACATCCCATTGAAGCTTGCAGAGAAGGTAGTTTCGCAGCTCGTTGAAGGCGGCGTAGTGGCCGTCGCCGCAGTTATAGATATAGCCCGTTATGCCGATATCGTGCATATATTTCATGGTGGACTGCATTGTTTCAAAGTTCGAGAAGAACTGCGCCGTGTTGAGGAAGTTTATGGTGTAGTCATAAATGTAAGTGGTATCGGCAACCTTTACCCAGTTAGCGAAATCCTGCGCAACCTGCGGCTCGGGGTCGCCGTAAAGCATTTCAAAGGTTTCATATTCAATGCCGTCCATCGCACCGCATTCGGTTAGCGGATGGCTGCGGCATGCCTTATGAAGTCCGCAGAGAACGGGCGCAACGTTGCTGTTGCAGCGAAGAGATAAATCCGTCGGTGGTCTGTCCGTTTCGTTATAGGCGTAGAATGTGAACATGAAATCGGGGAATTCATCATCGAGAGCGTCTGCAAAGCTGTTTGTGAAAATAATCGTCGGCGCACATACCGTGCCGTATTTTTCATAAAGAGCTTCGCAGGAGTCGCAATGGCAGTAGTTTATGTTGTCCTTCTGACCGATATGGATATATTTTGAATCCCTTTCGCATTCAAGGATAGCTTTTCTGCCGTTTTCAACTGCGATTGAAAGGACATCGGGATGGGATAAGCAAACATGGTCGGTGCTGCGTGTGCCGTCGGGTTGCAGGGCGAAATATTCGGGATGCTCTGCAAAAAGTGAATCGGGAACGAGCTTATCAAGAGTAACGTCCCATAAAACATATGTCAGAGCTCCGCCGTAAGTTTCAGCTTCACTCCAGAACGAAACATTCATTTTGGTTTTTGCACGGTAGGCATCGTCAGTTCCGCTGCAGTCGTTTCTGCGGATTGAGAATGAGGGGTTAACGGTACGGTTTATGTTCGCATCAATAACAATATCCTTACTTTCGGGAACAACCTCAAGGGTAGGCGTAAACCAGCGCACTCCGAGATATTCCTCAAGGAAGGTGTAAACGCCGTAGAGTGTGCCTCTGCTGCTGCCGCCGAGAATATAAAGATTTTCGCCGTCGGACCTAAGAATAAATCCGTCTGCTTCAACTTCGTTACTGTCGGTTTTGCTGAGAATGATTGAGTGCTGATTTTCTTCAAGCTCGTTTTCGGTTATGTATTCAAACTCTGCACCGCTGATTTTATTAAGATAGGTCTGCAATTCATTTACGGCGGTGAGAATGCATTCATCGGGATTTTTTTCGGTGACAATAACACAGTCTGTTTCTCCGTTTTCGGCTATATACATCGGAATCGTGATTTCAGGTGCCTTGTATTCGTTTCCGCCGTAGTCAATATTTGTGTTTAACGGAATTATTCCCACGGCAAACAGAATAACCTCAATGAGAGAAAAAATTGCTTTTATTGTTGCCATATTTCTTTCCTCCGCAATTCATTATGAATTTATAGTATCATATAGCATTTTACATTTCAATAAAAAACCTTAAGTCTTGACTTTTTTTATTCTGTATTTTAATATTAATCTGTAAGGAGGCGGTTTTATGTGGACAATAATCAGAGCCGTTGTTGCCGTATTCGTGGCATTTGAAACGCTGTTTACGGGAATTATCGGCGGAGTTATACCGAGGGATATTGATATGCCCGAGGTAACAACGGGGGAATATACCCGATATGTTGACCCGTTTATCGGTACGGGAGGCACTCCGTGGACCTGCGGAATGGTCAGCCCTGCGGCAACGGTGCCCTTTGGAGCAGTAAGGCTCGGACCCGATACAAGCTTTATCGGCGGTATCTATATCACCAAAATGAATACCTCGGGTTATTACTATGAGCAGGCACATATCAAGGGCTTCAGCCATTCAAGGCTTTCAGGCACGGGCGCAGAGGATTACAGCCATTTCAGAGTAACCCCTGCAATCGGCGATAATGAGCCTGCAATAATGACGTATTCACATTCAAACGAAACCGCAACCCCCGGTTATTATGCAGTTTATCTGCCGACAGTCGGCTGCCTTGCGGAAATGACGGCTGATACTCATACGGGTGTTCACCGTTATACGTTCAATGACTCTGACGATGCAAGGCTTTATATCGACGTAACAAGTGCTTCCGCAAACAAAACATCGAAAGACGGTGTTGTTTCCTATGACGAGGGAACGGGAATAATTACCGGCAGCTGCATAATTGACGGTCAGTTTTCGGGCAGATTTGACGGACTTCCCGCATATTTTGCCGCAGTAACCGATAAACCCGTCAAGTCTTTTGAAATAAAAGATGACGGTACGCAGGTCGGAATTGACCTCAATTTCGGTTCTCTCAAAAACGAAAGCGTTGAGCTTAAAATCGGCATAAGCTATGTAAGCTGCGAAAATGCGCTTCTCAATCTCAAGGCAGAAACCGACGGCATGGACTTTGATGCCGTAAGAGAAAAAGCCGTTAAGGCATGGGATGAACGTCTTTCTTCAATAAAAATCGATACCGATGACAAAGAAATAAAGACCGTTTTCTACACAGCACTCTATCACGCCATGATTATGCCGACGGATTTCACCGATGTCAACGGCGAATATCTCGGCTTCGATAAAGAAGTACACGAAGCAGAGGGTTATACCTACAGAACGGATATGTCAATCTGGGATACCTGCAGAACAACCCATCCGCTTTACACCCTTATTGCACAGGATATACAGACCGACTGCCTCAACAGCCTTGTTGACATGGCGGAAAAAGGCGGAGGAAATCTTCCCCGTTGGCCTATGGGTGCAGGATATTCAAGCTCGATGTTCGGAGATTCGGCGAATATCATTATAACGGAAAGCTATCTTAAGGGTATAACCGATTTTGATGTTGAAGCGGCATATGAAGCCATGAAATACTCATCGGAAAACGAAACAAATAAGGCGGGCAGAAACTTTATTGATTTATATAATCAGTACGGATATATTCCGCAGGATATCGAGGGCGTAAACAAGTCCGTTGCACGCACTCTCGAATATGCATGGCAGGATGCGGCAATTGCATCTCTTGCAAAGGCACTCGGCAAGGATGATGATGCGGAAAAATATACCGAAAAATCGATGTACTATAAGAACGTATTTAACCCCGAAACAAAGTATTTCCAGGCAAGGAATTCCGACGGCTCATTCGTATGGAATTTCAGCCCGTACATAACCGAATTTTATGATGCCGTTATGATTAAAAAGTTTGCCGACTGCTATTCCGAGGGCAGTGCAAGGCATTGGAGATGGAGTGCGCTTCATGATATCGAAGGCATGATTGAGCTTTTCGGCTCGGAGGAATATTTTGTAAGCGAGCTTGAGGATTTCATGGAGGACGCTTCTCTCACAAGAGCGGCTGTTGACCCCGGACACGGATACTGGATAGGCAATCAGCACGATATCCATACTCCTTATCTTTTCAGCAACGCAGGCAGAGCCGACCTTACCCAGAAATGGGTACGCTGGACACTCGAAAACCGTTTCAGCGACGATATAAACGGTCTTGACGGCAACGATGACGGCGGCACAACCAGTACGTGGTATGTTTTCTCCGCACTCGGCTTCTATCCGCTTGCAGGCACGGATAAATACTGGATTGGCTCGCCGAATATCGACTCGGCAGAGATTACTCTTTCAAACGGAAATGTTCTTAAAATAATAGCTGAGAATCAGAGTGATAAGAATATTTATGTAAGCAGCGTAACCCTCAACGGTGAGGAGCTTGAAGGCTGTTACGTTACTCATTCGCAGCTTATGAACGGCGGTGAGCTTGTTTTCAAAATGAGCCGTACTGCTTCATAAAAGCCGCAATTTAAAAATACACGGGGCTGTCATGATTGACAGCCCCGTTTTTGGTGCTATTTTTTAATAGCTTCTGATATTTTTTCCGAAAGACCTTTAAGAGAAAAATCCTTTCCGCCCGAAACGCTTTTGGCTTTTATGATTGAATACATATCGCTTTTACCAAGTGATTTTGCGGGAATATTCTCAATTTTCTCAATGAGCCGTGCAAATGTTTCGGTTTGCTCCGTCATAAGGTCAATGTCGAATTTTTCCATTTCATGTGTATCGCTTACAACGCAGAGATAATACGGTGCGGGAACAAGACTGATTTCGGGAATTCGCATTGTAAAGAAATTCTGTCCCTCACCGAAATGCAGGGCGTTGTGACCTCTTAAGGTCATAGTGCGGATGTTTTTTCTTTCTTTAACGGTATCAATATAAAGCTTATCCATAAAATCGTTGCCCGTGTAAACAAGCTCAACCTCCGGTTTGCCTGTATATTTGTATTCACCGTCAATGTCACGCCATTCCCTGCAGCCCATATGTTCAAGCGTAAGATTTGCAACGCATTTGAAATGGTCGCCCTTGCCGTCCCATAATTCACGGTGCATGGCAAGCCAGCGTGAGGCAGACTGAAAAGCCCCCGTTCTTATATCCTCAAAGTGAGGAAGGCGGAAATGACCCGTTGTGAAAACGAAAATATGCGTTCTTTCAAGCTCTTGGTCTTTGAGATTTTTTATAAGCTGCAAAAGCGCAACAGGTCCGTTTTCCTCAACGCAGTTTGTGCCGTCGGTATGAGTGTTGACAATAACGCATTCCTTTTCGTTTTTACCCTTTACAATGCAGTAAAAGCTTTCCGTGAATGCCTTTTCTTCAATTTCCGCTTCAAGCACGAATTTTGCTTTTTTATGTTCTTTTGCCGCTTCGATTATCTTTTGACCGTTTGTTTCGTTAACCCAAAGCATGGGAATTTTCTGATAATCCATTATAAATGAAAGATACTGCCCCTCAATGCAGTCATCGTGCAGACCCTTCCAGATAAGAATTACCGCTTTTGCTTTTGATAGCTTTGAAACAATGCCGTAGAAGCATTGAACAAAGCTTGTGATAACGGGACCTTCGTATTTCTTTTCAAGCACCACATCCTCGGGGTAGCTTGTACGCTTATCAAAAGCAATTTCACTTGGAATAAAATTGACATTGGATATATTAAAAACCGCTATTTTACCCGTTGCCTTTTTTATATCGGATAATTTTTCAACATAAACCAATTCTTCGGTTATGCCGTCGGCAGTTGTTTCACCCGAATACGGATAAGCCGATGAAACGGGAATATTAATTTTTTCATCGCCGTCGATTATTTCAACAGATGAGCTTTTTTCTTCCCAACGCCTGAAATAAAACGGGTCGCTGAAAATCGGAATGTTCATTTTTTTGATTTCGTCTTTCAGCCAATTAATAAAATCAGTGTGTCCCTTGCTGCCCGTAAGTCTTGTGCCGAAGGAATTCATTTTGTGCATTCCTTCAAGCATTTCTTCTTTAGAGATACAGAAATCCATCTTTTGCCCTCCCAAATCTTTATTTCTTTGTGAATACTATAAGCACTTACAGAACCGATTATAATATTTATAGTATATCATGAGCGGTAAAAAATATCAATAGTCTATAGAATAACGACTTAAATATTTATAGACTATATGCAATAAAACAAAAGAGTGGTTGAAATTATGAGTGAAATAGCAAGGTCAATCGGCAAAAGAATACGTAATTACAGAAATAATCTCGGTCTGAGTCAGGAAAAGCTTGCAGAGCTTTCCGGCTGCCATCCGACATATATCGGTCAGGTAGAGCGAGGAGAGAAAAATGCAACGCTTGAGAGCGTTGAAAAAATTTCGTCTGCTTTGAATATTCCTCTTTCAAAGCTGTTTGAGAAGCTTAATGAAACTGAAGCTTCGCAAAGAAGCATTCCGTTGGAATGCTATGAATTTCTTTCAAAAAAAACAACGCAGGAGCAAGAACATATATATCGCATAATTCTTGAAATTGATAAATATAAAGCAATATAAGAAAACCGCCCGATTCAGTCCGTAAAGACCAAATCGGGCGATGTTTTTTTGTTTTAAATCATCGAAAACAGAGTTCTGATAAATGAAATTGCAATGCTGAAGATATTTGCGTTTGTATCGGATGTGTTATCCGTGATTTCAAATGTGTCGATAACTTCATCGGTATCCGTGCGGTAGGTTGTTCCGATTATTGCATTGTCGGTAAAAGTGAATGCCGTGTAGGTCGGAACTCTTACGTCAAATGCCGTAACGGTATACTCGGGAAGAGTTTCGGGGAGGGGGTCGTAGTTGCTGCCCGATGCAGATGAGGACTGAACATAAACAGTACCTTCTCCGTCTGCCTTTTCGCCGCCGTACATAACCTCTGTGCGTGAATAGAAATGGTCATGACCGCTTAAAACAAGGTCGATATCATAGCAGTCATAAAGCGTTGAAAAATAAAGCCTTTTATCCGAAAATTCATCGTCGGAGAATGCCGCCGAGTAGGGGTTGTGGTGCATGGTAACAACTCTCCATTTTGCATCGGGATAAGTCTTGACCGCCGTGCGGATAACCTTTGCCGTGTCAAACATAAAATCGTTGTTTGAATTGATTGTTATAAAAAGAGTGTCACCGTAGGTATAATAATAACCCGTACCTGCTTCGTCGGCAAGAAGCTCGTCAACCTCATTGGGATTATTGAAAATATCACCGTAGAGGGGGGCGCCGTCATCATGGTTGCCTATGGTGTTTGCAACGGGAAGCGAACGGAGCTTTTCGGGGGCAAGGTAAGCTTTCATCTGAGGAATGCTGTCGGCTGACTGGAACTGGTCGCCGCCCGAAATTGCAAAAGCCGCATCCGGATATTTTGTAAGCATTTTGTTAACGGTATAATCCCAGCCGCAAGTATCACGGATAAGAACCTCTCTTTCCGTTTCTTCACCCGAACGGCCAATCTGTGCATCGGAAACAAAAAGCACGGTGAAATTCTCATCGGGCTGAACGGTAATCGGCTCGGGATTGCTCCATGAGCCATTTTCGGTATAGGAATAATAATACGTTTTGCCTTCTTCAAGACCCGAAACCGTTACTTTGTTTGAGTTATAATCCGAGCAATTTTCTGTTGTAACTTCAACTGTATTTGCATCGGTCATGTCGGATTTTTCTGAAATTTTGAACGAAACGGCGGTATCATCCTTTGCCGAAAGCCATGCAAAGCGGATTTCGCCCTGCTGTGCACCTACCGTAACGGAAATAACGGTATCATCCGCCTGGATGGCATCCCATTTAGGTGCAAAAGCGGTGAGTACGTCTTCTTTATAAGCATATCCGCTTTCTGCAAACGCTGCAATGCTCATTATGAGCGAGAAAACAAGCATAAGTGCAATAACTGCCGTAATTTTTTTGATTTTCATTTTCATTCCACCTTATCTGTAAAGCTCCTGAATTTCTTTAATCGGTCCTGCGAATTCCTTTGCAACAGAGGGCATTTTCCTGCCTTCCTTGATGAAGGAATTATAAATCATACCCTTCTTATCGGTTGACATCTGGAATTTTGAGATTACTCTTGTAAGCTCCTGCTTTTCGTTCTTGTTTTCGAGGAATACGCAGTTTTCAAGAGCGATATTTATATCGGCAACAGCCTTTGCGGCAACTGCGATTTCGATTGTGTCGCCGATTTTTTCTGCATCAGCATCATACTTTGCACCGTCAACGGTAACGGCTGCATCTGCCGAAACGATATCTTTAAATTTAAAGATAAATGTTCTGTTTTCGGGTGCAGCAGCAGCAACGCCCTCTGCCTTTGAAACGGAAAATTCAACCTTATCTGTGTTTTCTGAAACGGTGAAAGCTGTTTTAAGGTATTCGCCGTTCTGATATGAAAGAGTTTCGCCGTCATCCTCATAGAGAGTGAAGGTGTTGTTGCCTCTGTAAATAAGAACTTCAAGTGTTTCGGGGTTTGAGCAGTCGTTCGTTCTGTCATTTGCGCTCATGGGGATTATTGCGCCCTCTTTTGCAAGAACGGGGATATAATCAATATCACGGAACATCTTAACGAACTTGTTGCCCTTATAAATTCTGCCGGTGAAAATATCGGTGTATCTGCCTTCGGGAAGCCATACATTAACGCCTGCAAGGTTGGTTTTGAGCGAGGTGTGTTCTGTTATGGGAGCGACGATAAGCTCCGTGCCGAAGAAAAATTCGTTTTTGCATTCGTATGCGCTCTTATTCTCGGGATATGCGTAGTACATCGGCTCGCATATCGCTCTGCATTCGGTATGGGTGCGATAATTCATCGTGTAGATATAAGGGAGAAGCTTATGTCTTAAGCGGAGGGCATCGGTTGCGATTCTCTGAACAGGTCCGCTGAAATTCCACGGCTCTTTGCCTGCAAATTCGTTGTTGGTTGAATGCAGGCGCATAACGGGGCTGAATACTCCGAGCTGAACCCAGCGAAGATAAAGCTCATCATCCTTTTGACCCATGCAGTGGCCGCCGATATCGTGGCTCCACCAAGGATAAGCAATGTTTGATGCCGTTGCGGTAAAGCCCGGCTGAAAGTCAAGGCTCTTCCAGGTCTGTGTTGTGTCACCGCTGAAGCCGAGGGGATATCTCTGGCTGCCTGCGCCGCAGAAACGGGAGAGAATGAGGGGTCTGTGGTTATTCCTTGCATTATCAAGGAAATGATAATGATTGAGCGCCCAGAGAGGGTCAAGACCCTTGACTGCGGTGTTCTTGCCCTGCTGCCAGTCAATCCACCAGAAGTCAACGCCTGCCTTTTCAAACGGATGATGAAGAATATCAAAATAGTTTTCGGTGAACTTTTTATCTGTTATATCAAAAGGAACGGGTTTCTTTTCGGCGGGATTCTGACCCATTGCCTTGCACATATCCTCATACTGATTTTCAAACCAGCGAACACCCATTGAAGGATGAAGATTGAAGGTTACATGATAATTATCGTCCTTAAGCTTTTTAAGAAAGCCGTCAGGGTCGGGGAAAAGCTCAGTGTTGAAGCTGTAGCCCGTCCAGCCGACTGACCATATATCGTAAACATACTCCATAAAGTTTCTGTGTTTTGATACTTTATGGGCATCCTTGCCGAAATTTTCCTTGATTTTAACCCAATGCCAGTCCATATCAACCGTTGCAACGGTGATGGGGATTTCTTCCTCTTTGAACTTGTCCATGAGGGTTAAATATTCTTCCTGAGAATAATCCTTGTATCTGCTCCACCAGTTTGAAAGAGCATATCTCGGAATGAGGGGCACCTTGCCCGTGAGCTTATAAAGGTCGGTTGTTGCACCGATATAGTCATTGCCGTAAGCAAAATAATATTCATCTGTTTCTTTGCAGTCACGGGGGAGAATTGTGCCGTCGTTTTTCAGGACAAGCGTTTTGCTGTCATCAAGCACGGCAACGCCGTTTCTTGAGCATACGCCGTCATTGAGCTTAATTATGCCTGCGGTGATATCAAGAGTACGGCAGGTTCCCTTGAGATTGCCTGCTTTGTAATTTTTAACCGTTCTTCCGTCGGTAAGCTTTATCGACATCATCTTTTTTGAGGAAAGTGAATATGTAAAAACTGCTTTTTCGGTTTTGATTTCAATTTTATTGCCCGATTCTTTAACCTCGAATTTTGTTTCGCAGAAGTCACGGAACCATACGCTCTGTGTGGGTTCGTCGCAGAATTCGCCATCGCTCTGAACCTCAACACGCAGAAGGCAGGGGGTAATAACCGTAAGTCTTACGTTTTTATATGTAAGGGTCTGTTTTTTGTCTGCAACCGGTGAGCAGTCGATTTTAAAGCGTTTCTCAAACTTTTCCATAATATTCTCCCTTGCATTTTTATAAGATAATTATATATCTTTCATGCAGTAAAGTCAATTAATGCTTTATTTTAGAAAATAAATATGATATAATTGCATTCACAAATGCAAAAGGAGAATAAAAATGACTTTCATGGCTTTCAAACGCATACTTATGGCGGCGATAATGATTCCTTATTTTCTTTTCAACTATGCCTTCAATGATTATGCATATCCGGCAGTGAGCACCTCGGGCGCATATGTTTTCTGTTATTTTGTCGGCAATGAGGTTGACGAGCAGACCATTCACCTTGCTGTCAGCACAGACGGCTATAACTTTGAGGCGCTCAACAACAATGAAGCGATAATTAAGCAGACAAAGGGCACGGGCTGCGTGCGAGACCCGTATATCCTTAAAGGCGTTGATGAAAACGGCAAGGACTGCTATTTTATAATTGCAACGGATATGAATGCTCTTGACGGCTGGACTTCAAACCACAGCCTTATCACATGGCGATCCTATGACCTTGTAAACTGGACTGACGAAACGGTTATTGATATCCGTCAGTTTGATGGCTTTGAAACAACAAACAGAGCATGGGCTCCACAGGCGATATGGGACGGCGACAAGGGCATGTACATGGTCTACTGGGCAAATTCAACCGCAGAAAATGACTGCGCAGGGCATTACTATGCATACACAAAGGACTTCAAAACCTTTGAAACCGAGCCTCAGGTGCTTTTCGGCAGATGGAATGAGGTTGACCCCGAAACGGGAGAAACAAGAAATATCCAATGCATTGACGGCGATATAATTTACAACGAAAAAGACGGTTATTATTATCTCTATTTTAAAGAGGATTTAACCCAGAAAATTGCCTATGTAAAATCAAAAAATCTCACGGGTCCGTATAATACGGATTACACAATCTGCTCGCTCAACTGGTGGGGAGTAGAGGGCAGCACGATGTATCGCATAACAGGCACGGATGCGTGGATGATGATTATGGATGAATATTCGGAAGGCACTTTCTTTGCACAGATGACAAGAGATTTTGAGAATTTCAGGCAGGTGCAGAGGTCAACCTATTCGCTTGACCACTTAAAGCCCCGTCACGGTTCGGTTGCCGCAATTTCAGAAGAAGAATATTTTGCACTTGTTGATGCTTATAATTAAAACCGTTTTTCGATAGCCTCCACTTCAGGGAAGGTGGATTTTGCGAATCAAAAGATGAAGGGGTTAAACAAACCTTTGTTTAGCAAAATCCAAAACTCCCTCAGTCTCGCTTATGCTCGACAGCTCCCTCAAGAGGGAGCCGATAAGGAAACTGTATTTAATTTGCAAAAAACACGGTGTCGGATTTCCGACACCGTGAATTTTTTATTCTGTTTTCGGAAGTGAAAGTGTGACCTTGAACAAATCGCCGTCAACCTCAACCTTGAATTTGCCTTTCTGAAGTTCGCAGAGATTCTGTGCTATCGAAAGTCCGAGTCCGCTGCCTTCACCCGAACGGGAGGCATCGCCTCTTACGAATCTTTGTGTAAGCTCGTCTGCTGAAACATCAAGGGGGTATTTTGAAATATTCTTGAAAACTAATGAGCCGTAATTGCCGTCTGCAACCTCAACATAAACTCTTGTGCCCTCCATGGCATATTTTCTTATGTTGGAGAAAAGGTTTTCAACTATTCTTGAGGTTTTCTGCGAATCGGCAGTTACCGTAACGGGTGAGGGGGGAGCTTTAAGAACA
The DNA here is from genome assembly GCA_964547575.1 of uncultured Clostridium sp. Lineage (GTDB taxonomy): Bacteria > Bacillota > Clostridia > Oscillospirales > Acutalibacteraceae > CAG-177. Next base: position 31,584 of record CAZJOH010000005.1, read on the forward strand.
AGACCAATGCCCAGCTTCTGCAGCTCATCCTCATGCTCGCCGACTGCCTGCGCTGCAAATTCGCAGAGATTGATTTTTACGGGATGAATTTCCATTGCGCCCGAGGAAGCCTTTGAAGCTTCAACCAAATCCTCAATAAGCTTTTTCATTTTAGCTGCTTTTTCGTCAAGCACGGCAATATATCTTTGTGCAGTTTCGTTTTCAACCTCGCATTTTTTGAGCAAATCAACATAGTTGACGATTGAGGTGAGGGGAGTTTTAAGGTCGTGGGAAACATTGGTGATAAGTTCTGCTTTCATTCGCTGGTCTTTTACTGCGCTTTCAACAGCATTCTGAAGTCCGTCCTGCATGGAGAGGATATCCTCTGCAAAGCGGCGCATGAAGTCCGGCATGAATTTTGTGTCAATTTTTCCGTTAAGATCGCCCTGCTTTGCCTGCGAAACGCAAGCCATGATTCTGTCGAGTGAAACGATTATGAGAATAACAAATCCGAGGATTGCCAAATCTCCGAGAATTCCGAATAAATACATAAGGAATGCAAGGAATTCTTCGTAATCTACTATTAAACCTGCAAGCATATAGTAGATAACCGTTGCAACCATAAATCCGACGGCGCAGATATAAGCGATTGTTCTGAATTTTTTACCTTCGCCCTTTGAATAATCGCAGGCAAGGATATATTTTATCTTATCAATCTGTTTTTTGAAGAAATTGCCGATTTTCTTAAAAATCTTGCCGAAGGGCTTAAGAAGGATTGCAAGAAGCTTCCAGAGCTTTTTAAGAAGCCAGCCCGCAAGTCGGAGAAGCTGATAACAAAGGGTATGCTTCCAGAATGATTTGTTGCGGATGTTTCTGATGAAACCTGCGTTGAGCTCGGTCCAGATTATGAAGAAAAGAGCCGACGCCAAAGCTGTTATCAAGTCAGTATTCAGACTTACGGCATTCACCAATACATTTATGAAGTTGTTATCACCTAAATTCAGGTGTACAAGTTCAATAGGGGATGCTTCATAAATGGTTAAGAACACAACACCTGCACCAAGCAAAGCCATAATTCCGACGCCGAGAATCCAGTTGATTTCGGTGGGTATTTTATCAAAGAAATTGATTTTTATTCCGTCAGCCGTCTTTCCGGCAACACAGAGCAGATAAATACATGCCGCACAGGCGATGAGGAAGCTTATTCCGAAAAGAACAAGGAGAGTTGTGAGATTATTTACGGAGCTTTGCGTGAAATCCGTGAATGCATTGTTTGAAATTGTGAACGGGTCAACAATATCACTTCTCTGCACATATGAGAAATATCCCGAGGAATTTTTTGGGTCGGTAAACAAATAACTTCCCGCACTCATAATTGCAACTCTTTCACCAAACAGCATTTCGGCAAGTCCGCTCCATGCACTTTCGGTATCGGCGGGTTTATCTCCCTTCAGAAGCTTGTATTCACCATTGATACTCGCTTCAACGAATTCACCGCCGAGTTTTTCAAGAATCTGTTCCTGTGTGTCGGTTGCGAGAACTCCGCAGTTTGTAACAACCTTGCCGTTTTCACGGATAATCGCATAGTTGACACTTTTTATATTTTTGACGATATGACCGTAATGATTATATGAAATTGAATTCTGCCAACTTTGATTCAGGTAGCTTTCTTTGCCGCCCTCTGAAATTTCGGCAATCAGGCGTTCTTTGGTTGATTCGCCGTAGGAAGTGTAGTGCGTGATACTGTTGATGGTTTCCAACGCATCGGCAATATCCTGAACCTCAAGGGGGGCACGGCTGCCCGAATCGGGAACATAAAAGCGGAGATGGTTACCGTTTTTATCAACAAAATATATACCGCTATCCCCCTGAAATACATACGAATCTTTTGTGGGACCTTTATGTTCTTCCGATATTTCAACAGCTGATGTGTATGTCTCACCGTTTTCGTTTGTTAATTCAATAACCGCAGTTTGAGTGACAGGCTGAGTTGAAGTTGTTGATTCAACTACCTTGCTGTCGGGATTTATTTTTTCGATTGCACCGGTGTTATAGTATGAATAGAAAAAATGATCCTCATGAACATATCCGCCGGTGCCGTCCATGGCATAAACGAGAGTTTTATAGGGCAGAAGATAATAATAGCTGTTGTCATTTGTAACATAAACCTCAATACCCGAGCTTTCGAGCAGGTCATAGGCATCTGAAACATTTTTTGCAAGGGTATCGTATTCGTTTGCAGCTGCTATACCTGCCTGACTTGCCTTGTATTCCTCAAAGGTCATCGGTTCCTCGAACATTGCGTGGTTGATGAGATATTCTTCCGCGTGATTCATAAGGTCGCGGAATGCTGTTGTTTGCGTATAGCTTAAGCCATTGCCTGTGTCATAGGCATTGTAGTCCGCAAAGCCTCTTATGAAGAGATTTGCAAAGTAGCCGGAGGAGAAAAACATAACAAGCGCAATTATGACTGCGGCTGTTTTTGCCCCCTTGGAGTATTTAATATTTTTCGATTTTGTAGCCAATTCCCCACACCACCTTTAAATATTTCGGGTCCTTGGGATTGATTTCAATTTTTTCACGGATTCTTCTGATGTGCACCGTAACCGTTTTTTCCGTATTGTAGGCAGGTTCGTCCCAGACTGCCTCATAAATCTGACCCGTTGAAAGCACTCTGCCGAGATTTTCCATAAGCACGCTGATTATGCCGTATTCGGTGGCGGTCAGCTTCACCGTTTCACCGTCAAGCGTAAGCTCCTTTGCGAGAGTATCAAGCGAGAGTCCCCCCGTTGTTATAACGCCCTCTTTCTTTTCCATTGAGCCGAGTGAGGTATATCGCCTTATCTGCGATTTAACCCTCGCCATAAGCTCAAGCGGATTAAAAGGCTTTGTAACATAATCATCGGCGCCGAAGGAAAGCCCCGTTATTTTGTCGGTATCCTCACTTTTTGCGGAAAGGAGGATAATGGGTATGTTGTGCTTTTCACGGAGCCTCAATGTTGCCTGCAAGCCATCCAGACCGGGCATCATTATGTCAAGAATAACGCAGTGTACCTCGTTGCTCTTAACCTGCTCGAGAGCCTGCCTGCCGTTTTCCGCACGCAGAACATTATAGCCCTCCAGCTTCAGATAAATTTCAACGGAATCAAGTATTGCGATATCGTCATCGCAGACAAGCACGGTATACATAGTTTCACCTCTGTTGATTCAATCCCTTGGAACAATTCTTATTCTAAAGGGTCGGAATTACAAATAAAGCACCAAAATTATTACAAATTTATTAAGATATCACTTGTATATAAGTATCTCGGGGTCAGCCTCGTTCCATGAACCGTAGGCTTCGCTGAATTCATCGCTCATGAACATCGGCAGGTAGTTTCCGAAATTTGATGAAAGCTTCATGCTTTTGATTTCGTCATAAGCAGCCCAGAAAACTCTGCCTTCTTCGGTTTCGGGGAGCAATTCACCGCTGAAATCCGAGGTTTTATAAAGAAAAACTATATATCTGTTAAAATTACGGTTATGCGACCAATGAATAACTCCGCACGGTTTGAGGTTGCGGATTTCAAGCCCCGTTTCCTCTTTTATTTCTCTTATTGCGGAGTCAACGAAGCTTTCACCGGGTTCAACGTGACCGCCGGGGAATGATATACCCGTCCAGCTTTTCACTCTTTCCTGAACAAGCATTCTGCCGTTGCTGTCCGTTACCATAACCATATTGGTAAGTTCAACCGTTCCTTTTTCTGTTGGCATAATTATCCCTCGCTGAGTTTAATCAATTTATTTGCCGCTGCATTGCATTTAAAATCACTTTCGTCGATGATTTCAATGCCCATTGCCCTTGCACGCTCATATATCGGGGCTTCTCTGCCCACATATTTCGTTGTTGCAAGTGCGGCACAGGCGTGTTCACCGCCGAAGTGCTCACGAATTGCGTAAAGCTCGTTTAAATCTTCGTTTATCGGTGCTCTTGTTTTGCAGGAGATAAATATCGGCTTAATACCTCTTACCGCCATAACGTCAACCTCGTTTCGGGGAGTATTGTCCGAAAGAAGGTCGGAGAGAGAAGTGCCGCCGTCGGGAATATCCCAGATGAATTTTACTCCCGTGTCGGAGTCTGTAAAAATGTCAATGCTTTTTACCGTAAGATACACAATCAGTTCAAGCCATACTCCTTCATTTACAAGCAGATTCGCAATTTTGGCATTCACATATTTGAACTCAACCTTGTTTTCCGAACGGAAATATTCAAAGTGGGTAAATGCACCTGCTTTTTCAAGACCGCTCATTATCTTCGTATCTGCAGTGAAGGTTTTGCCGTCGGCAGCGAATGAACAGGGAGCTTCTATCCAAAGCCTGTCGCCTACCTTTTCGCCTTCGGCTTTGGAAATCCTTTGAAGGTATTTAATGAATTTAGTCCATACATCACGGTTATCAAAATAGAGATGAATAATTTTTTTGATTATTTCCCATTCTTTTTCTGAATGCGAAAGGCTGTGAGTGTTGCTGTAAATCGTTCCGCCTGCAACGGTTATCAGCGATTCGCAGGAAAGATTTATATCCGCAGGATGTGTTTCACCGCTTGCAAGAACACGGAAAACCTTGTTTTTATGCTTGTATCTTATTACTTCTGCACCGAGTGACATGAGATATCCGGCGGCAACAAGCGCAAGGTCACGACCGCCCGTAACGTCAATAACGCATTCGTTGCCGAGCTTTTTTTCATCGTTGATTATTTCCGCAATTTTATTGCGCAAGAGAGAGAAGTTATCGGGGCTTGCATATTTATATAAAAACCGAGCATCGATGTTTGAAATACGGGCAAGCTTTTCTGTTTTCTTTCTGCAATCGCCGCCCATAATCTTGCTGTCACCGACGAAATATACTTTTTCAGGTTTGAAAACAAGTGTTGCAAGATAATTATAAATCTGTTCTTTGTCAAAAAGCTCAATTAAAACCTTCATAAAAATCTTCCTTATATCAATATGTAATTATTATATCACGCTTACAGCAAAGCTTCAACCTTGAAAAAGACTATAAAATTTGTTATAATCGAAGCAAAGGAAGTGAAATTATGGATAAATTTGATTTTATAAGCAGCGAAAAGCTTAAAAAGCAAATTGAGTTTATAATAGTTATTGACGAAATGAAAAATGTTCTGCGCCGCAATCTTGTTGCAGATGCTTCAAGGCGAGAGAATGATGCGGAGCATTCGTGGCATCTTGCAATAATGGCGATGATACTTGAAGAATACAGTGCAGATAAGGTGGATATTGCAAAGGTGATGAAAATTGCTCTGGTGCATGACCTTGTTGAGGTTTATGCAGGTGATACCTTTGCTTATGATGTGAAGGGCAACGAGGACAAGCTTGACCGTGAAATTATGGCGGCAGATAAGCTTTTCGGAATGCTCAAGGACGGTCAGGGTGAAGAAATCCGTGCTTTGTGGGATGAATTTGAAGCAAAGGAAACGGCGGAAGCAAAATATGCAAACGCAATTGACCGTCTGCAGCCGCTCATTCTTAATTATCTCACAAACGGTCATACATGGAAGCTTGGCGATGTTCATGCGCCGCAGATTTATAAGCGCATGGATATTATCCGTACTGCAACTCCCGAGCTCTGGCACATAGTAGAGGGGATTATTTCAACTTCAATTGAAACGGGCTTGCTCAAGCCGTAAAAAAACAAGAACACTCATCAGTTTCGGTGAGTGTTCTTTGTTGTTTATAACAAAAACGCAACGCCAAATTTGTGCAAAATGCAGAAATTTAAAATTTTTCTGACTTTTTGTGTAACAATTCGATTTTTTTGCCATATATATATGAGATTAAAAATTAAGGGGAAATCCGATTTTTTCCTTAATTGCTCAAAATATGGCGAAGAAAGTCGATTCCGATGGGTTGTTCATAAGCTAAAAAACAATAATAGTCATTACAAATCAAAATTCAAGGAGGAAACACAATGAAAATCAAAAAGACATTGGCAATTATTTTAACGTTTATCATGTGCTTTGGCATGATTAACGTTGCTTTTGCAGATGAAGCAGAAGAAATTCCCGATGGCTACACCCCGATTTACACCGCCGAGGATTTGGATAACGTCCGCAATGACCTTGACGGCAAGTACATACTTATGAACGATATCGACCTTTCAGTTTATGAAAACTGGGAGCCGATTGGTGATGAAAGTACACCTTTTTCCGGAGAAATGAATGGTGGCGGATACAAAATATTGAATATTTCTTCTGACGGAGGGGTTTTTGACAGGTTGGATGGCGCATTAATTAGAAATTTGGGGGTTTGCAAGTGTAATATCAATCTATATATAGGTGTAATCAACAGATATTCAGGTATTGTAGCAAACCAAATTTCAGATTCCGTTATTGAAAACTGCTATGCAGAAGGAACTATATGTGCAACAACAGGAAACGGACCTTTGGCTATAGCTTATGATTTTTGTCCGGGAGGACTTGTGGGATTTTCGGAAAATTCTTTATTTAAAAATTGCTTTGCTTTCACTTCGTTTTCCTTAGAATACACTGTAATGTCGATATATGCGGCAGGAGGTCTTGCAGGAGAATCAAAAAATTCTGAATTTATTTGTTGCTATGCGGTTCCGGAATTTAAAGAAAGTTTTATCGGATACGGAAATACCGAAGGTATGAATATCTACACAGGGGGCATAATTGGCAATACTGTTTCCGATAACATATTTGAATACTGTTATTATGAAGAGAGCATAACTGCGGCGTTTGGTACTTCTTCTGTTCAATCATCCGGTGTAACGGGATTATCGGAGGATGAATTAAAATTACAAACATCTTATATTGGGTTTGATTTTGAAAATATATGGTCGATTTTTGAAAAAGGCTATGCATTTTTGGATTTTCAGAAGATAAAAAATTACAATTCGAATTTTGATAACAACAAAAAAGATGAGATGAAATTGATTGCCGCTGAAATAATAAATGTTCCTTTTAAGAAAAGAATTGTGTTCGGCTATTTGCCTGAATCTCCCGAGGGAATTAAAATCAAACTAAAATATAGCGATGGCAAGGAAATGGTTTGCTTGGTTTCTCTTTCAGAAGAAGGGGGGGGTGTTATGTTGGGAAAGAGATGATTAAACAAGCAGCAATAAATGATGACAAATCATACGGTATAAATAAAGCCGAATATTATTTAGGCGAGGAAGAATTTTATTTGTGCTATAAATATTTGGCAATTCCATCTATCGTGGATTATATTTATAGTTTTTTTATTAATATTTAATTGAGGGGATGTTATAAAATGAAAAGAATAATATCTGTTATTTTAGCGGTTATCATGACCTTCGGCGTTTGCTCTTTTGCATATGCAGAGAATGGCACCACAGATGGTTGCACATCGGATTTAACTGTTAAAGAAAGCATTGAACTTGAGGTTGGTGGAGCTTATCGCATAAAGCCGGGTAAGGATTACATAATCACATCAGAATCGCCGATTTGCATTGATTATATTTCAATAACCGAAAACGGTGAAATTCTTGCACTTGAAGAAGGTAAGATAAAGCTTACTGTTATATATGATGACGGCTATACGGCTGAATACGAAATAACAATTACAGAGCCGATTTGCGATGATCCGGTTATTCCTGAACCTGATCCCGAACCGATTAATAATGTTGAATCTGCGGAGATCGTGCATATTCCTTTGAAAAACAGAGTTGTTTTTAGTGCTGGCAGTCCCAATTTACCCGACGGAATAGTTCTTAAACTCAGATATAAAGACGGAAGTGAAAAAACCGAAACCGTAATTTATAATATTGCAGAAGAAGGCTACCGTGCAGGCGAAGAAAAAGTTTTCGGCTCTGTGCGTGCTGCTGTTGAGGAATACGGTTTGCTTACGGATACGCTTTATATTAATGATAATACTGTCAGCGTAAAATATGATTATTTTGTTCCGCCCACACTCAGTTATATTTTTATGCAGATAATTAATCTTTTCCTTAAAATTGTATTTTAAACAAAAAACCGCTCGGTCTGACCGAGCGGTAAAATTTTATTTATTGATTTCGATTTTGCCGTAGAGCGAAGCGCCTGCGGAATCTGAACGGGGAGCTCTTGCGGGAGCGTCGGAGGATTCGGATTTGTTATCGTTATAGCGTCTTCCGCCTCTGTTGTATCCGCCTCTGCCGCCCTTATTGTAACCGCCCTTGTTATATCCGCCTCTGCCGCCTTTGTTATAGCCGCCGTTGGTGGGCTTAACGCCTTCTTCAAGGGTGATAACAACCTTTCTGTCACCGTCGCTGCCTACTGAATGAGAGGTAACGCCTTCGATTTCCTGAACGGTTGTGTGAATGATGCGTCTTTCGTAGGGATTCATGGGTTCAAGAACAACATTTCTGCCGTACTTGCGAACCTTTGCTGCGTTCTTGCGTGCGAGTGAGCGGAGAGTGTTTTCTCTCTTTTCACGGTAGTTGCCTACGTTGATTGAAACTCTCTTGTATTCTTCGGAGCCTCTGTTGATAACAAGGCGTGTAAGATACTGAATAGCATCGAGAGTTTCGCCTCTTCTGCCGATTACCGAGCCGTAATCATCGCCGCATTCGATGGAGATGCGAACATCTTCTTCGTCTGCTTCAACGCTGATTTCAGCCTCCTCGATACCGAGGTTTTTGAGAATGTTGAGGATATATTCCTTTGCTTTTGCGAACGGATCATCCTCGTATTCGTAAAATGCTTTCATTTTTGCGGGTGAACCGCCGAAAATACCGAGAACCTTTGATTTGGGTCTTTCGAGAACTTCATATTTAATATCTGCATCCTCGGGAGCCATAAGAGCTCTGAGGGCAGCCTCTTTTGCTTCGTCAAGAGTGGCACCTGTGCCGATAGCCTCTTTGATCAAGATAAAGTCACCACCTGATATTACTGATTTTTATTTGCCGCAATCTGTTTTGTGTTGATTTCCTTTGAGCGGCGGGCAACAGTTTCATCAACCATGAGTCTGGCAATGGTCTTTTTGGGGCTGTAGAAATGACCTACAATAACAGTAATAATAAAGCTGAAAATGCTGGATGCAATCCAGTAAATGCCGATGCCTGCAGGGTAGCTTACAACGAAGTAAAGCGACATAAGAGGCATACCGAACATCATGCAGCCCATCATGGGGTTATTTGCCATTGCGGGGTTGTTTTTCTTCTGCTTTATCTGAGAATAAAGCGATGTTGCCATTGAAGATAAGAATGAAAGTACGGGAATTGCCCAGATAATATGCAATCCGAAGTCTTTGGGTACATCACCGAGTGAGAACAGACCGAAAAAGTCGAAGTTAATGTTTGCGATTGCATCATAAGAAGCCTGACTTACTCCGGGAATGCCCTGAAGCTGGTCAATGTTCTGGATAATGAGCAGCTCAGCAAGATGTGAGCTGTTTGCGAATTTCGATGTGCTGATTTCTGCAACAGCATCGGAAAGAAGCTTGATTTCCGCATCGGTAATGCCTGTGAGGAAATTGCTCAAAGGATAATAAATAGCACCGATAAGACCGAAAAGAATTACAAACTGGAAAAGCATGGGTGTACAGCCCGCATTCATGGGGTTATAGCCTTCTCTTTGGTAAAGAGCGGTTGTTTCCTCCTGAATTTTCTGCTGATTACCTGCATATTTTGTTTGTATTTTGCGCACTTTGGACTGGATACGCTGAGTTTTTGCCATTCCTTTCTGCTGACTGATGGTTGAAGGGATAGTCAGAATTCTTGTGAAAAGGGTAAGCAGAACTATTGATATAGCATAGCTTTCAAAGCCGATACTGTTATAAATAAGTCTCAGCAAAGCGCCAAACGGTACGCCGAGAATTTCGTAAAGAGCGGTCATTTTTCGTCCTCCGAGTGTGAATGTTTCTTTGGCGGAACAGGATCATATCCGCCGGGGAACAGAACGTTGCACCTCATAAGCCTGAATAAAGTAAGAAGGGTTCCCCGGAAAGCCCCGTGAACCTTAATTGCTTCTATCGCATAGTTGGAGCAGGTAGGATAAAACCTGCACATTGGCGGAAAAAGCGGAGAGATGCGCTTTTGGTAAAAGCGAATAGCGGCAAGCAGAAATTTTTTCATCAAAAATCCGCCTCCGCAGCTTCTCTGACAACCCCGAGGTCCGTAAGATGTTTTTGCATAACGGGAACGAGGTCACAGCTTTTTAATTTTTTGGTTTTGAACCTTGCAACGAATACGATATCGTAATTTCCGCTGCAATTCGGAGAAATTGAGGAGAATGCCGCCCTTATGATGCGGCGGCATCTGTTTCTCTCAACTGCACTGCCGAGCTTTTTTGCGGCAGTTATACCTATACGGCAGCCCAACCCTCTGTTTTTGACAACATAGGTTACAAGCTGCGGGGAGGCCTTGACCTTGCCCCTGCCGTAGGCCCTGTGAAAATCCGTGTTTTGTTTTAAGGTAACTGCTCCGGACATTTGCATCAATCCCTTTTCGGATTAATATGTGAGCTGCTTTCTGCCCTTTGCTCTGCGGCGGGCAAGAACCTTGCGGCCGTTTCTGTCAGCCATTCTTTTGCGGAAGCCGTGTTCCATCTTGCGATGACGCTTCTTGGGCTGGTAAGTTCTTTTCATTGTGCAAACCTCCGTTTCAAAATTTATTATGTCTTGACCCTTTCCGGGGTCTGAAACAATCAAAATCAAATGCAAACCGCAGTCAATTTCAATTATTAAGCATGACAAAATGAGGTGAATACACCCCTCAGAATACACATTATATAACAGCCTGACCATGAATGTCAACATTTTTTTCGATTTAAACTGAAAATCTTTTTTCGGAATCTTGTTATTTTTGCTTGAAAAGCGTTTTTTTGTGTGATATACTGTATTATGTATCATTATCAATTAAAATGCCGATTTGTGCGATAAAACCAATATGGAGGAAGTATAGTAATGGAATCTCTCAAAGAGATGTGGCAGCTCGTATGTGAGCATTTAAAGAAAAGCTGCGGCGAAGTTATATATGAGATATGGTTCAGACCGCTTGAAATAAGCAGCTTTGACGGGGCAACGGCAAAAATTGCAACAAGCGAATTTAAAAGGAAGATTATTGAGCAGCAGTTCGGAAATGACCTGAGAGAAGCTTTCAAGCAGGTCATGGGATTCGAGGTTGAGGTTGAGCTTATCAATGCGGAGGCGGCAGTTAAAGAAAAGCCTGCACCCGAAGCAAATTCGGGAGCAAACGCAACTTCACTGAGCATTGAAAAAAACACCTTTTCAACATTTGTTGTAGGTTCATCAAACAGATTTGCTCATGCGGCAGCGCAGGCTGTTGCGGCAACACCCGGTGCAGCGTATAACCCGTTGTTTATCTACGGCAATGCAGGTCTGGGTAAAACCCACCTTCTCTGCGCTATCAGCAACGAAATCAAGAAAAACAATCCCGAAGCGGATATTATTTTCACAAGAGGCGAGGATTTCGTAAATCTTATTGTTGACGGCATCCAGAAAAACAAGATGCATGAAATCCATAAGAAATACAGAAACTGCGATATTCTTGTTGTTGACGATATTCAGTTTATTGCAGGAAGAGCATCGACCCAGGAAGAATTTTTCCATACATTTAACGCTCTTACTCAGGAAGGAAAGCAGATAGTTCTTGCATCGGACCGCACTCCAAAGGATATAGAAATTCTTGATGAAAGACTCAGAAACCGTTTTGAATGGGGACTTATTGCAGATATTCAGCCACCCGATATTGAAACGAGAATGGCTATTATCAAAAGAAAAGCGGATATTCTCGGCCTTGCTTTGCCTGATGAAGTTGTTCAGTTTGTTGCTGAAAAAATCAAGACAAATATCCGTCAGCTTGAAGGCGCAGTAAAGAAAATAAACGCACTTGTGAATATTGAAGGTGCTTCGATTAATATCGCAATGGCGCAGAGTGCAATCAAGGATATCATGAACGACAGCCGACCCGTTTCGGCGATAGTCAACAACATAATTGCGGAGACTGCAAGAACCTTCGGTGTTCCCCAGAATGATATTATTTCTAAAAAGAAGGATGCAAAAACCGCAAGAGCAAGGCAGGTTGCAATCTATATTGTAAGAGAAATAACCGACCTTACCCAAAAAGAAATCAGTGAGTATTTCGGCGGCAGGGACAGAACCACAATTCTCTACTCCGTTGAAACCGTAACCAAGGACTGCGAAAGAGATTCAACGCTTAAAAGAACGATTGACATAATCATCAAGAATGTTCAGGAGCAGTAATACATTTAATATATGAGGTAACCTATGGGACTTTTCAAAAGAATCAATCAGGGTCTTAAAAAGACCCGTGACAGTATGTCGGGAGCCATCAATGCGGCTCTTTACGGCAAAAATGAAATCGATGAGGATTTTTACGAGGAGCTTGAAGAAATTCTTGTTATGTCCGATGTCGGTGTAACTACCGCTATGGAAATTGTTCAGAAGCTCAGGGATTCCGTATTCAAGAAGAATCTCCACAAAGCAAAGGATGTTAAAAAGGAAATCCGAGATATCGTTGCAGAGCTTTTAAGCGGCGGAGAAGAAATTGATATGATAACCGTTCCTTCGGTTATCCTTGTTATCGGTGTTAACGGCGTAGGCAAAACCACTTCTATCGGTAAAATGGCGGCTATGTTCAAGGCTGAAGGAAAAAAGGTTATTCTCGGCGCAGCCGATACCTTCAGAGCGGCGGCTATTGATCAGCTTGAAATATGGGCGGACCGTGCAGGTGTTGATATCGTAAAGCATAAGGAAGGTGCTGATCCTGCGGCTGTTGTTTTTGATACAATTTCGGCAGGTAAGGCAAGAAATGCCGATATCATTATCTGCGATACCGCAGGCAGACTCCACAATAAGAAAAACCTTATGGAGGAGCTTGCAAAGATTTACAGAGTAATTGACCGTCAGCTTCCCTATGCTGACCGTGAAATACTTCTTGTACTTGATGCAACAACCGGTCAGAACGCAGTGAATCAGGCGAAGGAATTCAAGGATGTTGCCGAAATTACGGGTATCATTCTTACAAAGCTTGACGGTACTGCAAAGGGCGGCGTTGTTCTTGCGATTAAGAACGACCTTAAGGTTCCGGTTAAGTTTATCGGCGTCGGCGAGGGAATAGATGATTTAAGACCCTTCAACGCAAAAGCTTTTGCAGACGGACTGTTTGAAGAGGACAAAGACGACTAATAATATAAAAGGATAGAAAAATGGATTATATAATTGCTACCCATAATATGAAAAAACGTGATGAGCTCCAGCGAATTCTTGCGCCTCTCGGAATAAGAGTTCTTCTTGCAGAGGAAGCGGGAGTTGAGCTTACCGATGTTGAAGAAACGGGAACAACCTTTGAAGAAAATGCACTCCTCAAGGCTGAAAGCGGCTGCAAGGAAAGCGGCATGCCCTGCATTGCCGATGATTCGGGCCTTGCTGTTGATTATCTTGACGGTGCGCCCGGAGTTTACTCTGCAAGATATGCAGGTGAACACGGTAATGACGATGCAAACAACCAAAAGCTCCTCAATGCACTTGAAGGTCTTGAACCCAAGGACAGAGGTGCGGCATTCGTAAGCGTTGCCTGCTGTGTATATCCCGACGGAAGAAAGATAATTGCAAGAGGTGAGTGCAGAGGCACAATCGGTTTTGAAGAAATCGGTGACGGCGGATTTGGTTATGACCCGTTGTTCCTTCCCGTTGAATACGGCGGAGAAAAAACCATGGCACAGCTTACTGCTGACGAAAAAGACGCAATAAGCCACAGGGGCAAGTCTGTAAGAAAGCTTGCCGGTCAGATTGGAGAGAATAAGGTATGACAAGTAAAGAAAGAGCGGCGCTCAGAGCGCAGGCAAACGGCCTTGAGCCTCTTTTTCAGATAGGAAAAGGCGGAATGTCCGATGCGCTGATTGAGCAGACGGCTGATGCACTTCGAAAAAGAGAGCTTATAAAGCTTAAGGTTTTGCTTGAAAGTGCGCCCGAGAGTCCCCGTGAATTTGCAGATAAGCTTGCCGAGGCAACGGGCAGCGACGTTGTTCAGGTTGTCGGAGGCAGCATAGTTCTCTATAAAGAGAATCCCGATAAGGATAAAGACGAAAAGAAAAAGAAGCCTGCCAAGAAGGGCAAGCCCCTTTCAAAAGTTAAGGCAAAGAGAGCTCTTGCGGCAAAGCGTGAGGCTGAAGAAAAGAAGAAAAAGAGAGATTTCTACGCCAAAAAACGCACCTTCAAAAAATAATTTTGCAAAAAGAAAAATTATTGCAACAAAAATCAACTATTGACACACTTTATATATGTGTGATATAATCGCACTCCACGAAAGGTAAAGCTAATGGATAAAAACAGCGGCATTAAAATAGTAGCAAACAACAAAAAAGCATATCACGATTATTTTGTGCTTGAAAAGCTTGAGGCAGGCATTGAGCTTTTCGGAACGGAGGTTAAATCCATTCGTCAGGGCAAGATAAATCTTAAGGATTCATGGTGCTTTGTAAAAGACGGTGAGATGTTCGTTAACGGTATGCATATCAGCCCCTATGAGCAGGGTAATATCTTTAACAGAGATCCTCTGCGTACCAAAAGGCTTTTGCTCCACAAAAAAGAAATCCGACGTTTTTATTCAATGGTAAAGCAGGACGGTCTTGCGATAGTACCGCTCAGCGTTTACTTTTCAAAGGGCAGAGCAAAGGTTGAAATCGGACTTTGTAAAGGTAAAAAGCTTTACGATAAACGTGAAGTTGCCGCAAAGAAAGATGCTCAAAGAGATATCGAGCGCAATATGCGACGATAATAAAAAAAGCGTCGCAGACCCTTCTGCTAATTCGGAATTCGTAATGCGTAATTCGGAATTGATCAGGTGATAACAAATGAAAAACAATGTTATTGTTGATAAAAGCAAGGCTTTTGCATTAAGGATTATCAAGCTTTATAAATATTTAACCGATAATTATCATATTTCACCATTAGCCAATCAAGTGTTGAAAAGCGGAACGAGTATAGGTGCAAATGTAAAAGAAGCAATCAGAGCACAGAGTAAGCCTGATTTTTACTCCAAAATGAATATAGCTCTGAAAGAATGTAGCGAAACGGAATATTGGCTTGAACTTTTGCATGAAAGCGACTATATTTCAAAAGAACAATTCGAAAGCGTATATTTAGATTGTGAAGAAATAATAAAAATACTTGTTTCTATAACTAAAACTCAAAAAAACAATAATTTGTAATTCCGAATTACGCATTCTGAATTGCGAATTAAAATAAATGGGGATGAAAGGATTTCGACGGGGAATCTGAGCC
>CAZJOH010000006.1:0-42535 GCA_964547575.1 uncultured Clostridium sp.
CTGCGTATTCGATTTCTTCTTCTCTTGATTTGATATCCCAGATTCTCCAGGGGGCGATGATTTCCATTTCGGGAGCAAAAGCCTTGATTGTAAGCTCGAATCTTACCTGGTCGTTGCCCTTGCCTGTGCAGCCGTGGCAGATAGCGTCTGCGCCTTCAGCCTTTGCGATTTCAACGATTCTCTTTGCGATGATGGGGCGAGCGAATGATGTGCCGAGAAGATATTCCTTCTCATAAACTGCGCCTGCCTTAAGAGTGGGGAAGATATAATCGCTTACGAATTCGTCCTGAAGGTTTTCGATGTAAAGCTTTGATGCGCCTGTCTTTATAGCCTTTTCTTCAAGACCTTCAAGCTCTGTGCCCTGACCAACATCGCCTGAAACAGCGATAACTTCGCAGTTGTTATAGTTTTCCTTAAGCCAGGGAATAATGATTGATGTATCAAGGCCGCCTGAATAGGCAAGAACTACTTTTTTGATTTCTTTCATGATGATTTCTCCGTTCTTTATGTTAGTTTATGCATTAATTATACATCGAATATTCAAAAAATCAAGCAATTTTTGAATATTTATGCATTTTCGGCGTAATTAACAAAAATCTTTCTTTTATCGGTAATTATCCGAGCAAAAGTCCGACTTTTTTCTTTGCTTTGGTGAGAGTTCTGTTTGCGAGGCGTGCAGCTTTTTCGGCTCCTGCGTTGGCTGTGTCAAGAAGATACTGCTTATCCGCAATCAGGCGTTTGTATTCTTCCTGAACGGGGCGAAGCTCTTCAATAACAGCCTCGGCAACCTTAACCTTGAAGTCGCCGTAGCCCTTGCCCTCGAATTCCTTTTCGATAGCGGCAAAGTCAAGACCCGTGCAGCATGAATAAATAGCCATGAGGTTATTGATGCCGTCTTTTCCGTCTGCATATCTTACGCATGCTTCGCTGTCGGTAACCGCAGATTTGAACTTTTTAAGAATAACATTCGGTTCATCAAGAATCGAAACGGAAGCCTTGGGATTCGGGTCGCTCTTTGACATCTTCTGAGTGGGGTCCTGAAGACTCATAACTCTTGCACCTACCTTGCCTATGAAGGGCTCGGGGAGAGTGAAGGTGTTGCCTCTGAGAGAATTGAATCTTGTTGCAACATCTCTTGCAAGCTCAAGGTGCTGCTTCTGGTCTGCACCGATGGGAACATAGTTTGCCTGATAGAGAAGAATATCAGCAGCCATGAGTACGGGATATGCAAAAAGACCAACGTTAACATTATCCGCATGCTTCTGCGATTTTTCCTTGAACTGGGTCATTCTTGATGCTTCGCCGAACTGGGTGTAACAGTCAAGAATCCATGCAAGCTCTGCGTGAGCCGCAACCTGACTCTGAATGAAAACAATGCTCTGCTCGGGGTCAAGACCGATTGCAAGCAGAATTGCATACATTTCCATGATCTGCTGACGGAGCTTTGCGGGTTCGGGATGAATTGTTAAAGCGTGAAGGTCTGCAACTGCATAAAGACAGTTGTAGTCATCACTCATTGCCTTCCAGTTTTTAAGAGCGCCGAGGTAATTTCCGAGAGTGGGAATTGATGTCGGCTGAATCATACTTAAAACTACAGGCTTTTTTTCGGGAGTTGTATTTTCCATAGTTTATACCTTCCTGTGCTTATTAAAGTGAACGGGCAACCTCTCCGAGAATCTTTATGCCTTTTACGATATCTTCGTCGGAGGGAGTTGAGAAATTGAGTCTTATATACTGACAGGGTGCATCGCCGTCAACCATCATTGCGTTGCCGGGAACAACGGATGCACCTGCTGCACTTGCTTTTTTAACAAAGCCAAGCATATCAATTCCTTCATTGAGCTTTGCCCAGACAAAAAGACCGCCCTCAGGTCTGTGATATGTAAGGAAATCCGAAAGCTCTTTGTCAACGCAGTCGCAGAGAAGATTGAGCTTGCGCTTATATATTTCTCTGATTTTATTGATGTGACCTTCAAAATCGTATTCTGTAAGCCACTTATAAACAACAAGCTGTGAAATAAGAGGAGTATGGACATCCTGCGTCTGCTTTGCAACGGTGAGCTTTGCGATAACCTCCTTCGGAGCAAGAACAAAGCCGACTCTTATACCGGGAGCAACGATTTTTGAGAATGAACCCGAATAGATAACAACGCCGTCTGTATCGAAGCTCTTGATAGCAGGCACATCTTCGCCTGAAACACGAAGGTCGCCGTAGGGGTTGTCCTCAAGAACCATAACGCCGTATTTCTTTGCAAGCTCATAAACAGCCTTTCTCTTTTCGAGCGACATTGTTATGCCTGCAGGATTCTGGAAATTGGGAATTGTATAGATAAACTTAACGTTTTCTTCTGATTTAAGCTTTTCTTCAAGAGCCTCGATGTTGATGCCGTCGCTGTCAACGGGTACGCCCGAAAGTCTTGCACCGAAGCTTCTGAAGCAGTTGAGGGCACCGATAAATGAAGGCTCCTCGCAAAGAATGCAGTCGCCGTAATTAATAAAGCACTGGCAGGAAAGGCTCATTACCTGCTGAGCGCCGCTTGTGATGATGAGTGCATCGTTATCCGTGCCTACACCGTAGCGGGTTTTTGCTAACTCGGTAAGCTTTGCAACAAGAGGACCGTAGCCCTCGCTGATGCCGTACTGCAGAGCGAGAATGGGGTCGGTTTCAAAAACTTCACCGACTATTTTTTTGATATCGTCAACGGGAAAAGCATCGGGTGCGGGGTTTCCTGCTGCAAGGGGAATAGAGTTTCCCGAGCTTTTGAGGATTTCTCTGATAATCGAAGGCTTGAGAGATGCAATACCTTTTGCAAAATTATATTCCATTTATTTCAGTCCTTTCGGAGGAATTTTGTTAAAATTAAAATACATTATAGCATATAATATTAATAATGTAAATGAAAATATTGATAGATTTAAAAGTTTATGATAAAATAATTGCGTAAAATATTTTGGGAGAGATAATATGATTTCAAAATACAGCGCCGTGCTTTTTGATTTTGACGGCACAATCGCTGATACGGGCAGGGGAATATTCAATTCGATTCAATATGCAGTTGAGCAACTCGGCCTTGAGCCTCTTGACAATGCGACTCTTCGCAGATTTATCGGGCCGCCAATATATGATTCCTTTAAACGTGAGCTTGGTCTTGACGATGAAAAAAGCGATTTTGCCGTTAAGAAGTACAGAGAAAAATACAGTGAGAGCGGAATATACGAGCTTGATTTATATGACGGAATTCTGCCGCTTATGAATAATCTCAAGGAAAACGGAATAAAAATCGGAATTGCAAGCTCCAAACCGCAGAATTTTATTATAAGGCTTGTTGATTTTCTGAGTATCGGCGAGCTTATTGATTTTATTTCCGCACCTTCTGCCGACGATACTCCGCAGAGCAAGACATCGCTCATTAACAACGCCGCCGAGGCTCTGAATATAAGCAAGGGTAAAATTATTATGGTCGGTGACAGGTATTTTGATATCAACGGTGCAAACGGTGCCGGAGTTAAAAGCATCGGTGTAACCTTCGGCTACGGCAGCGAGGAAGAATTGAAAAACGCAGGCGCAACCCACATTGCAGGCTGCGCCGAAAAGATAGCAGATATTATTTTTGCTCAGTAACCTTATTTTCTCCGACAGCTTTTTCCGCTGCCGAACAGAAAAGAAGATGGAAGAGCAGAACGCTTACAATCATAAGTAAAACAAGAACAACACCGGAATCCTGTGTCACATTAAGAACTGACATGGGATTTTTTGCAAGCTGAACAAAGCTTGCATCATCGGTGAAGAAATAGATGATTGCGGTTACAAGCATATATCTCGTTACCGCAGTCATGCAGAAATCTTCTGTTCTCATGGGAACAGGTACGGGAAGTGCCTTGGCAAAAATATTCTTTTTAACAACGGAAACGCAGATAATAAATCCTATTACACCGATAACAGACATAAGAATTATTTCATATATTTCATCGTCCGAAAGAATGCCTCTGTCAATGAACATATCAGCAATTCTCATTCCGAGAGGTCTTGCAACAGTTAAAACAAAGGTGAAGAAAAGAGTAAGCACCGTGCTGTAAGCACCGTGAACCCACTGCTTTTTAAACGGAGGCTCATATTCAAATTTACCCTCGCCCTGCGTGATTTTCTTGGGCAGGCAAACAAGAAGAAGCATAACTCCGAAGCCCATGAGGAAGCCTGTGAAGTATTCCCAAAGTGACCATGAACCCTGTGCAAGAAATGCGGGAGGAGTAACCTTTGCAAGAAAGCCTTTGTCCGAATCAATGATAAGGAAAACGTCGGCGATTGTTATAGCAAGAGCCATGATAACATTGATTGCCGTTGACATAAATGCCGTGATTTTATCACGGAAAACAACAAGTACGGTGAGTGAGCTTAAAAGAGCCGCTGCAGAGTAGGAAATAACTCTTATGCTTGCATAGTAGTTTCTGCCGAAGGGGATTTTTTTGAACCATGCTTCGGAACCCATGTTTTTTATGAATGACATCATCGGGCTCATTTCAATGCCCTTATCTGCAAGACCCTCTTTGAACATATCAACTGCAGTGGGGCTGATATAGGGGAGTATATAATGCGAAACGGTAAACATAAATACTGCAACGAGCACATAGAAAACCGCAATTATTGCTATGTAATTTGAGATTTTGTATTCCCTTTTTGAGAAAAGGGAGCCTAAAAAGATTGAGAAAAGCGGCATCCATCCGAAGCCGAGAAGAAGCATGACCCATAAGCCGTAATACGGACTTATTTCAACCGTTGCTGCAATTTCTTCACCTGTGAAGGGTGCGGTGCTTCCGAGATATCCGCCCATCTGACTGTTAAGAGTTCCCCAACCGCCGTTGGTAATGCCCATAAGAATAACAGCAACGGGAATTGCTTCATAACTCATTTTTCTGCGGTTGCCGAAGAAGGCAAAAATGAACAGCACCATTGCAACGCCCACTGCAAACATGCCCCACATTGAGCCCCAGCCGTGAGAGCCTCTTACCCTCCACATAAAACCTGTCAGAATCGCAAAAGCAAAGACCATAAGCGCTTTTGTTTTTTTTGTTAACTCCCTTGTTTGAGTAAGTTCCATAATAAACCTCCTTAAGCTTTGTAAGACATTATGATATTGCCGTCAAAATCTTTCCAGAGAAATTCGTTTCCGCAAAGAGTCATATAACCGTGCCGGCTGTTTTCCTTCGGAATGGATACCGAACCCGGATTCATATAAACATAATTCTCATGCTCCGTGCATTTTGGCACATGGGTGTGACCGTGCAGAAGAATATCGCCCTTCATAAGCGGAGGAAGATGATTTTCGTTAAAGTTATGACCGTGAGTTGCATAGAGAAGTTTGTCACCTACGGGAATAACCGCATATTCGCCGAGAATTGGGAAATCAAGCACCATCTGGTCAACCTCGGTATCGCAGTTACCTCTTACGCAGAGAATTTCGTTCTTTATTGCATTGAGAAGCTCAATAACTTTTTTCGGCGCATATCCCTCGGGCAAATCATTTCTCGGACCGTGATAAAGAATATCGCCTAAAAGCAGAAGTCTGTCCGCTTCTTCTTTTTTATAAGCTTCAAGCAGCTTTTTGCAGTAAAATTCCGAGCCGTGAATGTCGGATGCAATTAAAAATTTCATATTCATTCCTCAAAAAATTATTTTTATAAAGCCATTATAATATTAAAAGCCCTGAAATGCAACACATTTCAAGGCTTATTTTTGATTTAGTTGTTGTCCTGAAAACGGCTTAAGAAAAGCTTTGTTCTTTCCTGCTGAGGATTATTGATAACATCCTCGGGGTTGCCCTGCTCAACGATAACGCCGCCGTCCATGAAAATAACATGGTCGGAAACATCTCTTGCAAAAGCCATTTCGTGGGTAACGATTACCATTGTCATTTTTTCCGCCGCAAGTCCTTTGATAACCTTGAGAATTTCGCCCGTCAGCTCGGGGTCGAGTGCGGATGTAGGCTCATCAAAGAAAAGAATATCGGGATTCATTGCAAGCGCCCTTGCGATTGAAACTCGCTGCTGCTGACCGCCCGAAAGCTCGCAGGGATATGAATCAAGCTTTTCCGAAAGTCCCACCTTTGCGAGAATTTCCTTTGCGTTTCGGTTTATTTCTTCAAGAATCTGCTTTTTGTTCTTTCTGTAGTCCTCTCTCTTTTTTGCCTGAAGTTCGCAGGCGAGAGTGACGTTTTTCAGAACTGTATACTGCGGAAAAAGATTGAAGGACTGGAAAACAAGACCTACGGCAAGGCGGTTTCTTTTAATTTCCTCTTTGGTGAGCTTATGCTCGTTTTCGGAATCAAAAACAACATTGCCGTTAACCTTAATCTTGCCCTTATCCGCTGTTTCGAGAGAGGTTATGCAGCGCAGAAGAGTTGTTTTGCCGCTGCCCGAGGAACCGATTACGGAAAGAACCTTTCCTTCTTCAAGCTCAAAATCAATTCCTCTGAGAACATGGTTGCTCCCGAAGCTTTTATTGAGACCTTTTACTTCAAGTATTGCCATATTTCTCACTCCCGTCAATTATGATAATAGTCAAGCTTCTTTTCGATTTTGCCGAAAAGAATGGTAAGAAGTCCGTTGAAGATAAGATAGAATGCGCCCGTATAGAACAGAGGCCAGATAAGTCCGTCGGATTTGATAAAGGACTGTGCACTCCAGATAATTTCATAAACGGCGATAATTCTTGCAAGTGAAGTATCCTTGACAAGAGTTATGATTTCGTTGCTCATGGGAGGAATGATGTGTTTTACAACCTGCATGAGAATAACTCTGAAGAAGGTCTGTGTTTTGCTCATGCCGAGCACCTGGCAGGCTTCGTACTGACCCTTGGGGATAGATTCAATGCCGCCTCTGTAAATCTCTGAAAAATAGCATGCATAGTTGATAATGAATGCTATCATTACAGCAACAAAGCGCTCGAAAACTTCCCATGTGGCAATCCACTCTATAATAAAGTTGGGGTTCGGGACATCCTGTGCCCATGCCGCAATAAGTCCGGGACCGTAGAAAACAACAATAAGCTGGAGCATCAGGGGAGTGCCTCTGATAACCCAGACGAGAGTTTTCATTATCCATTTGATAGGAGCAAATCTGCTCATTGAGCCGAAACAGATAAGCAGACCCAGAGGCAATGCGCCGAGCAGGGTCAGCAAAAAGACCTCAAGCGTTGTGCCGAAGCCTTTGAGCAAGTCAAGCGTTACTTCCCAAAACATAGATTACCGTTACCTTTCATTAGTCACGAAAAGGCAGAGGGCTTTTTGTCACCCTCTGCCGCAGATTTTTAATTTTGAAAATTATGCGAGTGTAAGTTCGTACTTATCGGCAAGACCCTGAAGAGTACCGTCTGCCTTAAGCTCTGCCATGATATCGTTGAGAGCTGCTGCAAGGTCTGAACCCTGACGGCAAGCGATGCCGTATTCCTCTGTTGTAAGTTCAAGGCTGTAGCCGAGGTCTGCGTAGCTTGTGCCCTCGCCTGTCATTGCGTTTGCCATTGTGATATCGATAACGCATGCATCAGCTGCGCCGCTCTTAACTTCCTGAAGAGCATCAGCCTGAGTAAGAACTGCTGTGCATTCAAGACCGTTTTCAGCAATTGCCTTTTCACCTGCGGAACCGGCTTCTGCTGCAAAGGTGAGGTCTGCAAGGCTTTCAACTGTTGCATAGTCAGCAAGCTTATCAGCCGCCATAACTACTACCTGAGCGTTCTTTACATAGGGGTTTGAAACTGCTGCGTTTGCAAGAGCTTCATCGGTAATTGTCATGCCGTTCCAAACGCAGTCGATTGTTTTACCTCTGAGTTCGAGGAACTTGTTATCCCAGTCGATTTCGATAAACTCAACTGCAACGCCGAGCTTTTCGCCTGCAAGACGTGCGAATTCAGCATCAAAGCCTGTCCATTCGCCGTTTTCATCGGGATAATCCATGGGAGCGTAGTTTGTGATACCTACAACAAGTGTGCCCTTGTCCTGAATATAAGCAAGGTCGCTGTCAGCTGTAACGTTATCGTCGGGAGCTGCGGTGGTTGTTTCGCTGTCTGTGTTGCCACCGCATGCAGCAAATGAGAACAGCATAAGTCCTGCGAGAATCAATGCAAAAATCTTTTTCATGTTTTTTGCTCCTTTGTTTTGTTATTGTGCTATTACATTAACATATTAAAGTGTTTTTGTCAACATTTAAATTGTTAAAAACAAAATAAAGGGCTGATTGCACATCAACCCTTATTGTTTATGCCGTCGCATCCATACGGCTGTTATAAAGTTCGTAATAAAAACCTTGTTTTTCAATCAGTTCGTCATGACTGCCCTGCTCAATGATGTT
This sequence comes from uncultured Clostridium sp., assembly GCA_964547575.1. Taxonomy (GTDB): domain Bacteria; phylum Bacillota; class Clostridia; order Oscillospirales; family Acutalibacteraceae; genus CAG-177. The sequence goes on from CAZJOH010000006.1 coordinate 8,341, forward strand.
GCCGTCTTTCATAACAAGAATAACATCGGCATTTTTAATTGTTGAAAGTCTGTGGGCGACGATAAAGCTTGTTCTGCCCCGCATCATGGTCGAAAACGCCTTCTGAATACGGATTTCCGTTCTTGTATCAATGGAAGATGTTGCCTCGTCAAGAATAAGCATAGGCGGCAGGCAGAGCATGACTCTTGCAATGCATAGAAGCTGCTTCTGACCCTGCGAAAGTCCTGATGCTTCATCGGAAATAACCGTGTCATATCCATCGGGCAAGCGTTTTATGAAGCTGTGAGCATGAGAAGCCTTTGCGGCAGCGATAATTTCATCGTCGGTTGCATCGGGCTTGCCCATTGCGATGTTTTCACGCACCGTGCCTTCCTTGAGCCATGTATCCTGCAAAACCATGCCGTAGCTTTTACGGAGACTTTCTCTGGTTGCGGAGTTAATTTCAATTCCGTCTATGCTGATTTCGCCTTCGTCAACATCGTAAAATCGCATAAGCAGATTTACAAGAGTAGTTTTTCCGCAGCCCGTAGGACCGACTATAGCAACTCTGTTGCCTTTTTCAACCGAAAGACTGAGGCTTTTAATGAGTTCCTTATCCTTTGAATATGAAAATGCAACGTTATCAATGGTTATGTTGCCCTTGACATCGGTGAAAACATGAGCGTTTTCAGTATCGGGAGTCTGCGGCTTCTGCTCAACCAGTTCAAAAAGTCTTTCGGCGCAGGCGAGTGCATTCTGAAGCTCTGCAATAACGCCCGAAATTTCATTGAACGGTTTTGTATACTGATTGGCATAGCTTAAGAAGCAAGAAAGACCGCCTACGGTTATTGCACCGTTTACCGCCGCCAACGCACCGGTAAGACCTACAGCTGCATAAACAACGCTGTTGACAAAGCGGGTTGAGGGATTTGTAAGTGATGAAAAAAATATTGCTCTGCATGAATATTTTTCATATTCTTCATTGATTTCATCAAATTCTTCGAGAGCTTTTTCTTCTCTTGAAAAAGCTGTAACAAGCTTTCCGTTACCCACCGATTCTTCAATAAATGCAGTCTGTTCGCCTCTTGTTTTTGATTGCATTTGAAACATCGAGAAGGTTCTCTTTGCGATGAATCTTGCAACAAAAAGCGAAAGGGGAGTAAGAATAACAACAACTATTGCTATTTTGTAGTTTATTGAGAGCATAAATCCGAGAGTGCCGAGAATGGTTATAACTCCCGTGAAAAGCTGTGTGAAGCCCATGAGAAGACCGTCTGCAAACTGATCTGCATCGGAAATTATGCGGCTCACCGTATCGCCCGCAGGCTTTGAGTCGATATAGCTTAACGGAAGAATCTGTATTTTCTCCATGGCGGCATTACGGATATCTCTTACAACCCTGAAGGTTATTCTGTTGTTGAGGGTGTTCATTATCCACTGAGCCAATCCTGTTGCCAGTGCGAGAATGCCAATTTGATAAAGGAAGGGGAGAAGAGTGTCAAAATTCACCTTACCGGGTGCAACAATTTCGTCTATCGCTTTGCCTGCAAGCACAGGGATATAAAGACTTGAAGCAACGCTTGCCGCCGCAAGAATAATTGAAATAAAAAGATGTATTCTATATCTGCCTACATAGAAAAGCACTTTTTTGAGAGTTCCTTTGTTCATTTTCTTTTTCATGCGCTTTCCTCCTCATCAAACTGCGAGAGATGGATTTCTCTGTAAACAGGGTTGCTTTCAAGGAGTTCATTATGTGTACCTACCGATGCAATACCGTCATCAAGAACAATGATTTTATCGGCGTGCATAATCGATGATGTTCTCTGTGATACGATAAACACAGCCTTGCCGCTTTGATTTTCGGCTATTGCACGGCGCATTGCGGCATCCGTTGCGTAGTCAAGAGCGCTTGAACTGTCATCAAGAATGAGGATATCGGATTTTTTCATAAGGGCACGGGCAACGGAAAGTCTTTGCCTTTGACCGCCCGAGAAATTTCTTCCGCCTTGTTCAACGGGGGTATCAAGACCCTGCTTTGCGGCGATGAAATCAGCCGCCTGAGCAAGCTTTAACGCATTTATTATTTCTTCGTCGCTTGCTTCGGGATTCCCCCAGAGCATATTGCTTCTTACCGTGCCTTTAAAAAGCACGGATTTCTGCGGCACTACTGCTATCTTTTCACGGAGCTCCTCAAGCGGGATATCGTTTACGTCTGCACCGCCTGCAAGCACCTGACCCGAGGTTGCTCTGTAGAAAGCAGGGATAAGATTAATAAGCGTTGTTTTACCCGAACCCGTCGAACCGATTATACCGATGGTTTCGCCCTTTTTAACGGAAAAGCTTATATTTTCAAGTGAGTTTTCGTTTGAACCGGAATATGCAAATGATACGTTTCTGAATTCAACAATACATTCATTGTTATCATCGATGTGTGAGCTGCCCTTGCTTCCGTCTTCGGTCTCGAATTCAAGAACCGAGCTGATTCTGCCTGCGCAGGCAACGGATTTTGTGATGCTTATAATAAGATTTGCAAATTTTACAAGCTCTACGAGAATCTGCGACATATAGTTATAAAGAGCAACAACTGCACCCTGTGTGATTATTCCCGTTTCAACACGGATTGCGCCAACATAAATCAGAACTGCTATTCCGATGTTGATGATAACGCAGGTAAGGGGATTCATAAGAGCAGAAATTCTGCCCGTATATTCCTGAATAACTGTCAAAGCATCGTTGCGCTCCTTGAATTCTTCAACCTGCTCTTCTTCTTTGCAGAACGCTCTTAAAACTTTTGCGCCCGTAAGGCTTTCTCTTGCCGTGCAAAGAACCTTGTCAAGAGCAATACGGACCTTTTTATAAAGAGGAATACATAAAAGCATGATTCCGAAAACAACAACCGAGAGTGCAGGAATAACAACAACAAATGTAACTGCTGATTTTACATCAACCGTAAACGCCATAATCATTGCACCGATAACAACAAACGGTGAGCGCAGAAGCAGTCGGAGGGTGAGGTTGAGTCCGCTTTGCACGCTGTCCATATCGCTTGTCATTCTTGTGATAAGTGTTGAAGTGCCGACTCCGTCGAGCTTTTCGTGAGAAAGCCTGCCGATATGTGCAAAAAGAGCGTGCTTCAATCTCTTGACAAAAGCGGTTGAAGCTTTAGCGGAGAAATACTGTGCGGTAATCGAAAAAGCAAGACCCACAGCACCCAGCAAAATGAGCAGGGCACACATTTTTATGATATAGGATTCATCGGAATTGCCGATACCTTTATCAATAATTGCCGCCACAACAAGAGGAACGAAAAGCTCAAGCATGGCTTCAAACATTTTGAACATTGGTGCAAGCACGCATTGCAGCCTGCTGCCTTTAAGATAAACAAGCAGTTTTTTCATTATTTCAATCCTTATTCTAATATGATTCATATTATTTTATCATAATAAATTCTCTTTGTGAAGTGGAAAGCGGAAAAATATCAGTGTTATATTAATTTTATTTTAATTCTAATTTAGAAAAACAAAAGCCGGAGTGTATGGTAGTATAACTGTGTATAATGTTGTTCTTAAGGAGGACACAGACGATGAAAGTTACCAAAGAAACACATTTTGGCATACAGCGTAAAATCGTTGCCAACATGACCTCCGAAAGCTGGGAAACCATTCCTCATATCTCATATATATATGAGCCCGAGGTTTCAAGGTTTTTAGAGGTTGTTAAGGAGCTTAACGCTTCAGGCAAATTCCCTGTAAAAATTACTGTTAACACAATTATGCTCAAGGCTCTTTCCGAGGCATTCAAGGCAGCTCCTTGCCTCAATGCTCACATCGATTTCAACCGTAAGCTCGTAAGAGGCAAAATCAGCGAGTTTGACGAAATCCATGTTTCAATGACATGGATTCTTCCCAACGGCGAAATGATGACACTCAATCTTCATGATATCGGCAACAAGAATCTTGTTGAGCTTACCGAATACATAGCTGATGTCGGCAGAAGAATCGGTAACACAGATCTTAATGAGGTAATGTTCTCCGTTTCAATGCACGATACACTCAAGAAGCTTAAGAAGGGCAGGATTATTAATGTTCTTCAGCGCCTTATCGGCTCAAAGACAGGCAAGCATAAGGTTAAAACCCTTTCAGGCAAAGCGAAGAAGGAATACTATAAGATTCCCGAAAAGGACAGACTTACAAAGTACGATATCGAGCAGGGTACAGTTACTGTTTCCAATATCGGTTCGGTTACAAGAGGAATCCCCGGCAGAGTTGCTCTGCTTTCAATCATTCCTCCTCAGGTTTTCGTTGCATGCATCGGCGCAGTAAACAAAAAGCCCGTTGTTAAGCAGGATGAAAACGGCAATGACATCATCGTTGTAGGCAATGAAATGCCCATCGACCTTGTTTTTGACCACAGAGCATGCGACTTCGGCGACCTTGTTCCCTTCATTAACAGACTTGAGGATATCTTCAAGAATCCCGAGCAGATGTATAACTGGTAATATAATCAATCCTCTCCTTCGGGAGAGGATTTTTTGTTGACAAAAACGCCCTGAAAAACTAATATAAAGTTATCAAGCTACGAAAGGTTCTGAAAAAATGAACGATTTTTTTGATGTATATTATCAGTCGGGTGAAAATCCCGTTTTCAGCTACAGAAGCGGTCTTGCCGTTTATGAAGAAACCTTTTCAAACGGAGTTCTTCTTGCCTCCGGCAGCAATGCGGCAGGATATCCGCTGAATATTCTTTCAAACTATCCGACACGCCTTAATCCTTTGCATTTCCATGAGCCGTCGGCTTTTAATATCGAAATTGACGGTCAGAGCATTGACTACGGCTTGAAATTTATCGATTTTAAGGCTTTGAAAACCGAAAATTCTCTTCAGGCGATATTGATTCTTGAAAGTGAAATAAAGCCCGTAAGAATTAACATCCATACCAATCTTGACGGTACGCAGATGTTTACCCGTTTTATCAAGATAGAAAATCTTTCCGATAAGCCTCTGTGTTTAAACAGACTTTCGCTTATATCGGGAGGACTTGAAACCATGGAAAGAGCGCAGCTTACTGCCATGAACGATGTGAGCAAGCTCTATTCCGCAGGATATTTTGATAATGATAACTGGGGCAGGGAGGGCGAATTTGCATGGCACGATGTAACTCCCGGTGTGCATAGCTTGAATTATCGCTTCGGGCGTGACAGATTCGGCCATCCGTTATATTTTCTCCGCAACAATGTTACGGGCAAAATGTACTTTTATCAGATAGGCTGGAGCGGCGGATGTAGGTTTTCCGTTGATCTTAATGCCGCAACTGAAAGAAATTTCAGTACCCTTGCATTCAAAGCGGAAATTACATCGCACAGCCCGATGGTTGTGATTAAACCTGAAGAAACCTTTGTTTCACCTGAGGTTCATGTCGGAATTATTCAGGGCGGGCTTGATGAGGCTGTCAACGAAATGCATTCACATATCAGAAAATCCGTACTCAATTCTCCATGTGCAGACCCGTCGGCTTGTTTTGTGGGTGCGGGCATGGGTGCTGAGCATGATATGTCTGTTGAAACCTCAAAGGCATTCATCGACCAATTTGCCGAAATGGGTGCTGAAATATTTATTGTTGATGCAGGCTGGGAATGTCCGCCGAACGAAGAAAACCGCTGGGGTGAATATAACGGTACAAACATTCCCGATTTCGACAGATATCCGAACGGAATCGGTGAAATAAGGGATTATTGCCATTCAAAAGGCATGAAATTCGGCTTGTGGGTGGATATCGAAACACTCGGAAGCAGAACGGATATGTTTGAAAAGCATCCCGAATGGCGCTCCGAAACAATAATCGGCAACAAAAGCAGAAATCTTATTGATTTAAGCATTCCCGAAGCGGCGGAATGGGCTGAAAACGAGCTTGCACGCATAATTTCCGAGTATAAGCTTGATTTGCTCCGTGTTGATCACAATGTTTCATTCAGGGATTATTTCACCATAAGAAACGGCGAATGTACTTCGCTCCGCCATATTCAGGCTGTTTATGCCATGTATCAGAGACTTAAACGCCGTTTCCCCGAGGTTATTTTTGAAAACTGTGCAGGCGGCGGTGCACGCACGGACCTTGGTATGATGAAGAATTTCAACCATACATGGGTTTCCGACTGGCAGAAGCCGCCCCGTTCGGTAACGGTTACAAACGGCATGACAATGGCGCTGCCGCCCGAAAGAGTTGATCGTCTTTTTGCCGGAATGGGCTGTCATGAATCCGGTTCAATTGATTTCCATATGAGAAACACAATGCTCGGTCATATGACTCTCAATGTTGTTAGTCCTGCATCGGCATCGGTGAATGATGTTCAGATGGAATTTATCCGTCACAGTGTTGATGTTTATAAAAATTTTATAAGAAAATTCCTGCCGGATTCAAAAATTTATCATCATACACCCGAAACGGCAAAAACACTTGAAAACGGCTTTTCAGCTCTTGAAATCTCTTCGTCCGACGGAAAATACGGTGCGATAGCGGTTTTTGCCATGACAAATTCAAAATCGGAGAAGTTTACGGTTCTTCCTCGAGGCATCAGGGCAGATTTGAGCTATAAAATCATGCTTGATAACAGCAGAGCAAGCTTTGTTGCAAGCGGATATGAGCTTATGACCAAGGGTATTGAAATTTATATTTCTTCATCGCTTGTTTCGGAGCTTATTCTCTGCGAAGCTGTTTGATACGTGTCGAAAAAAGTCTTTACAAACTGTTCATAATATGATAGAGTTTTGTTGAAAATAAAATATCGGAGGTTGAAAAAATGTCAAAGAAAAAAATTGATCTCGGTGAAGGCATCTATGATGCAAAACAGCTCGGCTATCCCAAAATGGGACTTCTCGGTGTGCAGCATATGTTTGCAATGTTCGGTGCAACCGTGCTCGTTCCTGCTCTTACGGGCTTGAGCGTTTCATCAACACTGCTTTTCGCAGGTCTCGGCACTCTTCTTTTCCATTTCCTTGCAAAAGGCAAGGTACCCGCATTTCTCGGCTCCTCCTTTGCGTTTATCGGTGGTTATACAGCAATAACGGCTATTACCGATGAAGCAGGAAACACTTCTCATGACTACAGCCTTCTTCCCTATGCATGCTTCGGCGTTGCTTGTGCAGGACTTCTTTATCTTGTTCTTGCAGCTCTTATCAAAGCCTTCGGAGCAAATAAAGTTATGAAGTTCTTCCCGCCCATCGTAACCGGTCCCATCATTATTGCTATCGGTCTTACTCTTTCCTCCAGTGCTATTTCAAACTGTCAGGCGAACTGGCTTGTTGCAGTTATTGCAATTGCGATTGTTATCGGCTGCAATATCTGGGGTAAGGGTATGATTAAGATTATTCCCATTATGCTCGGTGTTCTCGGTTCGTCACTCGTTGCGGTTATTCTTCATTTCACAGGCGTTATGGAAACTCTTGACCCCGCAAAGCTTGAAGCGTTCAAGGCGGCTGACTGGGTTGGTCTTCCTTTCCAGATGAAGGATACGGTTTTCGGCCTTTTCGCAGGTGATTTTGATAAGAACCTTCTTGTTTCTGCAGTTATCACTATTATGCCCATTTCGCTTACAACAATGGTTGAGCACATCGGCGATATTTCCGCAATCAGCTCCACCTGCAAGAAAAATTACATTGCAGATCCCGGTCTCCACAGAACTCTTCTCGGAGACGGTCTTGCAACAACAATCGCTTCTCTCTTCGGCGCACCTGCAAACACAACCTACGGCGAAAATACGGGCGTTCTTTCACTCTCAAAGGTATTTGATCCCAAGGTTGTAAGAATTGCGGCTTACCTTGCCGTTCTTGTTTCGTTCTCGCCCAAGTTTGCAGCACTCGTAAGCCTTATGCCCACAGCAACAATCGGCGGCGCATCGCTTGTTCTCTACGGTATGATTTCCGCAGTCGGCGTAAGAAACGTTGTTGAAAATAAGGTTAACTTTGAAAACACAAGAAATGTTATCATCGCAGCTCTTATCCTTGTTCTTTCAATCGGTGTAAACTACGCAGGAGCAATCCAGATTCCCATCGGTTCGGTTACAATCAGCCTTTCGGGTCTTGCAGTAGGTGCTCTTGTAGGTATTGTCCTCAACGCAATTCTTCCCGGCAAGGACTATGAGTTCGGCTCTGATGAAAAGGGCGATACTTCAGTTAATTTCAAAGTATAATTCCATTTTACAATTACACGAGGCAGGTTTTGATACCTGCCTCATTTTTTATCGGCTTTATTACCAAAAAACAAGTTGGTTTACTGTGTAGAATTCATAAAAAAATATTGCGGTATTGAAAAAGTGTTAAGACTATGTTAATATAATTAAGATAATTTTTAAGATAGGGAGAGATTATATGGCATCCGAATCAACCGCCAAGGTTGTTGAAGAGAAGTCACCGAGCGCCGTGCCCAAAGACAGGCGTTATGTCGGCTCCAAAGAAACCTTTGCATACATACTCGATGACATTGCTCAAAGCTTTAATATCGGTAAGTATGACGATGTTTTCAAAATGAACATCCTCAAAATCGACCTTGTTCTTCAGTCGATCACTAACGGTGTTATCAGTGTATGGGATATTATCAACGATATTTTCCTTGCAGCTATTGTTGACAAAACCCGTACCAGATGGGGTAAGTTCAAGCCTTGGCTTGTAATTTATGCTATTCCCGGTGTTTTTCTTACTGTAGTTTATTGGGCACTGCCTTTATTTATGGGTACCGAAGGTATCGGTTCCAATATTCCGCGATTTGCAGTTTATTTGCTGCTTCAGATTTTTTCTAACCTTGCAGGTTCACTTATTGCAATTGTCCGTCAGGGTATGACATCGACCATTACCCCGAATATTATTGACCGAACAAGACTTATCACTTCGGCAAACCTTCTTTCGGGCTTCGTTGAAAAAGCTCCTGAAATTCTTATGGGTGTTCTGATTGACTTTTATATCAACAGCCCTGCAAAACAGGCTCTTGAACTCACAAACCCCGAGATGTATCAGGCAGGTTACAACAGAATGTTCGTTCTCGGTGGTGTTATAACCGCAGTTGTTTCCGGTCTTTTTGCTCTCTTCTATGCGTTCGTTGCAAAAGAAAGAGTTATGCAGACTGTTGACCGTCCCAGCATATTCAAAGGTATTAAGTCGGTTATCACCAACAAGCCGCTTCTTCTCATCACTCTTTCCGAGTTTCTCGGCGCATTCAGCCTTAACTCGGGTACAAACCTTTACTACATCGAAGTTCTCAACCTTGCATCAATGTCAACAATTGTTGGTATTCCCGGTGCGGTTGTTTCACCCATTTCGTATTCATATGTTCCCTGGGCACGTTCCAAGTTCTCAACAAAAGCACTGTGGATTGCAGGCTCGCATATTGACAGTGTACTGATGCTCGGTGTTTATGCGGCAGGTAAGTTTATTAATATCGGCGGCAAGAAGGGCTACGAAAGCCTTGCAGTTATGATTCCTGCATTTATGCTGCGTGAAACAATCTGGATGTTCTTCTGGGGTATCAGAAAGGTTATTCCCGAAGAAATGAGAAACGAAGCTATCGACTACGGCGAGTGGAAGAACGGTTTCCGTTCCGAAGGCATGACCGGCGTTGCAAAAGGTCTTATTACCAAGATGGTTAACACCGTCAAGGGCATTATTCAGCCCCTTCTCTTCAAAGCATTCGGTTACGATCCCAGCAAGAACCAGGGTGCACAGACTCCCGAAGCACGTTATGCTCTCTTCTTTATGTGTACTCTTCTTCCTGTTGTCACAGGTATCCTCAGCATCGTTCCTCAGCTCTTCTATGACCTTCAGGGCGAAAAGAGAGACAGAATGTATATGGAACTCCGTGAAAGACGTAAGGCTATTGCAGCTGAAGTTGAGGAATTCAACGAAACAGCAGGCGCAGAAGTCAACGAATAATAAACACAAAACCCCGACTGCAACGGTCGGGGTTTTTAAATAGGATTTTATATGGAACAATTATTTGAAAGAATAGAAGCGGTTATTTCGGAAAAACCGAATGCCGTTATCGGCATTGACGGCAGATGTGCTTCCGGTAAAACTACTCTTGCTGAATGCCTTGCCGAAAAATTTGATATGCAGATTATACATATGGATGATTTTTTTCTGCCTTACGATATGCGCACAGAGCAAAGGCTTTCAGAAACGGGCGGAAATGTGCATTATGAACGTTTTAACGGCGAAGTAATATCGGGAGTTGAAAGCGGCACTGAGTTTGCTTACAGAGTGTTCAGCTGCAAGCACGGCGATTTTACCGAAACAAAAAGAATTTTACCCGATAAGCCTGTTATAATCGAAGGCTCATACGCATTTCATCCGAAAATCTGTTTGAACTATGATTTAAAAATATTTGTTAAAGCTGATTACGAAACAAGGCTTGCCCGTATTCTTGAAAGAAACGGTGCCGAAGCTCTTGAGGTTTTTAAATCAAAATGGATTCCTCTTGAGAATAGGTATTTTGACGAATTCGGGATAGAGAACAGTTGCGATATAATAAAACAGACCGAAAAGTAATATCTTTTCGGTCTGTTACTTTTGCATGTTTAATTTATTCTGCGAAGCCTGATTCAACAAGCTTTACAAGCTCATCAACAGCTTGCTCATCATCGGGACCGTCTGCGATAACGCGGATATTGGTGTTACCCATGATTCCGAGAGAAAGCACACCGAGAAGGCTCTTTGCATTAACTCTGCGTTCTTCCTTCTCAACCCAGATGGATGACTTGAATTCGTTTGCCTTCTGAATGAAAAATGTTGCAGGACGTGCATGAAGCCCAACCTGATTCTGAACAGTTACATCTTTTACATACATAGTTATATATCTCCCACGCTGAAATTTTCTTGTAAGCACATTACATATTATATCATAAAACTTTGCTTCGTCAACATTTTCAACCACAGTTTTAGTGCTTTTTGGAATAATTCGGCTTGTCGGCCAAAGTGAAGGCGGTCAAAAAATTTTGTTTTGTTGAAATTGACTATAGACAAAATTGAATTTTTATAAACATGAGGATAAGAGGATTTCAGAAGAACCTTTTTAAACTATTATCTGTAAAAAATAACAGTTATATTCACGGTTCTTCCATTCCTCCTAAAACTTAGCACAAGTTCTCTCATTGCTTTATATTTTAATTATGAGGACCCCAAAAGTCAATGTACAAAAGTTATATTGTTTTATAGATTTGGTGACATTTTGTTATCATTTTAAACAAAAAAAATTTGCATTTTTCGTCAATATGCAAAAAAAGAAAAAGGAAAACAAAGTGTTGCAAGCCTTGTTTTCCTTTTTGTTTTAAATAATCAGTTAAGAACGTAGATTTTTACGTTTCTGTTGCCCCAATCGTAGCACATATCTTCGTTGTCCATGTAGAGGTCAATATCGGTATTACCCATTTCCACAAATCCGCCGGTATCAGCTGCGATGCAGTAGCCGTACACATAGCTTCCGTCAGCGGAAACAACATAAAGCTCTGTTCCGTAGGGGATTTCTTTGGGGTCAACCGCAATATGACCGGGCATAGGCTTTCTGCCTGTTGAGGTTTCAGGGTCGCCGGTGTAGGCTGTTGCTTTACCTGAAATGCAGTATTCGTAATCAACGGGAATTCCGTTTTCATCAAGCTTAAGGTCGGAAGGAACTTCGAGGTCGGAAATCGGTGCGCCGTTATTTTTGAAAGCGGCAAGGGTTGTTCTTTGCTTTGTGCCAACCTTTTTAACCTCATTAACGGGTTCTTTTATAATTGTTTCTTTTGAGAAAATTGTTTCTTCAAGTTCGCCGCCAACATACTTTTCTGTGTAGAAAGCATATTTTTCGCCGTTAACGCCTTCTTTTACAACCTTTTCTTCGCCAACATACATGCTGCTGTCTTTGATGATTTCTGTTTCGTAGGGGATTTCCTGAATTTCGCTCTTAATGTCATACTTTACTCTGATAACTCGGATTTTTGTGAAGCTGTTGAGCTTGGTATCAAGTGAGGGGGAAACGATATCATCTTCATCAACGCTGATATCTGCCTTTTCAAGAGCATCTGCTACAGTACCTTTTGCAAGGAAAACCTTCTTGGTTTCTCCGTCCGACTCGATATTAACGCTGAAGGCTCTCTTGATAAAAATCTTCATGCCGTCAAAGATATTTTCAGTGGGGTTTACACCGAGCTCATCTTCACTTCCCAAAACGAAGCCTTTTTGGGTGAGTATATTTCCGAGGGTTTCGTCATGACCGAGAAAATATGAAACTGTGCCGTTGTCTTCAACTCTGACGAGCTTCGCTTTTTTGATAACGATTGTTCCGCCGTCCTCGGAGCTGAAATCTTTTGTGTTAATCTCATCGTTAATGTCGAGATCAAAGCCTGCTGTCTTAACGATTGCATAGGGGTCTGTTTCTCCGGTAGATATGCTTACTGATTTTTCTCCGTCTGTTACGGTACCCTTGTTAACGGCGTTTGTTGTTGCGAATGCCGTGAAGGTTACGGAGCAAATGAACAAAACCGCTATAACTGCTGTCAGAAGTCTGAAGCTGCTTTTGCGAGAAATTTTGTTCTCGGATAATGAATTGGTAATCATAAAATTCTCCTTATTTTGCGCATTAGTAGTTTTTTGGTTTGTCCCTTTCAGGGGTAAGCCTCGATTTCCTTTTGTGCAACGGGTGTCATTATATTGACAAAAATTTAATTTGTCAAATTTTTTTTGAATTGTTTTTTGTGAAAGATGCACAATTGAATTAACAAAAATTCCCAAATCGCAACATTCTTATGTTTAATCATTTGTTTGTTTTTGTCAGAAACTGGAAATTTGTTTGTGAAAAACAGAAAAAGTTACAAATGGTTACAAAAGTGTAAAAAACGGTTACATTTTTCCAAAACAGAAAAATACAGGCATTAAATCCATTTGTATAATCAGGAATATAATGCCTGCAAATATAGTATTATCTAATATTTCCCGGTTAATTCAGAAATTTTTACCTCCTGTATAATCTTATGATATGTGTTTACGGAATATTACAAATAAAGCGGCAAATTCGGATTAGTTTCCGAATTTGCCGCTTTATAATCGAAGAAGCCAAGAACACAATAACCGACATTTTAAACACCAAATAAAAAATATCGGTGCCCGCCCACCAAAGCAACACCGATATCACCAAACCAACAGAGGTCCGGCGGTTCTCACCGCCTCCACCGTTCCTCTTTAGTTTAAACCAAGGCGGCAAAAATGTCAAAAAAATTTTGAGAGGATAGAAAATTATGAAAACTGTTAATGATATCAGAAAAGCGATAGAAGAAAGACCCGCACGCAATGCTTGGAGTAAAGGCATTTATATATTATTAATATACATTATATATATTGTTCATGTCGGATAAAGGGTGATTTTTTAAAGCCGTTTTTGCTGTCAAAAAAGTAAACATCACCACCGTCATTTCCGTTGATGCAGGAATATTTTCCGTTGTTGAAAATGAGAGCCGCACCGTTGTCAATTGCAATGCCCGATAAATCCTGCTGCTTAACTGCCTGAGTGAAAACCTGCCAGTAATCACTCTCAAAGTGAGGGCAGTTGCAGTAGTCAAGAAGTCCGAGGCAGTCAACAAACATGAACTCGTGATTTTCGCCGCAATCGTCATAACCTCTTGAAAACCAGCACATTGAACCGGAGCTTACTCCTGAAAGAACAATGCCTTTTTCGTAAGCTTTTTTGAATACCTCGTCGGCACCTGTTTCCTTCCATGTATCCATAAGAAACTTAAGATTGCCGCCTCCTGCATACACGATGTCGCAGGAAAGAATCTTATCCTCAATTTCCTCTTTTGTCAGCGATTTATCCGTCAGCATAAGTGCTGAAACACTGCATCCGAGACCTATAAACATTCTGAAAATATGCTCATCGCCGTTTATATCGTCAAAGCCTGCTGTAGGTACAAACAAGACGGAGGGATTTTTTTTGTTTGCAAGCTTAACAATATGCTCAAAAATCGGAAGGATTTCATTATCGTCGGTTCTTCCGCCTCCGACTCCTACAATAATACCCATATCTTTCATCCTTTATAATTTATTATCATGGTGTTTTTATTTTATCATATTAATTACGCCTTGACAATAAGCTGTTTTTGATTTAACATAAAAACGGTGATGAAAATGTACAAACAAAAGCTTTGCCTTGCATTGAGTGCGGGCTATGGTATACCTTATGAAGAACAGATAAAGTTGTTCAAGTCAACGGGCTTCGAAGGAACTGCAATAGATCTGAGCGACAGAAATGCTGATGCATATAAAATTGCAGCTGCAGCAAAAGAAGAAAACATGCTCATTTCATATCTTCATGCGCCGTTCAACAAGTCCGACGATATGTGGATGGATGGTGGAATCGGTGACATTGCGCTGGCAGAGCTTCTTGATTGCGTTGAAACTTGTTCGAGGCTTGAAATTCCTGCAATGGTTGCTCATACATTTATCGGCTTTGACAGCGATAATACTCCTACTCGAATCGGAATTGAGCGTTACGGTGCACTTGCCGTAAGATCGCAGGAATTGGGTGTTAAGCTTGCTCTTGAAAATACAGAGGGTGAGGAATATCTGGCTGCACTTATGAAAGAGCTTTCTGATATTCCGAGCGTTTCCTTCTGTTGGGATACCGGTCATGAGCTTTGCTATAATTACGGCAAAGATCTGCTTGCTCTTTACGGAGATAAGCTTGCGGTAACTCATATAAACGACAATCTCGGAATCCGTGATTATGAAGGAAAAATAACGTATATAGACGACCTTCATCTTTTACCGTTTGACGGAATTGCCGATTGGCATTCAGTTGCCGAAAGACTTGTCGGATGCGGCTTTGACGGACCTCTTTCATTTGAACTTACAACAAACAGCAAGCCGAACAGACATGAAAACGATAAGTATGGCGCAATGCCGATTGAAGGTTTTGTTGCCGAAGCATATATAAGAGCATGCCGTGTGGCAAATCTTGTTATAAAAGAAAGAGAAGGTAAAAAATGAGCGAACAGAAAATGACGAAGAAGCAGAATATAATTCAGGTTATTAAATTTGCACTTTTTTCCGCTTCTGCCGGAATAATCCAGATAGTATCATTTACCCTGCTGTTTGAGGCTGCAAATCTCAATAACACGGTAAGCTACATAATATCGCTTGCACTTTCCGTGCTATGGAATTTTACCTTCAACAGAAAGTTCACATTTAAATCTGCCGCTAATGTTCCGGTTGCAATGCTTAAGGTAGCACTTTTCTATTGTGTTTTTGCACCGCTTTCCACATGGTGGACACATAAGCTTACCGCATTGGGAATTAACGAATATGTTATAGAGGCGGGAACCATGCTTATAAATCTTGTTTCCGAGTATCTCTATTGCAGATTTGTGGTTTACAAAAATTCAATGAATACTGCAGAATAAAAAGAAGCCGTTCTTGTTATTAAGCAAGAACGGCTTTAATAATTCAATTATTCCTCAACGTAGTCCATGAAAACGATTTTAACTGCATCTCTGGGGAAATCGAAGCGGCGGTCTGTAACAACGTCACCCTCTTTAACACCCTTAAGAGGAACAAGGATGTAAGTGTTTCTGACAATCTTACCGTTTGCATCGTATGCAACATATCCGATCTTTATGTCATCTTTTCTTGAACCGATTGCCTGAACTTCAACCTCTGCATATCCGTCTGCATTAACTGAAATGCCATCATCCTCAAGCTCTATATTCTTAATTGAAGCAACCGAATTGCCGTATACAAAGTAATCACTGAGAACGATTTCAACATTGTT
This sequence comes from uncultured Clostridium sp., assembly GCA_964547575.1. GTDB lineage: Bacteria > Bacillota > Clostridia > Oscillospirales > Acutalibacteraceae > CAG-177. The sequence continues at coordinate 24,103 of CAZJOH010000006.1, forward strand.
GACTGTTTCGACATAAATAACAGGGAATGTCTGACCCTCAGAAGGTTGAATATTTTCAGGATCGGGAGCGGTCTGACCGTAGGGATTGATGTATGTATAGTTTGCGCTGCCTGTTGTAGCAGGCTCTTCGGGAATGTTGGATTTACAACCGAAGAAGCAGAGAGCAATAATCGTCATAGCAAGAATAACGCTGATTAATGATTTCATAGAAACAAGTCCTTTCGTGTATTTATACTAAATATAATATCATATATTTTTTGTTTTTTCAACCGTATTAATAATTTCCTTTACGGTATCAGCAATTGTAACTGCTGTTTCAGGACCGAGAGAATTGGTTTCCTCGTAGTGGCGGCGATCATGGATGTCACGTCCGTTTTCAAAATACGGTGTTTCGGGATGAAGAATAAAATCGTTCGGAGGCAGAACATAGCCGAGTTCATCATTTGCAAGACCGATTATCATAACATCATCGCCGATGATTTCCTGAAGCGGCAAGGGATTGATTTCAGCTCCGTATCCCGTTGCTGATTCCTCTGCGGTGAGATAACCGCCATAAACAAGCTCAGGGAAAATTTCACATGGGAGCATAAGTATTTTGAGAGAATCAATTTCGAGATAGCTGATTTCAGATTTCATTGCAAAACCTGATTTGTCAGACATTCTGTATTCCTTTGCCTTAAGGATTCCTGCCTTTGCAGCAATAAGAAGCAGAAGGTTTTCCGCCTTGAAGTAGACTTCCTGACGGATAAATCCGATTTTGGGCTTGAGCAACGTTTCATTTTCAATTGCAAGCGCATAGTCTGCAAGCTTTCTGCCGATATCTGCGGTGGACTGTGAAAAATCGCTGCCGTTATCACGGATTTCCTTTTCGTTCGGAATATCCATGCTTATCATACCGCCGATTGCACCTACGCAGTAAAGTGTTTCGGCGCCCGTCTTTTCACGGATTTTTTCTCTGAAATAATGGGGAAAATCTGCGCTTACAAGCTCATTACAACCCTGAAGCGATTCGGAATGCGATGCAAAATTAATTATATAGGTTTCTCTTGACCCGTCCTCCGGAACAAAACGCAGACGGGTGAGTGTTTTTGAATAAACAATCGGAGTTCTGATATCCTCCTGCATATCGGGAACTTCGGTTTTACCAAGCCAGAGCTTACCGATTTTTCTCGAAGCATAAGCCTTTTCAACGGCTTTTACGGTTTGTGAAAAAACAAGCTCCATGTATTTCGGGTCTTTGCCGCTTAAGGGCAGGGGACCCCAGATTCCCATTGTGTCAATGCCTGCGTGGTTGTGTGTGCACACTATGTTTATTGACCGGCAGCCCGAAAGCTTTGAGAATTCACTGAGTCTTGAGCGAAGTTTGTTCACATCGCTGTTGAGCAGACCCACGCAGTCAAGCGAAACAATAACTATTCCGCCGTGACCGGAAAGGTCATCGATCCAGACAGCATGGGTATGAGGTGCATCGAGCACACCCTTGGCAGGCTTGTTTTCGCCGTAACCTGCAATATAATATTTCTTTTTGTTAACATCATCGGGAAGAATGCTTTCTTTTGAAAAGCCAAGCGAAAACAGCTCGCTTTTTGCTCTCGGAGTACAGTTGAATTTTCCTTTTTCAAGAGGGCTTGTGCTTTTTTTCTCCGTCAGGTGTTTAGACTGTGCCGTAAGAATAAAATCAAGAGCCTTATATGCTGCGGTTAACGGTTTCATTTTTGTTCACTCCAATCAAATTTGGTAAGTTTACCTTTGCAAAGCAAATCAGGGAAATTCCATTGACGGAGCACCTCGTAAGCGCCCACAGCAACGGAATTCGAGAGATTGAGGCTTCTTGCAGAGCTGTTATTTATCATCGGCAGACGAACGCATCTTTCGGGGTTATCGTGAAGAAGCTCTTCGGGAAGACCTGCGGTTTCCTTGCCGAAAACAAGATAGCTGTTATCAGGATATTCAATCTCGGAGTATATTTTAGCTGCTTTGGTTGAAAAATAAAAAAAGTTTCCGTTTTTATTTTTCTCAAAAAAATCATCAAGATTCTCATAATAAGTAATATCGAGCAAATGCCAGTAATCAAGCCCTGCTCTTTTGAGCTTTGCATTATCAATACGAAAGCCCATAGGCTCAACAAGGTGCAGCTTTGCACCTGTTGCGGCGCAGGTTCTTGCAATATTGCCTGTGTTCTGCGGAATCTGAGGCTCAACAAGAACAATATTTAAAGTTGACATTATATGACTTCCTTAAAAAATATTAACATTTGTTTTATCCCCGACCAAGGTTAAAATATTAATGAATATCTGTGATTGGAGGGATAAAAGTGTTTTCATCATCAAAAAGCATGACAATGGCAAAGAGTATCGGCATCGGTCTTGCTGTGGGTACGGCAGCTGCTGTTGCAAGCACTAAAATGATGTCAAAGAGCGGCATGAAAGCTTGCAAAAAGAATGTTGCCAAATGTATGAAAAGCATGGAAAGCATGATAGACGGTATTGCATCAATGGCAAGATAATCAGCCGTTGAAATTGCTCATTGCACCGTCAATGTTGCCCTGAATCATCATTTCAACCGCTTTGCAGGCGTTTTCGGCAGAATCTCTCAATGCATCAAGCTCGGGCTTTTTAAATGAGGAAAGCACCCAGTCTGCAAGGTCATAATCGGGGTGCGGCTTTTCTCCCACGCCAAGCTTTATCCTCGGAAATGTATCGGAATTGAGATGATAGATAATGCTCTTTATTCCGTTATGTCCTCCGTCGCTTCCCTTGCGTCTGATACGCATTTTGCCGCAAGGAAGAGAGATATCGTCGAAAACAACAATGATGTTTTCAGGCTGTATTTTATAGAAAGCCGCTGCCTGCTTTACCGCTTCACCGCTGTTATTCATGAAGGTTTGCGGCTTGATAAGCAAGCACCTGTGACCGCCAAGAGTTATATTGGCGGTCACTGACTTGAACTGAATTTTACTTATTTTTTCGCTGTTTTTATCCGCCAGAAGGTCTGCAAACAAAAAACCTGCATTGTGGCGGGTGAGTTCATATTTTTTGCCGGGATTTCCGAGTCCGACTATAATAAATTCGGGAGGTCCCGACGGAGCCTTGTTTCGTGAGAAGAAATTCATTTTATTTGGTTTCCTTTACAATAGCGGCAGTTTTTGTTTCTTCAACGCTCATTGTGCCGTCTGCATATTCTGTGGGGGTGTTTGTGTAAACAACGCTTACTTCCATTTCGTCAACAAGAGCCTTAACCTCATCGCTTGAAAGCTCAATGTCGGAGCAAAGAACGCTGAAGCTTGTGGTAGCAGATCCTCCGGGAGCGATACCTATTTCGCCGCCTGTGGAAGTGTTGATATAAATACCGTTTTTACCGTTATCTTTTACTTCGTAACCGTATACTGTATAGTTTGTATCGCCGATATTTTCAATAACGATAATCTGCTCAAATGTGAGCCAGTTTTCAGGAGCGGCATAGAATTCCTCTGCCTTTTCAATGCCGAGACCGTAGTTTTCTGCAAGATGAGTCTTATATCTGTCGGGATTCTTGATAAGTGCTTCAAGAAGGGTTATTCTTTCGCCGATAGAGTCTTTTGTAACAAGAAGCTCTGTTGCAGGTTCGTCAGGCGTGTTGTTGTTTCCGACTGCGAAGTAAATGCCGACTGCAGCTGCGGCAGCGATTGCAATAACAACTATAGCGATAATGGCTTTTTTCATTTTTTTGTCCTCCGATATGTTTTGTTCAGTTTTTTATCACTTAAATGCATTATGACAGATTTTTGTAAAAAAAACAATAGAAATATGTTAAATTAATAATTATTTAACTATTAATTTAAAAGGCAGGATACATGGTGCTGTATCCTGCCTTTGTGTTTATCAGGTTGTTTCATTGAAGGAATATCCGGTGCTGTCAGGTGTGCATATATATTTTTTGCCGGCTGAAAGCTTTCCTTCGAGAAGTGCTTCGGAAAGCTTATCCTCAATCTGCTGCTGAATAGCTCTGCGCAGAGGTCTTGCACCATATATAGGGTCGAATCCGGCTTTGCCGATTTGAGCAACAGTCTCATCGGAAAATTCGAGCTCAAAATCAAGCTCTTTTACACGCTTTGAAAGAGTGGCAAGCATTCTGCGTGCAATTTCGTTTATATCATCCTGAGCAAGCTGACGGAAAACAATGATATCATCAACTCTGTTGAGAAATTCAGGTTTGAAAACATTTTTCAGCTCACCCATAACCGCTTCACGGATTTTCTTTTCATCGGCTGTTTCGGATTTTTCGGGAGCAAATCCGAGTGTGCCCTGACCACTCTGTGAGATCTTCTTTGCACCGACGTTTGAAGTCATTATAATAATGCAGTTTTTGAAGTCAACCCTTCTTCCCTGCGAATCTGTGAGAATACCGTCCTCCAGAATCTGGAGAAGCATGTTGAAAACATCGGGGTGTGCCTTTTCGATTTCATCAAAAAGAACAACGGAATACGGTCTGCGGCGCACCTTTTCTGTGAGCTGACCGCCTTCGTCATATCCGACATATCCGGGAGGAGAGCCTACAAGTCTTGAAACCGTGTGTTTTTCCATATATTCGGACATATCGAGCCTTATCATAGCGTTTTCATCGCCGAATATTGAGGCGGCAAGGGTTTTGCAAAGCTCGGTTTTGCCTACGCCCGTAGGTCCGAGGAAAATAAACGAGCCTGTGGGTCGCTTCGGGTCTTTAAGACCTGCTCTGCCTCTGCGGATTGCTCTTGCAACTGCGCTGACAGCTTCTTCCTGACCTACAATTCTCTCATGAAGCTCATCCTCCATGTGAAGAAGACGCTGACTTTCCTCCTGCGTGAGCTGAACAACGGGAATTCCCGTCCACTGCGAAACGATAGCGGCAATTTCCTGCTCACCGACTTCGCCTGTTGAGCGGTTGCTTTTTTCTTTCCAGAGCTGACGCTCATTTTCAAGCTCTTTAGCGATTTTGTTTTTCTCATCTCTCAATGCGGCGGCATGCTCAAAATCCTGTGAGTTGACAGCTGACTGCATTTCTTCGCCAAGTGATTTTACTTTATCCTCGAGTGCCTTTAAATCGGGCGGAGCGGTAAATGCTCTCAGACGCACTCTCGAAGCAGCTTCGTCAACAAGGTCAATGGCTTTGTCGGGCAGATATCTGTCGCCGATATAGCGAGAGGACATTTTAACCGCCGCATAAATTGCATTGTCGCTGATTCTTACCTTGTGATGAGCTTCGTATTTATCACGCAGACCCTTAAGGATTTCAACTGCTTCCTCCTCCGAGGGTTCGCCTACGGTGACAGGCTGGAATCTTCTTTCAAGAGCGGAATCCTTTTCAATATGCTTTCTGTATTCCTCGAGGGTTGTTGCACCGATTACCTGAAGCTCACCTCTTGCAAGAGACGGCTTCAAGATGTTTGCGGCATCAACAGCACCCTCCGCCGAGCCTGCACCGATAAGGGTGTGAACCTCATCTATGAATAGAATTATATCTCCCGCCTTTTTAACTTCTTCAATGGCGTTCCTTATTCTTTCTTCAAAGTCACCTCTGTATTTTGTGCCTGCAACCATTCCGGTAAGGTCGAGCGTGATTATGCGCTTGTTTCTCAATAATTCGGGAACCTCGCCCGTTGCGATTTTAAGGGCAAGTCCTTCTGCAATTGCCGTTTTGCCTACACCGGGTTCACCGATGAGGCAGGGGTTATTCTTGGTACGGCGGCTCAAAATCTGAATGACTCTTTCTATTTCCTTCTGTCTGCCGATAACGGGGTCAATTCTTCCCTGTGTTGCAAGAACCGTTAAATCTCTGCCGAATTGGCTTAAAGTGGGCGTATCCGATTTTTCTTTTGTGTCATTCTTTTGGCTGCTTGAAGGCGAAGAATTGCTGCCGAGTGCGTTTGTAAGGTCACGCAGAAGCTCCTGCGGCTGAACACCCATACTCGCAAGAATTTCAGTTGCCGCACCTGTTCCCTCACGGATTATACCCATGAGAATATGCTCCGTTCCTATATATGAATGCCCCATTCCTCTGCCCTGAAGAATGGCGGTATCTATAATATTTTTGGTTCTCGGCGTAAAGTCATTTGGCGAAAGCACCGTGGGCGAGCCGATTCCCATGCTGCTTCTGATTATTGCTTCAACCTCGCTGTAGCTTACCTTTTTGGCGGAAAGAGCAGTATATGCCATTCCGCCGCTTTCCTTAAGCAGACCAAGCAGAATATGCTCGCTGCCTACATATGTGTGACCGAGATTTTCGGCCGCAGTAATTGCATTGTTCAATGCATCATTGGCTTTCTGTGTAAAGCCCGTAAATCTGTACATATTTTTATCCCCCTATAATAAAACCGTATTTCTGCTATGCCAGTGCCTCACGAACGGCTTTTGCTCTTAACGCATCCCTTAAAGCAGGTGTGTTTGCTTCAGAATTTGCGGCACTTATAGTTGCAGGCTGCATGCTGACGGTCAGCTCGTTGATTTTTTCAATCGGTATATTAATCAGACCCTTTGCTGCACCGAGTCTGACTATCGAAATAAGTTCCATGAATTCGTTGGTATTAAGAAGTCTTGCATTCTTGAGAATACCGAAAGCACGGAAGATTTTATCCTCTTCTGCAGGCTTTTTAACAAGCTCTGCTGCTGCTGCTCTCTCCTGCGAAACAAGTTGCAAAACAATGGATTTGAGGTTTGCAATTGCCGTTTCTTCGGTAATTCCGAGAGTTATCTGATTGCTTATCTGGTACATATCTCCGATGGGCTGTGAACCTTCTCCGTTTGCACCTCTTATTGTAAGACCGAGCTTTGAAACCGTGTTTGCAAGTTTTGTCATCTGACCGCAGCGTGTAAGTGCAGGCAGATGAAGCATTACCGATGCTCTCATTGCCGTGCCGAGATTTGTCGGGCACTGTGTAAGATAGCCGATTCTTTCATCAAACGCATATTTAACCTTGCCGTCAATCATTCGGTCAAGCTTATCTGCGATATCGTATGCTTCTTCAAGCGCAAGACCCGATTTCATAACCTGAAGACGTATATGGTCTTCCTCGCAGAGCATAATGCTTACGCTTTCGTCGGAAGAAAGAACAAGCGCACTGCCGTCTTTCTTGGAGGCAAACTCGGGACTGATAAGGTGGCTTTCTGCCAGTGAAACCGCCTGAATTCTCGATAAATCCTTCATTTCAATATAGCTGAAATCCTTGCGGTCATTCTCAAAAAGTATTCCCTTTATAAGCTCATTTACTTTGTTTTTGCCGTTGATATCAAGCTTTGCGGGAAACGGAAAGTCGTAAAGATTTCTTGCAAGACGTATGCGTGTACTTACAACGATATCGCCCTGGTCGCCTTTTTCAAAATACCATTTGTTCATTATGCTTCGCCTCCTTCAAGTGCCTTGATTTCATCTCTGATTTTTGCGGCGTTTTCAAATTCCTGCTTTGCAACAGCCTCGTTCATTGCTGCTCTGAGCTTTTCGATTTTTTCTTCCGTTGTTTCAACCTTCGGAGCTTCGGCGGGTGCGGTGCTCACTTTGCCGCTGTGCTTGATTTTGCCGTGAATCCTCTGGATTGAGGGGAGCAGGCGATCGTAGAAGGTTGAGTAGCACTCTGCACAGCCTACTCTGCCGTCACGGACAATTTCCTCAAATGATGTTCCGCATTTTGTGCATCTCTGAGTTTTGCCCGAGGATATCGACGGCATCATATCGCCGAGAAATCCGCCGAAAAGCTCGGAAAGATTCAGACCGAAGCCTGAAAACATATCCGAATAACCGAGATGTGCGGCGCAGTCGGAGCAGAGATGGCTCTCTGCCATATCACCGTTGATAATCTGCTTGATGTGGGTTGTTGCTTCATTCTTTCCGCAATTCTGACATAACATGATCAATCATCCTTTCTGTGTATCGTAATAAGCATTTGTTTGAATATTGATGCTCTGACTCTTTCTCTGACGGGTGAGGGGAGGGCACGGAGTGAATTTTCGCCCGTTGCCGCAAGCAGAAGCCTTGCGCTGTATGCGTCTATCGAGCCGTTATGAAGAAGATTCATAACATTTGCATGGCAGGCAGCATAATCGAGAGAGTCGCCTATGCAGTTTACCGTGTGCATTATAAGCGAAGGCTTATCAAGCTTTACTCTTGTTATCTTGATGTAACCGCCGCCGCCTCGTCTGCTCTCAACAATATATCCCTGCTCGGGTGTAAATCTTGAAGATATAACATAGTTTATCTGGCTCGGTACGCAGCCGAGGGTTTGTGCAAGCTCGTTACGCTGAATCTCTGTCGTGCCGTCATTTTCGAGCATCTCCATAAGAATTCTTGCTATCTGATTGCTTAAACTCATAAAACCATCTCTTTCGTTTGTGTCAACTTTGACTTTCTTTGACCTTAATCACATTATAGTCAGGGAAGGTCAAAAGGTCAAAGGTCAAAAAAGGTCAAATTTGTTCGATTGTATTTCGAAATCTTGAATTATCATCGAATTTCTTCGATTTTCTTCATTTTTCTTGATTTTTAAGTTTTTGATTTTGGGCAAAGGTCAAAGAAATTATAGGTGTTCTGACTTCGGATTATGCCGAATTATATTGATTTTATATTTTGATTATGGTATTATTCCAAACGTTCAGAGGTGTTGTTATGAATAATAACTCAAAAACGGCGGCAGGAGTTGTTCTTTCTCTTCTCGGTGGAATATTCTGGGGATTTTCAGGCTCATGCGGTCAGTATCTTTTTACATATCACGGCGTTGATTCAAAGTGGATAGTAACGGTAAGAATGATTTCAACGGGAATAATTCTGCTTGCATTGAGTGCCGTAAAGCATAAATCGGATATTTTCGGCGTGTGGAGGGGCAGAAAGAATTTTGCGTGCATGTCGGCATTCACGCTTTTCGGATTGATTTTGTGCCAGTATTCATATTTTACGGCAATTGAGCATTCCAATGCAGGTACGGCAACCGTTCTTCAGTATCTTTCGCCCGTAATGATTCTCGTTTTTGTTTGTCTGAAAAATAAAAAGCTTCCTGCTTTTGCGGAGATAATTGCTATTATCCTTGCGGTGGGCGGAACATTTGTTATTGCAACGGGAGGCGATATCGGTTCTCTTGCCGTTTCAACTTATGCTCTTTTCTGGGGAATAGCGTCGGCTGTTTTTCTTGCGTGCTATTCGCTTATTCCTGCTCCGCTTCTTAAAGACTACGATACGCCGACGGTTCTCGGATGGGGAATGCTTGCAGGCGGAATAATCCTGCTTCCCGTTTTCAGACCTTGGGAAGTTATGCCGGAAATCAGCCTTGCTCTTGTTGGCGCAATGGCAGGAATTATTCTTTTGGGTACGGTTATCGCATATACTTTCTATCTTGAAGGAATACATCTTATCGGAGCAACAAAGGCAAGCATAATTTCAAGCATTGAACCCGTTTCCGCAACGGTAATTTCCGCCGTATGGCTCGGCACCGAATTTACGGGAACGGATATAATCGGATTTATAATGATTATATCAACCATATTTATAATTTCATTTTACACAAAGAAGGGCAGGTGATCCTGCTCTTTACATTTTCCTTTAATAGTGATATAATTATTTAATTAAATTTTCGGAGAATTGCCATGGACGGATTCAGAAAGGAATATCTCGGCTCGGGTGTTACAGCCTTTGTTTCGGATGCTCATTCATTCGGAACGGATGCCGTATTGCTTGCGGATTTTGCAAATCCTTCAAAAAGGGCGATGTGCTGTGATCTCGGTTCGGGCTGCGGAATAATACCGCTTCTCTGGTGCAAAAAAGAAACGGGCAGAATAACTGCCGTAGAGATTCAACCGCTCGGCGCCAAACAGATAAATGCGGCTATAGAATATAATAATCTTTCCGAAAGACTTACGGCAGTCAATGCGGATTTGAAGGAGCTTAAAGGAGTCGTTCCTTTCGGCTGTTTTGATGTTGTAACGATGAATCCGCCCTATAAAGCAAGCGGTGCAGGAATAGAAAGCAGAAGCGGTGCGGATAAAATCGCAAGGCATGAAACCATGTGCCTTTTAAGCGATATCTGTCAGACTGCGAAAAAGCTTCTCAATTTCGGCGGCAGGCTTTGTATGTGCATAAGACCGGAAAGAACGGCGGAATTAATCTGCGAAATGCATTCGGCGGGTATTGAGCCGAAAAGAATGAAGTTTGTTTCCAAATGCCCCGGTAAAGCTCCGTGGCTTGTGCTTATTGAAGGCAGAAGAGGCGGCAAATCGGGCATAACCGTTGAACCCGAGCTTTTTGTTCACGGTGCAGACGGCGGATATTCCGATGAAATGAAAAAAATCTACGGCGACTATCTTTTGGAAAACAGAGGTGAATAGCTTGAGCGGAACTTTATATGTTGTGGGCACTCCGATAGGAAATCTCGGCGATATTTCTCCGAGAGCGCTTGAAGCTCTTGAAAACTGCGATTTTATTGCTGCAGAGGATACAAGGGTAACTCTCAAGCTTCTCAACCGTTTTGAAATCAAAAAACCGATGGTCAGCTATTTTGAACATAACCGTTTTGAGCGTGGTCCCGTTATTGCAGAGAGAATTTTATCGGGCGAAAACTGCGCAATAGTAACCGATGCGGGAATGCCTGCGATATCCGACCCGGGCGAGGATTTGGTTAAGCTCTGCATGGAAAAAGGGATAAAAATCGAGTCTGTTCCCGGTCCCTGCGCCTTTGCAACGGCTCTTGCGGTATCGGGAATGCCGTCAAAGAGATTCACCTTTGAAGGCTTTCTCCCCGTTGAGAAATCCGAGAGAAAAGAGCATATTTCATGGCTCGTCGGCGAAACGAGAACAATGATTTTTTATGAAGCACCTCATAAGCTTGCGCAAACCCTTGCCGACCTTTACAAGGCTTTGGGTGACAGAGAAATTGCAATAGTCAGGGAACTTACGAAAATACATGAGCAGGTTATAAAGACAACACTCTGCGAAGCTTCGGAGAAGTACTCGAATGAGCCGATAAAGGGCGAAATAGTGCTTATCGTCAAAGGTGCGGAGCCTGAAAAAAGAGAGCAGATGACTCTTGAGCAGGCGGCGGAATATGCCATGAAGCTTGTTGAAAAGGGAGAAAGCAAAACTCAGGCGGCAAAGCTTGCAGCCAAAGAGAGCGGACTCAAAAAAGGCGATATATATAAATTGTTATTAGAGGAGTAAACTATGATTCAGTATTTTCTTGAAAGACCGTATCTTATAGCGATAATGGCTGCTGTTATCCTGCTTACGTTGTTTGTATGCGTTAAAGCCGGTCAGGCAAGCGCAAAAAGATCAAAGGCAAACGAGGCATTGATGAAGAAATTCAAGGAAGAAAATGAACTTCGCAATGAGTTTTCGGTTCTTACCGAAAAAGCAGTCAAGAGTGCAGACGTAACCCGACTTTTCAAAGGTGTTGCCCTTAATCTTCAGAAGAGAATTTCAGATGCCGGTGATATGGTTGCCGAATTTAATGCTCTCAACGAAGAGCAGAGGGATATCTATGCCCTTTCTTTTGTTGTTGAGGACGGTGAAAATGCTCTGAGTGAATTCTTCAGGGCAAATGGTCAGCCTCTTACGGGCACAGCTTTTAATGCCGTGAAAAAGCTTTTCGGCGGCAAGGCATCCGAAGTGTTTGAAAAAGAATATAATGCTTTTGATTCCGAAAATGAAGACGTATCGATGATTCCCGAGACAATAGATGCACTTGATAAAGAGTTTGCGGATAATCTTTCTGCCGATGAAATCTGCCGCATTGCCGGTGAATATATAAAAGAAAACATTAGTAAGTTTATGTAAAATTTCAGCCTCATGTAAAAAAACATGAGGCCGTTTTTATGCAATTCAACGAAATATGAAAAAATTGAAAATTACTGTTGACTTATCGGATTTTTGGACATAGAATGAAGTCGAAATTCCTTAAAAAGGAGTGAATAGAATGATACCGAAGGATTTGTTGATCAACAAACCCGCAAGTGCTGAAATTGTCCGAATTGCCGAAGAACAGTTCAAGGGCAAGGAAAAACCGCTTTTTGCTGTTACGGGCGACCTTGCCGTTAACAGCAACTACGGTGAGGGTGCGGTATATGTTACCGACAGCCGAATAGTTGCAGTCGGTGACGGCTTTGACGAAGGCTTTGTCAGTCTGGATTTTGCCAATATTGCCGAAATTTCTGTTAAAAGAATGTACGGTAATGCGGTGCTTAAGGCAAAAACCACGGGCGGCTCAACCATTGACCTTATGAGATTCACCTTTGCCGTGGCTGATATGTGCGATGCTGTTGCGGATTTCATAACAAAGGTCAATGAGGGCGAGAGCATTGAAAGCAGATTTGCCGCCGTTGAGGTTACTTTCAAAAATCTGCGCTCATTCTGCCCGAAATGCGGAAGAAAGCTTGCATCGCCTAATTCAGAATGCCTTAACTGCAAGGGCAAAAAGAAAATGGTTTCAACCCTCTATAAGTACATAAAGCCTTATATGGGCAAGCTGCTTTTCTGCATCGTTCTTTCAATAATTACAACGGGTGCGGCGCTTGTTCCGCCTTATGTTACGAGCATGATGGTGGATAATATCATTCCGAACAGAGATAAAAGAATGCTTCTTATAATCATTCTTTTCCTTCTCGGAGTGTATTTTGTACAGTATGCAATCGGTGCATGGCGTTCTTATGTGTTGCGTGTTGCAGGCGACGGAATAATTGCCGACCTCAAAAAAGAAATATACGCAAAAGCGCAGTACCTTCCGATGAAGTTTTACGACAAAACCTCAACGGGTTCGGTTATCAACAGAGTTAATTCCGATACAACCGTTCTCCAGCAGTTTATGCTGCGAATAACGCAGGAAGCCGTTGTTCAGCTCTTTATGATGATAGGTATTATCATAATAATGCTGAGCATGAACTGGCGTCTTACTCTTCTTTCACTTATTCCCGTGCCTGTGGTTGTTGTATGCAGCAGGTTTTTCGGCAGAAAAATCGGACCTCTTTACCGAAGAATATGGCGCAGAGGTGTTGCAATTTCAAGCATTCTTGCCGATACGATACCGGGTATAAGAATAGTAAAATCATTTTCAAAAGAAGAAAAAACCATAAGCAAATTCTCGTATCATGTTGATGATTGGCTTGCAGAGGATAAAAAGGTTGCAAAGGTTGCGGCGATTTTTCCTGCTGCAATAACCTTCCTGATTACCTGCGGCTCGGTTATCATTTGGTTTGTCGGCGGTAACATGGTTATAAATACTCCCGATAAGCTTTCTCTCGGTGTTCTTGTTTCGTTTATTTCTTATACGAGCATGTTCTATAATCCGGTTAACTTCTTTGCGAATTTAAGCGACTCATATCAGAATGCGCTCGCTTCAACCGAAAAGGTTATGGATATTATAAACGCCGAGCCTGAGCACGATTTCGGAAAAGGCTCGGATATGGGCGTTATGCAGGGCAAAATTGAATTCAGAAACGTCAATTTCTCCTTTGACCGCTCAAAGAAAGTGCTCAACGATATCAATTTTGTTATCGAACCGGGTGATGTTGTAGGTATTGTCGGTACAACCGGCTCGGGCAAATCAACTCTCATAAATCTGCTCATGCGTTTCTATGATGATTATGAGGGCGAAATTCTGGTTGACGGTGTTAATATCCGTGATATCGATATGTCATATTACCGTTCACAGATAGGTTATGTTCAGCAGGAGCCCATGATGTTCCGTGATACGATATTTAATAATATTGCTTATTCACTTCCCAATGCTCATCCCGAGCAGGTGCTCAATGCCGCCGATATAGCGAATGCTCACGGCTTTATTTCACGCCTTCCCGATGCGTATGATACATTGCTCGGCGAAAGAGGCGTAGGTCTTTCGGGCGGCGAAAAGCAGCGTCTTTCAATCGCAAGAGCCGTTCTTAAAAATCCGGGTGTTCTGATTTTTGACGAAGCAACTTCGGCTGTTGACTCCGAAACGGAAAAACTCATCCAGGATGCAATTAACCGCCTTATCAGGGGCAGAACAACTCTTATGATTGCCCACCGTCTTTCAACTCTCCGCAAGGCAAATAAAATCATCGTTGTTGATAAGGGCAACATAATCGAATTCGGCTCGCCCGAGGAGCTTATGGCGCTTAAGGGCAAGTATTATAAGCTCATTCAGATTCAGTCCATGAGTGAGCAGGTTGCGGCTGAAAAGGCTGCGGAAAATTTTGAATAAGGAGGGCTTCATATGTCAAGAAATTTTATAGACGGCAACGAAATCCGCATAACCGTAAAAGATAAGATATTCTGCGATGTGGAGTTCTTCACGGGCGAAAAATTCACAAATCTTGAACCTCGCAGGCTGTTTCCCGTCAGCGGTCTTTCGGAATACATAACCTTCCTTGACGAAAACGGCGATGAGCAGTTCATAATCAGAAAGCTCGATAACATGGAGCCTTCGCAGAAGGAATTGCTTCTCGGTTGCCTTGAGGAATATTACAGAATTCCGAAGATAACAAGGCTCATAAGCCGCAGCGAAAAGCACAAAATCTGGCTCTGGAATGTTGAAACGGACAGAGGCGTTTATACCTTTGAGATTATCAACCATATCCAGTCCATGAAGATGTTTTACGATAAGCGTATTCTCATAAAGGACGGCAACGATAACCGCTACGAAATACCGAATATCTATGAGCTTGATAAGCGCAGCCAGAAGCTTATTTTACCTGATATGTAATGAAAGGAAGAAGATAAATGAAACTTATACTTGCAATTGTAAATAATGATGACAGTGCGGTTGTATCCGCAACACTTACCAAAGAAAACTACAGCGTAACAAAGCTCTCAACAACGGGCGGCTTCCTTATGATAGGCAACACGACCCTTCTTATCGGTGCAGAGGATGACAAGGTTGCAAGAGCCAAGGAAATTATCCGTGAATATTCAATGACAAGAAATAAGGTTGCCATGACAACAGGCTCACTCGGCAGAGGACTCCAGAATAACAGCCTCGAGGAAGAAGTTACCGTCGGCGGTGCAACGGTGTTTGTGCTGGATGTTGAAAGCATGGATAAATATTAATTTGACCGTGGTAAATGTGCCGTATGACGTTTTTTGCAATCGACGTATACCTGATACGCCTTCATGCGGGAAAAATGCCATCCGCCATCATTTCTCATCAGTCAAATGTTACTGAACATAATCATTTCATAAATCAATCGTAGGGCGGAGGCTTGCTCCCGCCGCAGTATAAAGGAGTAAAAATGAAAAAGATAATCAGCATTTTACTTGCCGCTTCGCTTCTGTTTTCGTTCTGCGTTATTGCATATGCAGAAGACAGCACTCTTAAATTCGGTGCAGACGGCAAATTCACCGTTCTCCATATAAGCGATCCGCAGGATGACCACAATCCCGCTTATGATATGGTGAATCTTATTAAAATTTCAATCGAGCAGACAAACCCCGACCTTATAGTTTTTACGGGCGATATTGTTGAGGACAGCCGTATAGGCGATATCGGAATTGATGATGAACCCTTCCGTGAAGGCGTTGAGGTTGACAGCTATGAGCAGACTCTTGCCAATGTTACCGCAACATGTGCAGCTGTTTTTGCTGAGGCTGAAAGCAGAGGAATTCCGTTTGCGGTTTGCCAGGGCAATAATGATTATAAAAGCGGTGTAACAAACGAGGATTGGCTCAAAATCTATAACAGCTATGAAAACAGCCTTACCGTTGACGAGAGCAACGATGCCGACGGCAGAATAGATTTCAACCTTGAAATCAAATCAAGCGACGGCAAAGAAACCGTTTTCAATATCTGGATGATGGATACGGGAACAAATTCCGTTAAGGAAGAACAGATTTCATGGTATAAAGCTGAAAGCGCCGCCCTTAAGGCTGCAAACGGCGGTGAACCTGTGCCTTCGATCCTTTTCCAGCATATTCCCACGGATGATATAGGCAATCTCTTTGAAGAATGCAACTTCTGGGATGAGGGCGCAAGCATTGAAGGAACAAAATGCTACCGTCTTAATCAGGAAATAGCAAGCGGTTATCATGCAGGTGCAATGGCACCCGGCGCAACAAGCGAGCAGTTCAAAGCGTGGAAGGAGTGCGGAGATGTTCTCGGTGCTTACTTCGGACATTGGCACACAGAGGGTTATACCGGCACATGGGACGGCATTGAGCTTGGCTTCACCTACGGCTGCGAATTTGCAAAGCCCGGTCCCTACGGCATAAGAGTATTTACTCTTTATGAGGATGATATAAATAATTTTGATAATGTGCTTTATACCTACGAAGGCAGCGTTCTTAACGGCGATGCACGCCTTGAGCTTCAGGTTGACGAGCCTTATACTGAGTACAATAACATTGTTGAAGAAATCTTCGGCGCAATCAAAAACGTGTTCGTGCTTCTTAAAACGGAAATAATAAGCTTGTTTGCTTAATTTTGTTGACATTCATTGATTTTTTGATATAATATATAAGGTTAGTTTAAATATTTTTCAGGAGTGATAAAAATGGCATTAGTAACAACCAAGAAAATGTTCGAGGATGCATACAAGGGCGGCTACGCTGTTGGCGCATTCAACGTAAACAACATGGAAATCATTCAGGGTATCGTTGAAGCAGGTAAAGCTCTCAATGCTCCCCTCATTCTCCAGGTTTCCAAGGGCGCAAGAGCTTATGCAAACCACACATATCTTGTAAAGCTCGTTGAGGCTGCTGTTGAAACAACAGGTCTTCCCATCGCTCTTCACCTTGACCACGGCCCCGACTTTGAAACCTGCAAGGCTTGCATTGACGGCGGTTTCACATCAGTTATGATTGACGGCTCACACCTTCCCTACGAAGAGAACGTTGCTCTCACAAAGAAGGTTGTTGATTACGCACACGCACACGGTGTTGTTGTTGAAGGCGAACTCGGTCAGCTCGCAGGCATCGAAGATGATGTTAACGTTTCTGCAGAAGATGCTTCCTACACAAACCCTGCTGAAGTTATTGACTTCGTTACAAGAACAGGCGTTGACTCACTTGCAATTGCTATCGGCACAAGCCACGGCGCATTCAAGTTCAAGCCCGGTCAGGATCCCAAAATCCGCATCGATATCCTTGAAGAAATCGAGAAGAAGCTTCCCGGCTTCCCCATCGTTCTTCACGGCGCATCATCAGTTGTTCCCGAGTTTGTTGACCAGATTAACGAATTCGGCGGCAAGATGGAAGATGCTATCGGTATCCCCGAAAGCGAGCTTCGCAAGGCAGCTTCACATGCAGTTTGCAAGATCAATATCGACTCCGACCTTCGTCTTGCAATGACAGCTGCTATCAGAAAGTATATGGCAGAGAATCCCGGTCACTTTGACCCCAGACAGTATCTTGCTCCTGCCCGTACAGCTATTCAGGGCATGGTTGAGCACAAGATCAAGAACGTTCTCGGCTGCGACAACAAGGCATAAGATTACAAAAATCAACTCCCGAAGGATTACTCTTTCGGGAGTTGTTGCTTATATTGTGATTTAGATAAGACCCTGAGCCATCATTGCATCTGCAACCTTGATGAAGCCTGCGATGTTTGCGCCTGCTACAAGGTCATAGCCGAGACCGTACTGCTCTGCTGCAAAAGCAGAGTTATCGTGGATATCCTTCATAATCTGCTTGAGCTTTGTGTCAACCTCTTCTGCAGTCCAGCTGTATCTCATTGAGTTCTGGCTCATTTCAAGAGCTGAAACTGCAACTCCGCCTGCGTTAACTGCCTTTGAGGGAGCAACAGCCTTGCAGTTTGCCTTAAGGTAAGCAAGAGCATCGTTTGTTGTGGGCATATTAGCAACTTCGATGTAGTAAGGAACACCGTTTGCAACAAGCTTTTCAGCCTGTTCCATGTTGATTTCGTTCTGAGTTGCGCAAGGCATTGCAACGTCAACCTTAACGCCCCAAGGCTTCTCGCCGGGGAAGAATTCAGCGCCGAACTTATCAGCGTAATCCTGAACCTTATCTCTGCCTGATGCACGCATTTCAAGCATGTAATCAATCTTTTCGAGGGTGTTGATGCCGTCTTCGTCGTAAACATAACCGTCGGGACCTGAAATTGTAACAACCTTACCGCCGAGCTCTGTAATCTTCTTTACTGCACCCCATGCAACATTGCCGAAGCCTGAAATAGCAAAGGTCTTGCCCTTGATTTCTTCGCCGAAGTGCTTGAGCATTTCAACTGCATAGTATGTTGCGCCGAAGCCTGTTGCTTCGGGTCTGATAAGTGAGCCGCCGTAGGGGATGCCCTTACCTGTAAGAACGCCGTTTTCAAACGCACCCTTGATGCGTCTGTACTGACCGTAAAGATATCCGATTTCTCTGCCGCCAACGCCGATATCGCCTGCGGGAACGTCAACGTCGGGTCCGATGTGTCTGTAAAGCTCTGTCATGAAAGCCTGGCAGAAGCGAAGAATTTCAGCATCGCTCTTGCCTCTGGGGTCGAAGTCGGAGCCGCCCTTTGCGCCGCCGATGGGAA